>UQKM01000004.1 GCA_900541685.1 uncultured Collinsella sp.
CGTAGTGCACGAAGTTGCTGCCGATGAAGCCGCAGCCGCCCGTGACGATGATGTTCTTGGGATTGAACGTTTCAGCGATGGTCAATCACCTTCCTACACCTAAAAACCACCGCGCTTAAAATGCTTGCGCAAGCGTAGCGCCAAAACGCCAGTTTGAATAAAGGCAACCTACGTCCAAGAATCAGAGATTCCAAAAACAGTCGCAGCTTGCGCCGGTGTATTTACGACATGCGTACCCAAGCTTCGCCCCGACAACCTTGAAGACACGATTAAAAGCAACACGCAGCTCAAACAAGTTGATCCCTGAGTTATATCTCTTCGCCAAATCGATTAGATCCGCAGTGAAACGGAAAGAATGAATACAGATTCTTTAGAACCTCATTAAGGAAAAATTAAAGTCAGGAATTCGAATAACAGAGGTGAGCGGTTTGGACAGTCACATCGATAGCGTATATTACGACAAGCCACTCCCAGATAGGACCAAAATCGATATCTGGGAATGCTATGCAAGACACGTTCTGCAGTTTATCGATAGCAACAAATATGGAAATCTGACTTACAGCGACAAGCCAGATCTGATCGATAGGACACGTTCTCTGGGCATTGAGGTGACAGATTCCCAATCACGAGAAAGCAGAGAGGCTGAATCTCTTTACTCGAGGCTCGCATTCATCGATGACCAATCTTGGAGAAAACGCCAAATCGAACGGATCGAACAGTGCGGCGCTCATTATGAAAACGGAATTCTGTTTGGTCCAAGGGGCGCCGATTCGTTCGAGCTGGTTTATGAAGCCCTTAACAAAAAACTGGAGAGACTCAACTCTAACGATTATGAATTATTTAGAAGAAATGAGCTGTTTGCCAAATCTACTATTCTTGCTGACGAGGAAATGCTTCGAGAAGCCCTCTCAAAAATGGAAAAACAATCCCGCGATCACCCGCGACGCTTCGCTTCCGTCACTGTCTCGGTTCCAGGACACAATTACGTGTTCGACTTCGATTCATCCACATACAAATCTCTTGAATTCGGAAGTAGCGAGCAGTTTCGAATTGCCGATAGTGCGCGGTGGGAAGTAATACGCGCGGAGTTGAGCTGAGGCAAGCACGGCCGCATATAATAAGAGCTCCTATACCTCCGCGCTTGCAAAACCATTCACACTGCAATTAAACGGGCTGCGCGGTCAAGACCGCGCAGCCCGTCATTTCCCCACAAGCGATTCCAAACACTCGTAATCTCTCGCGATAAGGAAATCCCAGGAGTCATTACCGCGCATAATCGCGCGATTGACCACATCGACAGCGGCACCATCAATGTGAGAAATACTCACCAAGCGGTCATTCTCTGATTTCTGCTTAAAGGCCACTCCATATCGAGGGCTCAACGGAAAGTAGATGCTGCAGGGATCGCTCTCCCGAATGTCCGACCATTCAGGAAAGATGGGCAACGACGAGGTTAAAAACTCTGACCCCTCAGGCGCCACGAAAAAGCCGCAATCCATTCTAAGCATCAAAGAAACCAGCGAATAAAGCGGGGCGCCCTCACAGAACTTAAACAAGGCTGCGTCCTGAATAGCAAGCTCTACAATCGATTCAAACTCCTCGCCAAAACCCTCGGCGTCCATCTCTTTTCGATCAACTTCAGTAAGGAATCCTTCTGCTTCCAACTCAGCCGCGTAGGATGCAGCATTACTTCTTACCCTCTTGAGATATTTTGGGCTCCTTACGAGTAATAACGCAATGAAGAGTATAAGACGTTCGAGCAGCTCACAGGTCTCATCAGTGTCAGAAAACCCGCCGGCATCCAAATGCTCTATAAGCAGTCTGTAATCGTACGCAAGGTCATTCTCCATCTTGCTTAATGCCTTTTCAGCAGACCCCTGTTCAATAAATCGCTCCCCATCAATTGGGGTCCGTCTCTTTATCTCATGAAGGTACTTCTCGAAACAAATGCCTTCCGGTTTAGTTTGAAATATGCGACCCAAACCACTTGGCTCACGCTTCACCGCATAAAGAAAGCCATCTTGATTAGTAAACGACTTCAGATAAAAACGCGGCACGTAGTGCTGCTTCTTAACATCGGACATATAATCGCCTCCACAAAGCGTCCTTACCCCTGCCGAAACACCAGGAAGAAGGTCAACGTAAAAATCATGGAAAACAATAACCCAAAACCCGGCAACCATTATGCCGACAGGCCGAAGATGGTAACGCGCCGCAATATGCGATTAAAGGCAACCCGCTGGGAACATCCTTGGTAAGCAGCACGGTCACCTTCGGCTATTGCCAGTTTCCAACTTACTTCATCTATGCGATCAGGGGGCGCTACGCCCCCAACCAAGAGCCTGATTGGCAATCCGTTCCTTGGCAAATCGTATAGGCTTTTGTCAAAACGACCGGATACGGCAACTCGCAGAGACGACGCATCATCCGGGGTCTGCCCTTGAAAACCGAGGCTCGGAGTCTAGATGAAGACAGTTCGGCCTTTGTTGCAGCTAATTCGGTCATACCTACAAAACACGACACGAATACCTGGACCACTTGAGCCTCATACATCAGGCAAACCATAACGAATATGAATCTCTTTGGCAGAGATCCCACATCAATGCCCGCAACGGTTGGCACTACAGCGAGGCCCAATCACACGGCACCACTTCCAACACGCGTCTGAGGAACGTAGCCCCGCTGAGGTTGCGCAGGACAGCCTCAACTGTGAGCTCACCCCCAATTTCGTTATTAGCTGACAGCAGCCGACACTCCCCTGCCCGGAAACAGCCCCCGGAACGCTCCACAGACATGCACCCCCGGCGCCGAGGGCGATCACAACCTCCGGGCAACACCAGCGATCCACACCACTCCCGCACGAGGGTCCCGCCAGGAACCTTTACCTTGGTAGCAAAGAACCTGGCCGCACAAGGCGGTCCGAGACATCACTACCCAAGAAAGGAAACGCCATGCTCAAAAACAACATCGTCTACCTACTCAAGTTCGCACCTAAGGAAGCATACATCGACGACTTGATGAACGGTCGCCTCTACATGAACGCGGCTGGCTACTATCATGGCCTGTCTGGCGAACAGGGCGATCCGCTCGAGGCGTCCATGGTCCTCCCGGCATGCATCTACGGCAATTACCGCCTGCCCATCTACTGCATGTACACGGTCCGCGAGAACGACATCGTCGACGGTTCTGTCCAAATCCCGAAGCGCATGATCCGCGAGTTCGGATGTGCAGACGGATGGATCGGCATCGTGCGGTACGACAGCTTCGCGCGCCTTATGGACAGCCACACCACAGACGGCGGGGACGTATACGCCCACAGCGCCATCTCCTATGGCATCCCCGGACCAAAGCTGATCGACGAAGTTTTCCAAGGCAAGATCTGCAACCTACTTATCAAAACGCCCAAGTACGCATATCAGAAGGAGTATCGAATCATCGGGTCGCGTCCGGTCGAATGTCGCCTTTTACCAGACGAGAATCACCCGGGCTGCAAAATTGAAAAATACGACCACGCAGAACTTGACCTAAGCAGCAGCCTCGCGGACTTTTCCTGGAAGGCCTCGGCGCCGAGCCTCGAAGAGTCGCAAGACGGCCTCATGCTGGAGTTGCCACATCGCGTATAGCTAACGAAGCGCGGGCGGGACGCCGCCGGGGACCAAAGCGGGACCGCTCCCCCTCCCCAACATTCCCCAGAAAGTTCGCTGATGTTGACTGGTGTTCTCGTAAAATAATCCCCAATAAAATATGTGCGGAGTGCTGGCCTGGAGCTGCCTTCGGACCCTATTGGCTGCTCACCGAGAGGCTCCGCTATGAAACGACCCCTTTACTACCTGCTCTGCGCGATCGCGTGCACGTCCATGGTCAGCGCGACGATGCCCATGGCAGCCATCGCGGAAGCCATCCTGCCTCAGGCAACCGCAGAGCAGCTGGCGCAAGCCGACGCCACGAGCAGCGGCACAGGCAAGGCCGAAGACGGCACCAACACAAATGCGACAGCAGATACCGCAGAGGACAGCAGCGCAACATCCACCGGCACCAGCGCAGCCAACACGGAAAGTGCCGACGCCACCAATGCCGGCACCGCCGCCGCAACCGGCACCCCCACCCCATTCCTCCGCGCCCAAACCAACCCCACGCCCGCCGCGATCTCCACCACGCCACAAATCGGCTACGCCCACTCCGACACCGCAAGCCAAAACGGCGTCACCTTCACCGTCTCGTGGAACGATGCCCCCGCGGGCTCCGCGACGACCTTCCACGTAACCCAAGCCAACGGCTCGTCCCAGGCCAAGGCGCGCATGGACGTGCCCACCTATTGGGACGGCGGCAGCCAGGAAAGCGTCTGCGACCCGTCGCGCCCGGCATGGGCCAGCTACTACAGCCTGGGCACCGCGGGCCACGACTTTACCTTTGACTTCACGGCGTCGGGCACGTACCGCATCCACTTCTACTTTATGGACAACGACAGAAACGACCCCAAAACGACAAGGGGATCTACTACCTGCGCACCACGGCGGAGGTGACCGTAAACGACGCCGCCCGCCCAAGCGTCACGCAGATCGTCAACAACGCCGTGGCCCAGTGCAAGCAGGAGACAAACGGCTCGGAATACGACATGGCGCTGTGGCTCCACGACTGGACGCTCGACCAGCTGGAGTACGACCACAGCCTCAACTGGTGCTCGGCCGAAAGCGGACTCACCCGCCACCAGGGCACCTGCGAGAGCTACCAGCGCATCTACTCCAAGCTCCTTGACGCCGCGGGCATCGCCAACGGCCGCATCACCGGCAACGGCCACACCTGGAACGCCGTAAAGATCGACGACAAATGGTGCCAGATGGACCTAACCTGGGACGACACCAGCAACAACTGGTACAGAGACCTGGACCAGCGCCATCTGTACTTTGGCCTGACCGACGAGCTCATGGCAATCGCCCACTCCGACCACACGGCCAACTACTAGAAGGACGGCCACGCCTACCGCTCGACCGACCTGTCCAACAATTACTTTGTGCGAAATGACAAGGCCGATGAATGGGCGGAGAAGTATGCCGACCGCATTCAGCAGCAACTGGATACCAGGGAAGAAAGATTTTCCATTGATGCCGATAATCAGTCTTTCCCGCCGAGCATCTCGGGAATTCAGAATGGGATTGTTGCGTATGCGATGAATCAAATAGACCGGAAGACCGCTGGAAACAAAGACTATCTATCTGCCGAGTCGAAGGTCGAGATGACGTCGAGCAGCAGCTGAACCGCGGCAGGGGCTCGACACCTGCTCGGTGGATGCCGTCCCCCAGGCGGTGAAGGTGAGGGGGATCCAGCCCGAGGGGATGTAGGAATGCGATAGGAAAGTCATAGATGCGGGCGTGCTGGCTAAAATGGGTCGGCCGGGATTGGTCAATCTCGGCCGACTATATTTGGCTAAATTATTCCATCGCTAACACAGAAAGCTCGCTGATGTTTACTGGTGTTTCCGAAAACCCCAACAAAATATGCGCGGCATGCTAGCCCGGTGCTTCTTTTGGACCCTATCGCCTGCTCCCAGAGAGGCTCCGCTACGCCCCCTATCGCCCACCATGTGCAATCGCGCGCATGTCCATGGCAAGCGCACCAATACCCATGGCGGTCATCGCAGAAGCCATGCGGCCTCAAGCAACAGCCGCGCAACAGGCACAAACTAAGACAGCAATAAGCGATACTGACAAGGCCGAAGGGACCACAAGCTCAAACACCACCGACTCAAGTGATTCCGCAGTAGATGTCAAAAGAGACAACAACGCCGCCCCCGTCAGCGCGACCAGCGCAACCGACAGCACCATCCCCCATTAGCTTCCTCATCGAGCAGCGCGCTGGGCGCCTCCTCGATGGTCTTCCTCGGAGGAGTCTTCATTTCCTTGCACAGCAGTTCCTCGTCGACCGTTACGATGTTCGCAAATTCGGCACGTATCCCATTCGTCTGTGATTCGCTGCTTAGCCGCCAGAGACCACATGACAGAGCGCGGACCGTGCTCCGTCATGTGGTTGTCAATTTCCAAAAAACTTGACGTTACCAGTGATGCGGTTTCAAACCGGTTAAAAAGGGGTATCGACCCAAGCCGATACCCCTAATGCAAGCACGCTTTAATCCAATTAAGCCATTATCAATACTGCTTTATCGGATCAGCGTACATCGTGAATTGAAAGCCAATCCAGCAACCTATCGAAGCTCTCTGTAAACTAGATCCCGTTTTTCGTGAAATAGCATATTCGCGGGTACATCTTTAGAAACAACGCTATTCGCAGCGATGACCGCATTATCGCCAATGGCTACACCTTTAAGCACCACGACATTCGCGCCAAGCCAGACGTTGTCGCCAATATGCACGGGCGCTGTCGTAGTCGGCTGGTCCCGATACATGATCCCATCCTGCGACATACCGTGGTCGAAGTCATACACATGGACGTTTGGACCAAATAGGCAGCCTCTACCAATCTCAATTCGTTCATGAGCAATCAGGACGCAACCGTAATTGAAAGACGTTCGTTCACCGACGCTAATAACGCCTTTATCCGATACGCGACAATAAAACGGTCGCCTGAAAGCCTTCGTCATGGTTATCTGGCCAGGGAATCTCCCTGCAAGAAACGCCAACTTACCCCGGACATAAATCCAGGTCGCCACATGCTCAACAAAGTCCATTAAATTCAAGAGAAACGCCCCTAGTAACTATTTCCTTTTAATAAGCTGTTTCACAAGAGTCTTGAGAGATTTCACGAAGCCGTAGGCGCCAACAAACCGAGCAGTGCCCTCGAACCCCTTATGCTCATAAGCCTTCCAGAAACCATCAACGTTACCCTGCGGAGAGGACGACCTCTCCAGCATCGGATTACCGGGCAGCACCTCTTCAAGAGATATATCTGTTACGCCGGGCTCAAATACACCAGATGCGACAATACGCTCGGCTAGCTCACTATTAACCATAACAACAGAAAGTCCCTTATGATCATTAAAACCTTTGCGAACTCGATCGACGCCAAGAAAATCAGCAAGAGTAAAGTCGGAAACCCTGTTGACGTCGGTATAGGCGCAGTTATAACAGCTGGAATTTAAAGCGTTATTGCTATAGAACACATCTCGCCAAGTATTAGATTCAATCGTGTCATAGAGAGCAGTGCCGTCGTCCAAGAGAGCCTTCTCGACATGGACTCCCCAACCTCTGTCCTTGGGGCGATGAAAATATTTGATGACCTTCTTTCCGGACTTTTTTTCCAAAAAGGAAATGTATTCGCGGAACATACGATTACTAGGTGTGCCATGGCAGATTAAATCGCAGGTAACCAACTGTCCGGAATAGTTTTTCTTAGACAGAAAACTCCTAAGACCCGCAATTTGGCATGGGGTTCCGCTGTAGAGCACGTCAAGACCTTGTTTCAAGTCGTTATATGCTTCGACATATGAAGAGCCAACGAAGCCCTGTGAGTATTTTGAGCCTCGACAAGATTGCGCGTCGTCAACAGAGGCACAACGCCGCTGAACAACGCGGAAATCTTCATCGAAGCAAGCGCCGTAAACGACGCCGCCATTATTTAGGACGTAAGTAGCCAAGGTCCAAAACGCGGCACCCGAGGAACTTTTTGCGCGTTCGGCGTCGTCAGCCTGATAAGCCAATACCCGACGATAGTTCATCTTCAGATCGTCGCTCGTCAAACCATTAGCCGGACATACCCTCTGGCACAAACCGCACTCAACACATTTTGATTCGTCAATCTTCGGACGGTAAAACCCATGAGAGTCTTCTACAATCTGAATCGCCGATCGAGGACACACAGACAGACACGCAGAGCACCCGGTACAGCGTTGACTATCTTTGCAGATATCCATGGAATCCCTCCCTATCGTTAAGAATCATCTTGTCTGAGCCGCAAATAGCAAACGCCGCCACACATGAAATGAAATACGGTATGTAGCACTGCGGATCGTATAAAGGGTTGCCTGAAAAGCAATAAATTAGAAAGAAAATCTGAACACCCAAACAGGCCCACAAGCAAAAGGAGTCCCCATAAGGACCTTCCTCTAAAAGAGATTCAGATCGATGCATGGCTGCAAGGATGGAGAGAAACGCAGGCACAACAAAAGCCGCAAGGCCAATCACACCCGTCTCGGCAAGCAACTGAAGGTATACGTTGTGAGCACTCATCGACGAAAAGCCAAGATTGCTGTACATTGCACCAAGGGAGGTAGTGGCAACATACTTGGAATAAGTCCCCCAACCACAACCAAGTAAGGGTTTTGCATAAAACATACTCCAAGCGCAATCGTACAAATAGCTTCTGCCATTGCCCGTTTCATCATCTGAAAGCTCAATAAACCTCTCAAGAGTCGCCTGAACAGCGGGAACAAACGTAGCAAGAACGCCGACAGCTATTACAGCGATTGCAGCAACAACCAAGGTCTTGAGCATCGTCCCGGAAAGCTTCTTTCTATTTACGAACAGATACGAGATGACGATAGCAGCAACGGATGCAACCAAAGGACCCCGCTTAGTAGTCAGAAAAAGCGCAAGCAAGAGCATCAGGCTCAGCATCAAATCTTTAATCCGAACCTTTTCCCTGCTACCAGCAAGACCACAGGCCCAAGAGACGAGACCCAAACTCAAATAAATCGAATTAGTGCTGTAGTGCGCCGTGAAGCCAGAGCGATAGTCCCTAGCCATATAGCTACCTGAAAAGAAGGCAGATTTAACTGGCAGATAAAGTGCGGGAACTAGCCAGAAGACGATGGTGCAGAACGCATGAAATGCTGCAAAGGCGACAAGAACCCTAAGGCATGAAGTGACCCAGGATCGCTCGCCTGCCGCAACATACATGCACAGAAATAGAAGCGTATAAACTACGAGCAGGGTTAAATTAGTCACACCGTATATCAAACTATGAATAAAGAACAGCACAAAGAAAGGTGCCCAAGCCAGCTCAAGGCCAAATCTTTTGCAAGCAAATCTTCTGTTAGTCACAAAATGCAGGAGAAACGCCGTAGCAGATAGCAGGAGGCAGACATCGAGTGCAAGCGCAGAAGCAGCGAGCGATTGGCAGAAAAAGGCGTAAAAGAGCAGTGGAATGAACACCATGGACCCATCATTTAGGGAAAAGCGTCGCTCTAACTCAGAGCAAGACTCAACACCGGCCCTAGACGCGCTGAAATAATTCATCCTATTTAATCCTCATAAAACGACCAATAATCGAACTATAGCTAGGCCTGTCGAAGATATAGAGCGTCGCGCATGCGGCGACTGCGCCCCAAATGACAAGACCGATGGCGACCGCAATCCATCCTGTCCAACTTCCAGCGAAGCAAGACAGTAGATAGCCAGGCATGGCCACGAGAACGGTCTGTAATACATACACGCCAAACGACCAAAACGAACTCGAAAGAGAGTCCTTCGAGATTTTACGAGGCTCGTAGAGCAAAAGGTCAATCACGCGGTATAGATTGGATACGCAGGACGCAGCAATTGTGCCGACGACCCCAAAACGCATTGTGAGTGGGATACCCAAGACGATAATGATTGCAGCCTGCAAGCAGGTCTGCGCCCTAGTCTCACGGTACATGCCAGCAGCAATTACAAGTAGGCCCTGGGACGACTTGCCATGATAGAGAAAAACATTTAGGACGACGAGGAAACCGAGCAGGACATTGTGGTAATTTGCATCGTGAAACCCGCCTGCATACAAATCAACAAACGGCATAATCAATGAAAAAGCACATCCGCATGCCACAGCGGAGACTGCGTACACAAGCGCTCGATATGGCTTATAGGAAGACCGAAGACCCTCGTAGTCTCCCTCAGCAATCTGTCGACCAAAGAGCGCCTGAAGCCCTGTACCAAGGACATTCGGAATCATCTGTAGCCCCGTAGATACGAGCATGTAAACAGCAAGAACGCTAACTTCACTCATGCTCCCACAGAGGAAGGTCGCCAAAATAACGGGCGCGCCCGACTGAACGGCTCCCAAGATTTGGAGAAACAACGCATCCCATCTCTGGGGTAGCTGATAGTCACCGTAATCAACCTTGCAATTGAGCTTCGGATAATGGCGGCGTGTATACAGAGCGAGAATCAGGCTGCGCGCAAAAACCGCAGAGAGAGCCAACGCATAGACAGCGACAACAGGAGCATGGAGATAGGCAAACAAGAAAATGACGGCCGTGTTAACCAGCGTGAAGACCGTCGATGCGAGTTGAATGAGCCAGTTCTTTTGATCGGCGGTAAGGAAAACTTGGTACTTGGCGAGGGAAAAGAAATCCACGACGATCTTGGCACCCAACAGGAAGGTAAGCACCATGATCTCCCAAGGCGCAAGCGAACCTACCGAGACAAATATGGGATAAACGACCGAAAGGCCAACCAGCAAGACAAGAAACAACATGCCCGACTTCTGATAAAAGACCTTCGAGGCCGAAGCCACGACGTTAATCCCATCCCAGTCGCCCTTAGCAATAGGCTTATATAGAGCGAAGGTCGCCGCACCAGAAATACCAGCTTCGACAAGTGCGAAATAACCAATAAACTGAGTTAGAGAGGTCACCAGACCGTTAACCTCGGATCCATATACGCCAATAATCGCCCTTGGGACGAGGAAGCCGGCAACGATAGCGGTCAACTGGTAGACCAAGTTCCAAAAAGTATTCTTTGCAAACATAAGCCAGAAACGACACCTACAATCCAATGCAGCGAGCGATAAAGGCACGCGCTGTATCACGGTCATGTGAGAGGGTCTGGTTTGCATGACCATAGTCAACAGCCGAAGTAACGACCTCGTCTCGATACAGACAACCCTCAATTCCATAACGTGCGAGCAGGTCTGTAATTCTGACGTTACTCTGAACGGCGGAGTCCGACGTTTTAACGACAAACGACTTATTGAAATTCATGGAGAAGCAGGCGCCGTGGAAGGAGTCCGTGCAAACAAACGACGCCTCACTAACAAGCTTCAAGAAAGCAGCCGGACCGATACCCCTCACGTTAATCATGCCGGGGAATTTCTTCGTGTTGTAATGAATGCAGACGACAGGAACGCCGAGCTCGCTGGCGATCTTCCTAGCTCGATCCACGAGTTTTTGCTCAGAGTTAAGCGTATAAAGCAGAACATAGGATTGAGGTATCGTATCCAAGCCGTCATCTGAGGCTAACGCCGACCAGTCATCGCCCGTAAGAAGCAGGGTCGGATCAGGCATAAATACAGATTCGAGCCCCATCTCGCTAAGGACCTCCATAGAGCTCGGTTCCCTAACGGAAAGACCAGTGAACTTTGCCAGCCTGTCGGCCGCGCCTTCATCGCATGCCAAAATGGATTCCGCCGTCGCATCTCCCAGACTGGCAGCATAAGACGCGACCTTTGTAACTTCAGCGATGCCTTCACCCAAGAAGACTGGGTCATGCCCATTAACCCGAGGATTGAAAACCTGATCGCTGCCAATGAGGACGCAGTCGAGGCTCTTGGCTCTATCAATAAGAGCTTGCTTATCCAGCTTTCCCGTAGGGCTTAGATTGCGCTTAGCAAATCGACTGAACGAATTAAGCCTCTGGCGCTCAAAACCCCTGCGAAGGAAATAGCGAACGGCATCCGAAGGATTGAACGAGAAGCACGTACCCAACTCTCGATCATCGAGTTCCTTATTGCTGTAATTGAGCACTTCGCAGTCGCAGCCCAACGACATCACGGTCCTGCGCAGAGCACATGCTTGTAGCGAAGCACCATAATTTACGGTATTCGAAAATGTGAGGATGCCTATGCGTTTCAATATCTTACCGCCTAACTATTCGCAAGCTCGTTAAACCAAATTGATGATGTAACCTTCAGTAGCGTTATCGGTTTCGATAATCTTGCACGGGTTGCCAATGACTATCGAATGATCGGGAATATCCTGGTTAACAAAGGTATTGGAGGCAATAAAGACATCGTTTCCAATGGTCACATTACCTGCAACCGTCGAGTTAATTCCGAGATACACGCGGTCACCAATCGTAGGGACGCCCTTTCTATGGCCACGGTTTTCTTGGCCGATGGTGCATCCCTTATGGATGTTCACGTTACGGCCGAACTTCGCGCCGGCGTTTACAGTAATGCCGTAAGGGTGACCAATGTAGAAGCCTTCACCAATTTGAGTTGATGGCGAAATCTCGAGTCCACACTTCCTGGAAAGATGTTTCCTCGGAAGCGTGAAGAGGAGTTTTCGCAAACCCCCTGCCTGACACATCCTTAGATAGAAAACATAGCGGTAGCCAAAATCACCTAATAACCGGCCGAGCTTTACGCCTTGCGTACCGAAATAGTGATAAGTATCTTTAGCGAATACGTCCACTCTAACTTCTCTCTCCTCTAGCAATCTTTTCGCGAACAACGCCAAAGATTCTCTTAGTTCCTACAACCAAGCCACCGTCACTAAGCTCCATGAGAATTCGACCCAAAATCTGCGAAAGCCTTCGCCCAATGAAAGGGGAACACTTACGCACAACCTTCCGCTTGATGCGATATTTGGGCTCAACCCAGCTTCCCGAAGAGCGATGGATGCTGTACGTTTCACGCTTGATGTGATAACCGCCGAAACCGTAAACGGGGTTGAACGCTTTGGAGTCCAAGGCAAGCCAGCCACCGAAATGCTGCTCTTTATTCACGCGTTCAAAGCCGATTTTTTGAAGCTCAGCAGTGAATACCTCATTCACCGTGATCTTGTCGAGAAAATCAGGATCACAGGAGAACTCCATCGACTCATATCGTTCCACGCATGCGCGAATTACAGGGTCATGAGGCTCAACAGCAACAATCAAGCCGGTGGTGGCAGTCAACGAGGATTCTTCGATTGCAGTGAAAGGAATGCTTTCCATGAGAGGCGATATGTCTCGTATGAGCTCGCTGCCGATATCCATATAGATGCCGCCGTACTCATACAAGACCTTAAAGCGAGCGTAGTCCGACACAAATGCCCAGAGGCCCGCCGCATACGCGCCCCTTGACCAAGAGCATGATGCGAAGTCGAAGTTATCCTCATTCCACTGCTTGACCTCAAACCCAGGCGCAAACTTCTCCCACGAAGCCAAGGACCTCACAGCAGTCTCAGAGAGCGGATTGCCTCCGAACCAGCAGTAATGAATAGTCTTATCCATCGTCACGCTCCTAAATGTGCAACTTGGAAATAAGAAACGGAGTCTGACGGGTCTCCAATATCGCCCAAGAAAGCGAGTCTCACCGGCAAATATCTTCGTAAACCATGCCAAGCCGGTTCATAAACGCCGTAAGGGAAAAGGCATCTTTTATGCGAGCTCGTCCCTGAATTCCAATCATTTCCTTGTAAGAGATATCGCTCATGAGATTCTCGAGCTTAGTGGCCAACGCATCAACATCATCAACTGGAAACATAATTCCGTCTACGCCGTCGGTAATGACTTGTGGAATACCCCCGACAGGAGTCGCAATGGTAGCAAGTCCGTACGACATTGCCTCAAGCACACTCATAGGCATGCCCTCATTCTTCGAAGGAAGGCAGAACATGCTACTGTTGCGAAAGGCTTCGTCTTTTTTTTCACCTTTAGCCCAGCCTATAAAGCTGCACCTGTCACCAATTCCAAGTTCATCCGCCAGTTGTTCATATGCTGGCACATCCCCGTCTCCGCCAAAGACAAAACGCGCATCGGGATGAGTCTTAAGAACGCGCTTAGCAGCGCGCAAAAGTAAATCCGGACTCTTGCGCGCATCAAGACGCCCCATGAACAAAACCGTATTGCACGAATAATCAATAGCGTTAACCTCAGGAACGTCAACGGCGTTATGCACCACCACGATACGATCCAAGGAACAGATGTGCCTTTTTAGAAGGAATTCCTTCCACTCCTCCGACAGAACGACCACCTTTGAGCAACATTCAAAGGAATGCGAGATATCGCGTCTCTCAGCCTCGCTACATTCTTCGTCAAACCAAACACCGAACTCGCTACCATGCAGATGGAGAAGAACGGGTTTGTTTCGAAAGAAGGCCGCCCTCATGAAGATCTTTTTTCGGCGATAGCTGCCACGAGACGCCATATGCACATGTACGAGATCGCACGCGTTGAGCCTGCTGAGATATTTCATATAAGCCACAAGGGCAATGGAGAGCTTCTTGAACTTCCCGCCCTCAGCAGTTGTCGAAATGAATTCTATTGAACCTTCGTTACGATTCGACCACTTCATAATGTTGTTTTCAACCGTGGAGATGCCACCCATAGCATCAAGACTCGGGCCAATCATCAACACTTTAGGCATTATCAGCACCTAAAGATCTTTTAGAAGAAGGGCAAGACCAATCGCAGTACTTTTCTAAATGGGAAACAGTTGGCAAAACAAACAAATCGCCAAGCTCTCGGTCAAGTCTATCGGGTTGCTCCTCTAGTGCATAGAAGGGATCGTATCCGCCTCCGGTATAGAAAGTCATCTCGCCAAAGTAAGGTTTACCGCCAATGTTGTACCAGTCAACCCGCACGTGAGGGAAACCATCAGAGAGTTTCTCGGAAAGCTCAAGCATAAGTTCGTAGTTCTCGGGCTTTACAGTAGGCTCATGCTCAGATACCTCATGGTCGATATCGCCACGCTGCTCCCATTCAGTAGAAAAGTACTGCATTTCATGATTAGTGAAACGATCGGCGTCCGTCTGAACAAGAGCTGCCTTACCGTCAAAACAATAGAATTTGTAATCAGTCGGAGTCGCTCTTCCAGGTTCATCAAGAAATGCTTCCGCCACAATGCGAGGCGTGATACCGAGATAAGCCCACTCCCTGCCCTGCCAATACCAGTTTCTATGCAAGGCAACATTCAGACGTTTCTTGGCCTCAACAAAATCAAAATTCGACTTATCCGTGCAAACAAATGTGCTCTGCGAGTCGTGAGTACATTTAAGCACAAACTTCTCCGGCAATTTATCGAGATCGATCTCTTCAGCTGCATTGAAAACACCGAAAAGTGGCACAAGATACTCGGACCCAATACGTTGTTCGACGAAAGAGCGCACGCCATATTTATCTGCGAGCTGAGTCAAAACTGGATTATGGTAGTTAAGCTTGTACCACTGCAGCTTCTCATTGAATGTCTTAGGACACTCGAAATCAGGCTCGTAATGAAGTTTGGCTTTGAAGTAGAGACGCATATATGCCTCATCAGGAATGAAGCGCAGGTTGTTTTTAAGAGAAAGAGTAAACCTCTTTTTTAGCTTCACTATTTACCTCCAATAACGTCCGCAATTCGCTCACTCGCATGTCCGTCACCGTAAGGATTCGACGCATGACTCATGACCTCGTACTCGGCCTGATCGCTGAGCAGGCGGCTGAACTCGCGGTAGATCACGTCCTCCTCGGTGCCGACGAGCTTCAGCGTGCCGGCCGCCACGCCCTCGGGGCGCTCCGTGGTGTCGCGCATGACGAGCACCGGCTTGCCCAGACTCGGGGCCTCCTCCTGGATACCGCCGGAATCGGTGAGGATGAGGTGGCTCGCGGCCATGAAGTTGTGGAAATCGAGCACCTCGAGCGGGTCGATGATGTGCAGGCGGTCGAAGCCGTCGAGCTCCTCGTGGGCGGCCTTGCGGACGAGCGGGTTCATGTGGATGGGGTAGATTGCCTTTGTGTCCGGATGCTCCTCCATCACGCGGCGGATGGCGCGGAACATGCGGTGCATGGGCTCACCCAAGTTCTCGCGGCGATGCGCCGTGATGAGGATGAGGCGGGAGCCCTCAGCCCAATCGAGCTCGGGGTGGGAGTAGCCCTCGCGCACGGTAGTGCGCAGTGCGTCGATGCCGGTGTTGCCGGTGACCCAGATCCCGGACTCGAGCTTGCCCTCGCCGAGCAGGTTCTGCTTGCTCGCCTCCGTGGGCGCGAAGTAGTACTCGCTCACGATGTCGACCGCCTGGCGGTTGAACTCCTCCGGCCAGGGGCTGTAGATGTCGTGCGTGCGCAGGCCGGCCTCCACATGCCCCACGGGGATCTGCAGGTAGAAACACGCGAGCGCTGCGGCGAAGCTGGTCGTGGTGTCGCCGTGGACCAGGACCACGTCGGGCGTCTCGTCCTCGAGGACGGCCTTGAGCTTAAGCAGCACGTCGCACGTCACGTCGAACAGCGTCTGGCCCGGCTTCATGATCGCCAGGTCGTGGTCGGGAGTCACATCGAAGACGCGCAGAACCTGGTCCAGCATCTCGCGGTGCTGGCCGGTCACAGTCACGACGGTCTCGAACTCATCCGTACGCGCCTTGAGCTCGTTGACGAGCGGGCACATCTTGATTGCCTCCGGGCGGGTGCCGAAGACGAGCATTACCTTCTTCAAAACGATTTCTCCTGAAGAGTCACATGGTCTTACAGCTTGTAGACGTTCTCTCCGTCGCCGCAGACGTTGCGCGGGTCGATGAGGACGCGCTCGCCGAAGATGCCGGGGTTGTCCGTGACCTGGGAGTGGCCGACCATCACGATCACCATCTCCAGTCCGTCCAGGAACTCATCCATAGAGTGGACCTGGCCGGGAACCTCGTCGCGCTCGACCCACGGGTCGTAGACCTTGACGGAGCCGGCGCAGAGGTGCTCGGACATGGACTCGAGCATCTGCAGCGTCGGGGACTCGCGGACGTCGTCGACGTTCTCCTTGTAGGTGAGGCCGTAGATGCCGACCTTCGAGGCGTCCGTGATGCCGCGCTCGACCATGACCTCGTGGGCCCGGTGCATGACGTACTCGGGCATGGAGGCGTTTGTCTGCAGGGCGAGACGGATGAAGTTGGCCGTCTCGGGGTAGTCGCCGACCAGGAACCACGGGTCGACCGGGATGCAGTGGCCGCCGACGCCCGGGCCGGGGTTGAGGATGTTCACGCGCGGGTGCTTGTTGGCGATTCGGATGACCTCGGCGACGTCCATGCCGCCGATGCGGCAGATCTTGGCGAGCTCGTTGGAGAAGGCGATGTTCACCGCGCGGAAGGTGTTCTCGACGACCTTGGTCATCTCGGCGGTGCGGATGTCGGTGACGGAGATCTCGCCCTGGCAGAAGCTGGCGTAGACCTTCGCCACGGCCTCGCCCACCTCGGGGTCGTCGGCGCCGATGGTGCGGTTGTTGTGCAGCAGCTCGTAGACCATGTTGCCCGGGATGATGCGCTCGGGGGCGTGGACGAGCCTGACGTCCTCGCGGCCGGCCTCTATGAGTAGCGGGCGAACGAAGCGGTCGATGGTGTTGGGCGAGACGGTGGACTCGACTACGAGCACGGCGCCCTCGGGCGCGACCTCGAGGACGGTCTTGCAGGCCGCCACGACGTAGCAGGGGTCGATCTTCTTGTCTAGCTTGTCGTAGGGAGTGGGGACCGAGACGATGTAGGTGTCGCAGACCTGGTAGTCGGTGGAGAACTTGATTCCGGACTTCAGGGCGTCGGCGAACAGCTCGTCCAGGCCCTCCTCCTTGAAGGTAGTCTTGCCGGCGTTGAGCGTGGCGACGAGCTCCTCGTTGTAATCCGTGCCCACGACCTCCACGCCGTGGGATGCCATCATGAGGGCGGTGGGCAGGCCGATGTAGCCGAGACCGATAACGTTAACCATTGCTATTCACCTTTCTTAGCGAACTTGTATTTATACGTGAGGGCGACGAATTTTAGGTTGCCGATGATGTAGCGTTTCCACAGCCTTCCGGGCTCCTGGATGAAGCGGTAGAACCACTCCAGGCCGTGCTTCTGCATCCACGTCGGAGCTCGGTCGGTTACGCCGGCAACAACATCGAAGCTGCCGCCGACGCCCATGACGAAGGGGATTCCGATCTGGTCGATGTACTTGTGGACCCAGTACTCTTTCTTGGGAGAGGAGAAAGCGACGAACATCATGTCGGCTCCCGAGGCGGCCATATCGGATACGATCTGGGGCTCGTCCGCCTCGGTGAAGTAGCCGTTGCGATACCCTGCGATCTGGATGCCCGGGTACCTGTCCTCGAAAATCGCTTTGACCTTGGTGACCACCTCTTCCTTCGCCCCGAAGAGGTAGATGCGGTAGCCCTTCTCGGACGCCAGCCCGACAAGCCTCTGGAACAGGTCGATGCCCGTGACGCGTTCCCCGAGAGGAACCCCCAGCTTTTTCGCCGCCCAGACGATCGAGGCGCCGTCGGCGTTGATCAGGGGGCATTCGTTGACGATTGACGCGAGCTCGGGATCCGCCTCCATCAGGTTGACCTTGGAGGCGTTGATTACGACATGCTGGGTCGGTACGCCCCTCGCGATGATCTTCTCGATTTCATCCACCGTCTCGTCAAGCGAGATGGCGTTTACATACGTGTTCAGAATTGGATAACGATTGCCGGCTGACACTAGCACGCCCCGCTTCCCGTAATTACCTCGACGACAGTGAGTAGAACGATCTTGAGATCCGTGATGACGCCGCGCTTGGCTATGTACTCAAGGTCGCGCTGGACCATTCCGTCGAAACCCGTTGAATTGCGGTCGGTCACCTGCCACCAGCCGGTGATGCCGGGCTTGACGGCCAGACGCTGCAGGTCGAATTCTGTGTACTCGGCCACCTCGTTAGGCAGCGGCGGGCGCGGGCCCACGACGGACATCTGCCCCAGGAACACGTTGACGAACTGCGGAAACTCGTCGATGGAATGCTTGCGGATGAACCTGCCGATCTTGGTGACGCGGGGGTCCTCCCTCATCTTGAACATGGCGCCGGCGATCTCGTTCTGCCCCTTGAGCTCGGCGAGGCGCTCGTCGGCGTCCCTGTACATGCTGCGGAACTTCCACATGCGGAAGGTGGACAGGCTGCCGTCGCGGTGGGTCTGGCCCACGCGAATTTGACTGTAGAACGGGTTGCCCTCGCTCTCCAGGCGGATTGCCGCGGCAAGCACCAGACTCGGCACGGCAATGACGGCCAGCACGCAGCCGCTGAACACGATGTCGAACGCGCGCTTGACGGCACGGTAGGCCAGGCGCGAGTTGTCCCAGTCCATGATGGATTGCACAGCCTTATATCGACCGGTGCATTCACGCTGGTCCATAGCCTGAGCAATCAGCGCTGCCCCCGCGGGCGCATTGCTCTCTGTCACTTCTTTATTAGCAGCCACAATAAAACTTACGTTCCTGTCCCCAGGAACCCCCCCCCATCTATGAATCCAAAATCAAGTAATTTGCTAGTGCAACGTCTCCCTTACGTTTTGCTGGGCACGTCGAGCGGCAGCAGCTCCCTAAATGCGGAGTCGCCTTCGCCCACGTCTACCAGGCACCAGCGCTTATGACGGTCGATCTTCTTTACACGGGCTTCTTGCCCCACCAAGGGCCCCTGCTCTATGTGCAACACGCCGTCTTCTATGCGGGCGACGCTGTTGCGCACCACGCCGTCGTCGTCCAGCACGCTGCGGTACCAGTCCTGCGCGTCATCCGGCATGGGCATGTACGCCCGCTCCCTACTGCCGGCGATGCGACAGCCAAAGCTCAACTGGGCCAAAGCCCTATCGAGCGCGGCGGCATCGTGCGTAGCGACGAAAAAATATTCCTTGTACATAGGTTTGGTTTGGAGCGACCATGCGCCGTCCCGCTTAAACCAGAACTCCTTTTGCATCACAAAAGCGTCCTGCATCAACTCGTGCGGGATAATGCAGCGGACCTTTTCACAGGTCTCGCGCTCTTTTCCATGGGGGGTGTGAACCAGATACCAGCGGACGCGGCCGTGCTGGCTGTTGGTGGTGGCGCCATTAAATGCGCCCGGCAGCTGCTCTTGGCGCCGTGTCGTCTGTTCCATGTTCTCGCCCCCCTCTTTTGGCTTTGCGATGCACGCAAATGCAGGGGCGTTTAGAACAGGCTTCTCGCTCGCAGCTAGGCGCAGTCGCAAAAGTACAGGTTTTTGTATCTTTCGACAGATGACATTATACGAGCAATCAATCAGCGTTTGCCCAGATTACGCAAAATGTACTGCTAGTAGGTACATCTCCATACCCCTCTACAAAAACCTGTACCTTTTTGTGCAACAAAAAAAGCCGCTCAACCAGCGGCTTTTCTTATTTTGGTAAGAAAAAAGGCGACCGCCCTTTGTGGACGGTCGCCTTTGTAAATTGTTGTGAAGCTTACCTTAGGCGCGGGTCTTGATCTCCTCGGTCACCTTGGCAACAAACTCGTCGACGCTCATCTGAACGGTCTCGTTGGAGCGATCGCGGACGGAGATGTTGCCGGCCTCGACCTCCTTCTCGCCCAGGATGAGCATGTAGGGCACGCGGTCGATGCTGCGGGCCTCGCGGATCTTGTAGCCAATCTTCTCATCGCGGTCGTCGCAGACCACGCGAATGCCGGCCTCCTCCAGCTTGGCGCACACCTCGTGCGCGTAGTCGCGGCTCTTCTCGGAGACGGGAAGTGCCTTGACCTGCACGGGAGCCAGCCAGGTGGGGAACTTGCCCGCAAAGTGCTCAATCAGAATGCCGATGAAGCGCTCGATGGAGCCAAAGCATACGCGGTGCAGCATGATGGGGCGCTTCTTGGTGCCGTCGGCGTCCACGTACTCCAGATCAAAGTTGAGCGGCATCTGGAAGTCGAGCTGCACGGTACCGCACTGCCAGGTGCGGCCGAGCGAGTCCTCCAGATGGAAGTCGATCTTGGGGCCGTAGAAGGCGCCGTCGCCCTCGTTGACCTCGTAGTCCATGCCCAGCTTCTCCAGAGCGGTGCGCAGGCCCTCCTCGGCGCGAGCCCAGTCCTCGTCAGAACCCATGGAGTCCTCGGGGCGGGTGGAAAGCTCAACGTGGTACTTAAACCCAAACTTCTGGTACACGGAGTCGATGAGGTTGACCACGCCCACGATCTCGTCGGTCAGCTGGTCAGGACGCACAAACAGGTGGGCATCGTCCTGGTTAAAGCAGCGCACGCGGAACAGGCCGTGCAGGGCGCCGCGCAGCTCGTGGCGGTGCACCAGGCCAATCTCGCCGGCGCGGATGGGCAGCTCGCGGTAGGAGTGCGGCCTGGAGGCGTACACCAGCACGCCGCCCGGGCAGTTCATGGGCTTAATGCAGTACTCTTCGTCGTCGATGACGGTGGAGTACATGTTGTCCTTGTAGTGGTCCCAGTGGCCAGAGGTCTTCCACAGCTGCTTGTTCATGATGAGCGGCGTGGAAATCTCCACGTAGCCGGCCTTGTGGTGGATCTCGCGCCAGTAGTCCAGCAGCGTGTTCTTAAGGATCATGCCGTTGGGCAGGAAGAACGGGAAGCCGGGGGCCTCGTCGCGCATCATAAAGAGGTCCATCTCGCGGCCGATCTTGCGGTGGTCGCGCTTCTTGGCCTCCTCCAGCATGTGCATGTGCTCATCGAGCTCTTCCTTGGTGGCAAAGGCGACGCCGTTGATGCGGGTGAGCATCTTGTTATCCTTGTCGCCCTTCCAGTAGGCGCCCGAGACGCCGGTGAGCTTAAAGGCCTTGAGGGCCTTGGTGTAGCAGATGTGGGGGCCGACACACATGTCGATGTAGTCGCCCTGCTGGTAGAAGGTAATGCGGGCGTCGTCGTCCAGGTCGCCGATGTGCTCGACCTTGTACTTCTCGCCGCGCTCCTCCATAAGGGCGATGGCCTCGGCGCGGGGCTTCTCATACACGGAAAACTTGAGGTTCTCCTTGACGATCTTTTTCATCTCGGCCTCGATCGCGGGGAAGTCGTCCTCGCTGATCTTGACGCCCTCGGGCAGATCGACGTCGTAGTAGAAGCCATTGTCGGTCGCGGGGCCGTAGGCAAAGTCGGCCTCGGGGTACAGGCGCTTGATGGCCTGCGCCATGATGTGCGCGGCGGAGTGGCGGATGACGTGCGTGACCTCGTCCTGCGGGAGCTCGGCCACCGAACCGTCATTGTAGAGTGCCTTCATGGGTATGTTATCTCCTCTCGGATGCCTGATGCAAGTGCGTGCGATGCGCTCGGCGTTTTTGACTTGCATCATTATAGGCAGGTTGCCTTGGTATACAAGCGCCCGCCGCACCTTAATGGCACGGCGGGCGATTTTCTACGCATGCTTCATCGTGTGGGGCGGCGCGGGGCGCGTGGCGGCCGTGGGATGCGCGGGGTGCGCGGAGCCCGTGGCTTGCGGCCGGCCCGGCGATGGATGCGTTACTGGATGCGAGTTCGGCAGTAGGGGCAGACCTTCCAGTGCGCATCGAGCGGGCGATGGCAGCTGGGGCATACGTTGCGAACCTGGGTATCGCACACCGGACAGACCACAAAGTCCTTCTCGATGGGCGCGCCGCACTGCGGGCAGGTGCCGTACTGGGCAAGTTGGCGCTCGCGCAGGGCCATGTCCAGCTCCTGCTCCTCGCGGTCGGACGCGTAGGAGTGCGGGCGCAGGACCAGATAGGCAATGAGGCCTACAAACGGGATGAGAGCGATGATGCCCCATGCCACGTAGGCGCTGGCGCCGCGGCGGCGAGCGTCGATGAACACATAGACGACCGACAGCACATACAGGGCGATGATAAAGCCAACGAAGGCATAGACGACGCCCATAAGCTGCGGCGACATGAGCTCGGAGATGTACTTGGACATTACGGGTACCTTTCGGGATATTAACAGTCCGGTCAAGTTTACCACGGGGTTTGTTTATATGGGACCACGGCCAGGGGCGGGGCTGGTGCGGACACAAACATCTCAATCTGTAACAGGTGGGAGCGGAATACGGTCCTGGATGTTACAGATCGAAACACAGGGGTTCCTCCCCGACTTCAATCTCGATCTGTAACATCTTGGGCCCCAAAACCCCTCTTACTGTTACAGATCGAGACATTCAAAATCCGCCGGAAGGTTTGTCTTGATCTGTAACATCTAGAACCCAAATCATCAGTTAACTGTTACAGATCGAGACGAAAGGTTGCCGTAGTTGTCGGCGGACGAGGTTGTCGACGTTGCCGCGTCTCCCCTCTCCTGCCGTTGGCGGGTGTTGCGGGGCTGTTCGCCGCATTGCCGCCGCGCTGGGGATGCGCAGACCGTAGGATAGTCCTATTGACATCCTGTCAACTTGTCTGGGAGGCACCGTGGCAGAAACGTTTGATATCGCAATTGTGGGCGCGGGCATTACCGGGTGTGCCATCGCGCGGCAGCTCGCGCGATTTGACCTGTCCATTTGCGTGGTCGAGGCGGCCAACGATATCGCGCTGGGCGCGTCGAAGGCCAACGGCGGCCTGGTGCACGCCGGCTACGATCCGGCACCGGGCACGGTTAAGGCGCAGGTCAACGCCCGTGGCTGCAAGTTGTACGGTACGTGGGCGCAGGAGCTGGGCTTTCTGTTCTGCCGCACCGGGTCGATGGTGTTGGGCTTTAACGACGAGGACCGCGCACAGCTGGAGAAGCTGCGCAGCAACGGCCTGGCGAACGGCGTGCCCGAGCTGTCGATTATCGGCCCCGAGCGCATCCGCGAGCTGGAACCGCGCGCGAGTGCCGATGCAACGTGCGCGTTGTGGTGCCCATCGACTGGGTTTGTCGACCCGTTTGAGGTTGCCATCGCCGCACTGGAGAACGCCGTGGCCAACGGGGTGACGTTTATGCGCTCCGCACCGGTGGAGGCGATTGAAATCGCGGGCTCGGGCGACGACGTGCGCTTTACGTTGGCGACGCCCGCCGGAGACGTGCGCTGCCGCTACCTGATCAACGCCGCGGGCAACGGCGCCGCGAACATCTCGCATATGGCGGGCGCCGAGGAGTTCCAGATGGTATGGCGCCAGGGCAACATCGTGGTGCTGGACAAGGAACCGCGCACGCTCATGCCGCTCTACCCGGTGCCGACGCCGATATCGAAGGGCGTTATCGTCACGGGCACCGTGCACGGCAACACCGTGATCACCGCCACGGCCGCCGTGCGCGAGCCGGGCGACACGCAGACCTATGCGAGCGATGTGAACGCGCTGCTGACCGGCGCGCGCAAGCTGGTGCCCGACCTGGACACGCGCCGCGTGGTGCGCGCGTTTGCCGGCGGGCGCCCGGTCATTCAGGGAACGAACGACTTCTTTATTGGACAGTCGGCCGTGGTGCCGGGGCTGTTCCAGGCGGCGGGCATTCAGTCGCCAGGCGTCGCGAGCGCGCCGGCCATTGCCGAGCGCATGGTGCAGGTGTTGCGCAACGCCGGCGTGCCTCTGCGCGAACGCGCCGATTGGGACCCGATCCGCCACGCGCCGGACGACTTTGACCGCGAGACGCTTGCGCGCAAGGAAGAGCTCATTAAGTCCGACCCCGCGTGGGGGCAGATCGTCTGCCGCTGCGAGACGGTGCCCGAGGCCGAGATAGTGGCCGCGATCCGACGCCACCCGGGAGCGGTTTCGGTCGAGGGCGTCAAGCGCCGCTGCCGAGCCGGCATGGGTCGGTGCCAAAGCGGCTTTTGCCAGAGCCGCGTGGTGGCGATCCTGGCGCGCGAGCTGGGCTGCGACCCCAGCGAAGTGCTGTTGGAAGATGCCGGATCTTGGTTGGTCGAGGGACCGCTGAAGGGGGGTGCGCTAGGATGACGGAAATCAAATCAAGCGCGATTGATTACGGTGTCGTAGAAGCCGTACAAACGCAAGCCTTCGACGTGGTCGTTATCGGCGGCGGACCTGCCGGCATGGCGGCCGCGCTGGCCGCGCATAAGGCAGGCGCACGCGTCGCCATCGTGGAGCGCGAGCAACACCTGGGCGGCATCCTCCGCCAGTGCATCCACCCCGGCTTTGGCCTGTCGCACTTTAAACAGGAGCTCACCGGCCCCGAGTACGCGCAGCGCTTTATCGACCAGGTGCACGCAACCGACATTGCGCTGTTCCTCAACAGCATGGTGATTGGGATTGATTCAGGCGAGGGCGCGGACGCAGCCGTGAGCGCGTCGGGCGTGGACGAGGCCCCGGGAGCCACCGCGGTCCATACCGTCACGCTCATGAACCCCGCCGGCATGCTGCAGCTCACCGGGCGCGCGGTCGTTCTTGCCATGGGTTGCCGTGAGCGCACCCGCAGCGAAATCAAGATCCCCGGTAGCCGTCCCGCCGGCGTGTTTACGGCCGGCTTGGCGCAGAGATACATCAATATCGAAAACCTCAAGCCCGGCTCGCGCGCCGTCATTTTGGGCTCGGGCGACATCGGGCTTATCATGGCGCGCCGCTGCACGCTCGAGGGGATTTCCGTCGAGGGCGTGTACGAGCTCATGCCGTACGCCAACGGACTGCGCCGCAATGTTAAGAACTGTCTGGACGACTTTGGCATTCCGCTGCACCTGTCTACCACCGTCACGCGCGTGATCGGGCACGACCGTGTGGAGGCCGTCGAGGCGAGCCAGGTCGACGAGCACCTGGCGCCCATTCCGGGGACCGAGCGCATTGTTCCGTGCGACACACTGCTACTTTCGGTGGGATTGATTCCCGAGAACGAGCTTTCGGTTGCCGCAGGCGTGGAGCTTGACCCGCGTACGCGCGGCGCCGTGGTGGACCAGAGCTTGCAGACGGGCGTGCCGGGCATCTTTGCCTGCGGCAACGTGCTGCACGTGCACGACCTGGCCGACAACGTGACGACCGAGTCCGAGCGCGCCGGTGCAGCCGCGGCGGCGTGGGCGTTGGGCGGCGACGCCGGGGCGAGCGCTTCGGGCACGGGCCGCGAGTTAACGGTCTCCCCTGCCGGCATTGCGGGCTACGCGCTGCCGGGACGCATTACGGCCGTGGCGCTTACCAAGCTCAACTTCCGCGTGCGCCGACCGGTCGATGCTGCCCGCGTGCGCATTCTTGCTGGCGGCGAGGAACTGTTCGCCGGCAAGGTCCGCGCGTTCAAACCGAGCGTTATGGAAAGCTTCCCACTGCCGGCAAAGGTGATTCAACGCGCGCTCGACCTGGGTACCAGCGAAATCGTCCTGTCCGTCGATCCCGTTGAGGAGGCGTAACGTCATGAGCACAAATGCGACCGAAACGCTGCAGTTCAACTGCACCACCTGCCCGTCCGAGTGCCTCCTGACCGTGGAGGTAGAACGCGGAGCAGACGGCGCCGTGGCAGAGGTGCGCTCCGTAACCGGCAACAACTGCCCACGCGGCGACAAGTTCGCACACCAGGAGCTCACCTGCCCCATGCGCGTGCTCACCACCACCGTGGCCGTATCCGACGGCGATGAGGCCCTGCTGCCCGTGCGCACCGCCGATGCCATCCCGCTGGCACTCCACGCCCAAGCCATGAACCTCATCCGCGGCGTGGTCGTCGAGGCCCCCATCCGCATGGGCGACGTCGTGCTGGAGAATCTCCTAGACACCAACATCAACCTTATCGCCAGCATGAACATCGACCGAGCCTAAGTAGCTAATTGGGGACGGGGCTCTTTAGCTAATTAGGGACGGAGCTCTTTTAGCTACCCCGCCATCCACCCGGTCCTCCTCCGCAGTTGCGGTGAAATACGGACTGTTTTATGGCTTCAGGCCGCTAAACAGTCCGTATTTCACCGCAACTTATGAGGGCGCGCATGGGATGCAAAGGAGTGTCCCGAAGTGCCGGCATAAAAAGAACGTCCCTATGTGCCGGGCTTGGGATACCATGGTGGCAGCCTAGCGAAAGGATGTTTCATGGCACATGTCGATGACCAGCGCGTGGCGCGCGTGCTCGATGCGCTCGAGGATCAGCACCCCGGTGCGCAGCTGCTCGTGAATGACCCGTGGTCGATCTATTACCTGACCGGCTTTTATGCCGATATGTTCGAGCGTTTTTGCGGCGTGCTGCTCGTGCGCGATGCCGAGCCGGTGATCCTGGTCAACGCACTGCATCAACTGCCCGAGTACGACAATGCCCGCGTCGCCTATCACACCGATACCGATGTCGTGGCCGACGCCATCGCTCGCGAGGTCGATCCGACCAAACCGCTCGGCATCGACACCGTCATGCGCTCCGGCTTTTTGATGCCGCTCATGGAGCGCCACGCCGCAAGCGAGTTTTTCCTGGGTGACTTTGCCGTCACCGCCGCACGCACCCACAAGGATGCCACCGAGCAGGAGCTCATGCGTGCGTCCTCGACCGCTAACGACGCTGTAATGGCCGATGCTATTAAGCTTGTCCACGAGGGCGTGACGGAACGCGAGATTGCCGACCAGATGCTCGGCCTGTATCGCAAGCACGGCTGCGAGGGCTTTAGCTTTCCGCCCATCGTGAGCTTTGGCGCCAACGCCGGCGACCCGCATCACGAACCCGACGACACTGTGCTCAAGCGCGGCGACGTGGTGCTGTTCGACATTGGCGGACGCCGCTGCAACTATTGCTCGGACATGACGCGCACGTTCTTTTGGGGCGAACCGGACGAGGAGACGGCACGCATCTACGACATCGTGCGCCGCGCCAACGAGGCCGCCGAAGCGCTCATCGCACCGGGCGTGCGCATGTGCGACCTGGACCGCGCCGCACGCGATGTGATTGAAGACGCGGGCTACGGCGAATACTTTACGCATCGCCTGGGTCACTCGATCGGCCTGCAGGACCACGAGCCGGGCGACGTCTCGCTCGTCAACGAGCAGGTCGTAGAGCCGGGCATGACGTTCTCCATCGAACCGGGCATCTACCTCCCCGACCGCACCGGCGTCCGCATCGAGGACCTGGCCCTGGTGACCGAGAACGGCGTCGAAATTCTCAACGCCTACCCCCACGATCCGGTCCGCCTAGACTAGGCAATGCGACAAAGGGACAGTCCCTTTGTCGCATTCCGATTTTGCTGCGCCACGAAAACGGGCTATCTACTACGTTTAACCCGCATGGGTCGACCATGCGGGTCTTTTTTGAAAACCAGCAAGTCGTCTACCTGCGGTTTTGATTTCACGATTTTCCGTGTGGTCGAGGGTAGTCGCCAAAACGTAGTAGATAGCCCCATTTCGTGGCGAGCAAGTCAACTCGAGGAGCAGGGTAGTCAAAATAGCCCCGTCCCAAATTGACTACTTTTAAGTTGCGGTGATATACGGACTGTTTGAGGCTTCTGGCTTGTAAAACAGTCCGTATTTCACCGCAACTGCTGAGGGGATGGGTTAACGGAGCAGCCCCGCTACTTCGCCGGCTAGGGTGATGGTGCCGGCTGCTACGAAGGGCTCGCCCGCAGCATCGAAGGCGGCGAGGGCATCGGACACGCTCGGGTATACGCCCGCGAGCTTATCGGCGTCCACCAGGGCAGCGAGCTCCTCTGCCGGCAGGGCGCGGTCGGAATCGGTCTGCGTCACGACCACGCGCGGGAAGGCCGGAATCAACACGTCGACGATGCCCGCCACGTCCTTGTCGGCCAGCGCAGCGCACAGCAGCGTGGGGCGATTCTCCACGCACGGATCGATCTCGTCCAGCGCGCTCACAAAGTTCTCGCAGCTCTGAGGGTTATGGCAGGCATCGATCAGCTTGAGAGGATTGGCCCCCAGCACGTCAAAACGACCCGGCGTGGGGCAACCCATAAGCGATGCATCCAACGCATCGTGATCGAGCTCGCGACCCAGATACCCCTCGCAAAGCATAATCGCGCACGCTGCATTCTGCGGCTGGTAGGCCGGCTTGACCATGCTCGACGTATAGATTGCGCGCGGCGTGGTACAGCTAAACTCAACCGTGTCGCCAACATGCGCCGGCACCTTAGTCGTAGCGTGGCTCACCACGAGCGGCACGATGCCGCACTCGCGACAACGGGCATCCATCACGCGCTGAACACTCGCCTCATGCGTGCCCTCGCCCAGTACAACCAGGCGTCCGGGCTTAATGACCGCAGCCTTCTCCCCCGCAATGGCCTCGAGCGTATCGCCCAAAATACGTGTGTGATCGAGCCCAATACCCGTAATGGCGACGGCCACGGGATCAGTCGCACTCGTAGCATCCCAGCGTCCGCCCATGCCAACCTCAAGCACGGCAACATCCACGCGAGCCTCGGCAAACACCACAAGTGCAGCAGCCGTCAAAAGGTCAAACGGCGTGATGGTATAGGCGCGCTCCCCCGCCGCCACACGACGGGCATTCACTCGATGCCCCGCCTCAACAGCGGCCGAAACGCCACGGGCGAATGCCTCATCGCTCACGACGCATCCATCGACTTCCATGCGCTCGGGATAGCGTACCAGCTGTGGCGACGTATACAGCGCGGTCTTGAGCCCCTCACCACGAAGAATGGCAGCCGAAAAACGCGTAGTCGAAGTCTTGCCATTGGTACCGGCAACCTGAATGCAATCAAAATACTCATCCGGACGCCCCAGCTCGTCGAGCATATCGACAACCGTCTCGAGCAGAGGACCAGCATCCCCAGAAATCCGCCCCGTATCAGCAGCCAAAGCAACAGCCTCACCAAACGAAAGCAACTCAAACGAGAAAGGAACGACATACGACCCAGAACGCTTAGCCATAACCCAAAGTCCCCCATAACAGAAAAAGAGGCCCACCAAAAAGAATGAGCCCCTCGCGTTGACAATATCAGCCTCTACCCGCTTGCAGCAAGATCAAGGCCACAACCCAGTGGCCCTAACCTACCAGTTGCAAACAACCACGTAACCGCAATGGGAGCGGTTTGGGGCTTTGCTCGATACAAGTTCCGCACGAGCCGAAGGCCACTTAATGTGGCCTTCGTGCGAGCAGGACTGTCCGCAGTAGCGAGCAATGCCCCAAACCGCGTCCCCCAGTAACGCTTACGAGAAGTCAGCAACCTGAGCAGTCAGCGCCGCCAGGATCTCCTTGAGCTCAGCTGCACGGTCCCTCTTCTTCTGGACCACCGCAGGCGCGGCCTTAGCCACAAAGCCCTCGTTGGCGAGCGTCTTCTCGCAGCCGGCGAGCTCCTTCTGAGCAGCGGCGATCTCCTTCTCCAGACGCGCCTTCTCGGCCGAAAGGTCAACCTTGCCCTCGAGCACCACAAAGACCTCGACGCCGCTGTCGACCACGGCAATGCTCGCAGCCGGCTTCTCGACGTCGGTACCCATAACCAGCGAGGCGGTGTTCGCCAGCGGCTCAATGGTCGAGCGCAGGCTCTCGAGCTTCTCAATGTCCTCGGAGCCGGCGCGCACGACCACGTCGAGCTCGGCCTTGGGGCTCAAGCGGTAACGCGAACGGGTAGCGCGGGCAGCAGACACGACGGTGCGGCACAGCTCAAACGCACGCTCGGCGTCCTCATCCACGTACTTAGCATAGTCGGCGGGCTCGGGCCACTTGGCGATCATGAGCGCCTCGGCGCGGTTCACGTTGCCCTCGGCGTCCAGATCGAGCACGCTCGCCGGCATGTTGTCCCAGATCTCCTCGGTGACAAACGGCATGAGCGGGTGCATCAGGCGAATGGAGGTGTCGAGCACAAAGATCAGGTTGCGCTGCGCCTGCAGACGACCCTCGCCCTTCAGGCGGGACTTGGTGACCTCGACGTACCAGTCGCAGACCTCGTTCCAGAAGAACTGCTGCACGCCGCGGGCCATGTCGCCAAAGGTGTAGTTCTCGATGCCCTCGGTGACCATCTTGACAGCCTTGGCCAGGCGGCTGAACATCCAGGCGTCGGCCGGCGTCTCCACGACGGGCTCGCCGGGCGTGTAGCCCTCCATGTTCATAAGCAGGAAGCGGCTGGCGTTCCAGATCTTGGTCACAAACGACTTGGCCTGGTCGGTGCGCGGGCTGTCGATGAGCTTCTTGGTCTTCTTGTCGATGTTCGCGTCGAACTTAACGTCCTGGTTGTTGGTGCAGAGCGTGAGCAGGTTGTAACGCATGGCATCGGCGCCGTACATACCGATGAGGTCCATGGGGTCAACGCCGTTGCCCTTAGACTTGGACATGCGGCTGCCGTCCTTGGCAAGGATCGTCGGGTAGATGACGACGTCCTTAAACGGCACCTCGTCCAGGAAGTACAGCGAGCTCATAACCATGCGGGCAACCCACAGCGCGATGATGTCGCGCGCGGTGACGAGCGCCGTCGTGGGGTGATGCCCCTCGAGCAGCTCCGGCTTTTGCGGCCAGCCCTGCGTGGCGAAGGTCCACAGCTGCGAGCTGAACCAGGTGTCCAGCACGTTCTCGTCCTGATGCACGTGATGACCGCCGCACTTGGGGCACACGTCGGTGTCCTCGGTGAGGGCGTCCTCCCAGCCGCAGTCCTCGCAGTAGAACACGGGGATGCGATGGCCCCACCACAGCTGGCGCGAGATGCACCAGTCCTTGAGGTTCTCCATCCAGGTGGTGTAGGTCTGCGTCCAGCGCGCGGGGTGGAAGGTGACCTTGCCGGAGTTGACGGCGTCGAGCGCCGGTCCCTTGAGCTTGTCGACGGCCACAAACCACTGCTCGGACAGCCACGGCTCCAGCGCGGAGTCGCAACGGTAGCAGTGCATGACGGAGTGGTCGAGCTCTTCGACGTGGTCGAGCAGGTCGTGCTCCTCGAACCACTTGATGACCGCCTCGCGGCACTCGTCGCGGTTCATGCCGGTGAACTCGCCATAGCCCTCGACGACCACCGCGTGCTCGTCGAAGATGTTGATCTGTGGCAGATCGTGGGCCTGACCCATGGCGTAATCGTTGGGGTCGTGGGCCGGGGTAACCTTGACAAAGCCGGAACCGAAGTTGGCGTCGACATGCCAATCCTCAAAGATGGGGATCTCGCGGTCGACGATGGGGAGCTTGACGGTCTTGCCCACAAAGGCGGCCTTCTCGGGGTCCTTCGGGGAGACGGCGACGCCCGTGTCGCCGAGCATGGTCTCGGGGCGCGTGGTGGCGACGACGATGTAGTCCTGGCCGTTGACCGGCTCGGTCAGCGGGTAGCGCAGGTGCCACAGGTGGCCCTTCTCGTCCTTATACTCGGCCTCGTCGTCCGAGATGGCGGTGGTGCAGTTGGGGCACCAGTTGACGATGTGCTTGCCGCGATAGATCAGGCCGTCGTGGTACCAGTCGCAGAAGACCTTACGCACGGCCTGGGCGTAATCCTCGTCCATGGTGAAGCGCACGTTGTCGAAGTCGACGGAGCAGCCCATGCGCTTGATCTGCTCGACGATGATGCCGCCGTACTCGTGGGTCCAGTCCCAGCAGGCGTCGACAAACATGTCGCGACCGATCTCCAGGCGGCTGATGCCCTCGCTCTTGAGCTTCTTGTCGACCTTGGTCTGCGTAGCGATACCGGCGTGGTCGGTGCCGAGCACCCAGCGCGTGGACTTGCCGCGCATGCGGGCCATACGGATGATGGCGTCCTGGATGGAGTCGTCAGTGGCGTGGCCCATGTGGAGCTTGCCGGTCACGTTGGGAGGCGGAATGGTGACGGTGCAATCGCCCACGCCCTCGCGGCGCTTGTAGTAGCCGCCGTCGAGCCACTTCTGCAAGATCGCCGGCTCGTTGGTCGATGGATCGTAGTTCTTGGGCATTTCTTCCATATATCTCTCCCTTGCCCGTCGGGGAGGAATGTAGGCCCGCTAGGGTCTGCATTCCTCCCCTTAGGTATCGATTACTTCAGTCTGAATGAATTCGCTGAGGCTTAAACAAACACACAGAATAACACAGGTAGTTGGGGTTATTGCGTATATATAAAATAGCCTCCGGCCGCAGGTGGTCGGAGGCTATCGACAAAAACGTTTTGACAGGTTTTAGCCGTAGATGCGTTGGGGCTGTTCTTCGCCCTTAACCGCCGCTTCGGTTACGACGACCTTGGCAACGCCTTCCTCGCTGGGGAGGTCGAACATCGTCTGCTGCAGCACGTCCTCGCAGATGGCGCGCAGGCCGCGGGCGCCGGTCTTGCGGGCAAGCGCCATGCGGGCGATCTCGTGCAGGGCCGCGTCCTCAAACTCAAGATCGACATCCTCGAGCTGGAACATCTTGCGGTACTGTCGCACCACAGCGTTCTTGGGCTCGATCAGGATCGACACCAGGTCGTCCTCGTCGAGCGCCTGCGTCTGGGTGACGACGGGCGTACGGCCCACGAACTCGGGGATCATGCCAAAGGCGTTAAGGTCCTGCGGAAGCACCTGACGCAGCAGGTCGTTCTCGTCAACCGAGGTGGGGCCGGCAATCTCGGAGTTAAAGCCCACGCCCTTGTTGCCCACGCGATCGGCAATGATCTTGTCCAGACCCACAAAGGCACCGCCGCAGATAAACAGGATGTTGGTCGTGTCGATCTGCAGGAGCTCCTGCTGGGGATGCTTGCGGCCGCCGGTGGGCGGAACGCTGGCCACCGTGCCCTCAAGAATCTTAAGCAGTGCCTGCTGAACGCCCTCGCCCGAAACATCACGGGTAATAGAGAGGTTCTCGGCCTTGCGGGCGATCTTGTCAATCTCGTCCACGTAGATAATGCCCACCTGAGCGCGCTCAATGTCGCCATCGGCGGCGTTGATGAGCTTGAGCAGGATGTTCTCCACATCCTCTCCCACGTAGCCAGCCTCGGTGAGCGCGGTGGCGTCGGCGATGGCAAACGGAACCTCGAGGATGCGCGCGAGCGTCTGGGCGAGCAGGGTCTTGCCGGTACCGGTGGGGCCGAGCAGCAAAATGTTGGACTTGGCGAGCTCCACCTCGTCCATATCGTCGTCGATCTGCGAGCCCATGCCGTCGTCAAAGGCAGACAACGCGGCGCCGCCCTCGATCACGCGGCGATAGTGATTGTACACGGCCACCGACATGGCGCGCTTGGCGTCCTCCTGACCCATAACATAGGCCGAAAGCTCGTCATAGATCTCGTGCGGCGTCGGCACGTGCGTGATGACCTGGCGGTCGTCCTCGAGCTCAAAGCCCTCGGCCTCGGGGTCCACGGCGGGCTGGGATGCAGCCTGGCCGTGGTCGTTGAGGAAGCCCGGCAGCTTGCCGTTGCGGGCAGCGTCCATAAAGTCCGAAGCCAGCGACTCCTCAAGGATCTCGGAACAGGCGGCAACGCACTCGTCACAGATAAAGATGTTGGTCGGGCCCTTTACGAGGCGACGGACCTGGCCCTGCTCTTTTCCGCAGAAGGAGCAGCGAATGGGGTTGCCGTTCTCGTCAAAGTTGTCCTGCATGTTTCCTGCCATCCTAGGCGTCCTTCGCGGCGAGATCGCGAGAGGTGACGATACGGTCAATCAGGCCGTAGTCGAGGGCCTCGGCAGCCGTGAGGTAGTTGTCGCGCTCGGTATCGGCCTGGACCTTCTCGATGGGCTGGCCCGAGGCGTCGGACAGAATCTGGTTGAGCTCGCGACGGGTCTTCTTAATCTCCTCGGCCACGATCTCGATCTCGGTCTGCTGACCCTGGGCACCGCCGCTGGGCTGGTGAATCATGACTTTGGAGTGAGGCAGGCAGAAGCGCTTGCCCTTAGCGCCGGCCGAAAGCAGCACGGCGGCCATGGACGCGGCCATACCGACGCAGATGGTGGAGACCTGCGGCTTGATGAAGTTCATGGTGTCAAGAATCGCCAGGCCGGAGTAAACCTCGCCACCGGGCGAATTGATGTAGAGCGAGATATCCTTCTCGGCATCCTGGCTCTCAAGATGCAGTAGCTGGGCAACGACCAGGTTGGCGCTGACGGAGTTAATCTCCTCGCCCAAGAAGATGATGCGGTCGTTGAGCAGGCGCGAATAGATATCGTAGCTGCGCTCGCCGCGCGGCGTCTGCTCGATAACGTATGGCACGAGGGCGGAATCGAACTTAGCGATCATACGCATCTCCATTTCTCTTACGGACCAATAGTGGTTCTAGACAAACGTACGGTGCCCGCATGCTATGCATTGGCTGGCACCGTACGAAGCAACCGGATAACCGGCTTATAACTTTACCCCATCACGGGCACATACATGCGCTCGCGGGCAAGGTGGCGAGAATTACTCGGCGTCCTTGGCGGTCTCGTCGACCTCGGTCACCTTAGCGTTCTCGACCAGGTGGTCGACGGCCTTGGAGCGACGGATGGACTCGCGGACGGCAGGCATGCGGCCATCGGCGATGAACTCGGCCTTGGAAGCCTCGACGTCCTTGACGCCGGCCTTCTCGAACTCGGCGTTGATGTCGTCCTCGGTGACCTCAATCTTGAGCTCGCGGGCTAGGGCGTCGAGCGCCAGGGACTCACGGGCAACGTCGTTGGCCTGCTTGTGCAGGTCGCCGATAAACTGCTCCATGGTCAGGCCGGAAGCGGGCAGCCAGGTGTCCAGCGTCATGCCGCGGGCAGCGAGGTTGGACAGGAAGTTCTGGCCAAGCTCCTCAAAGACGGACTGCTCGTAGTCGGCGTCCATCTCGTCGAGCTGCAGGCGCTCGGCGAGAGCGGAGACGCAACGGTTCTCCTTCTCGGCCGGGAGGCGGGAAGCCTTGTCCTGCTCGATCTCGATCTTGATGGCGTCGCGCATAGCGTCGATGCTGTCGAAGCCAAAGTCGGACTTAACGAGCTCGTCGGTGAGCTCGGGGGTGTTGCGGACCTTGATGCCCTTGACGGTGACCTCGACGGTGTGGGTCTCGGCCTCCTCGCCCTCCTCGGCCTCGTCGGTCCAGGTGACGGTCTTGACGTCGTCGACGTTAGCGCCGATCAGGGCCTCGTTGAACTCGGCGGGGTTGCTGTCGCTACCGGCGATGAGCATGCGGCCCTCAGCAGCGAAGTTGTCGGCGTTCTCGACGGCCTTGAGGTCGACGGTGACGTAGTCCTCGGCCTCGACGGCGCGACCCTCAACGTCCTCGAAGGTGGCACGGTAGTTGAGGAGCATCTCGACCTGGTTGTTGATCTCGGACTCGGTGACCTCCGCAGGGGGCATCTCGATCTCGACAGCGTCGAAGGAGGAGAGCTCAGCGGCGGGACGCAGGGAGAACTCGACGGTGTAGGTGTAGTCCTCGTGATCCTTAGCGAGGTCGAGGTCCTTGTAGTCACCGTTCTTGGTGGGGACGATGTCCAGCTCGTTGAGGACGGCGGGCTCGTTGGCGGCGATCAGGTCGTTGGTGGCCTGAGCGAGGGTAGCCTCGGCGCCAAGAGCAGAGTCGATAACCGGACGGGGAGCCTTACCGGCGCGGAAGCCCGGGAAGCGGTACTTCTTGGCGGTGTCCTTGTAAGCCTTCTTGATCGCGGCGTTGACGTCGGCGGCCGGGATGGTGACCGTAGCGGTGAGCTTGGCGTCCTTGACGTCAGAAGCGGTGATGTTCAACACGTTCCTCCTCATACTGCCCAGCTTATCTGAGGTGCTGGTACCTTTATGCAACAAAGAGTCGCGACGGCCAGGGCCGACGCAGATGCGTTGGTGCGGGCGAAAGGACTCGAACCTTCACGGGAATCCCACCAGAACCTAAATCTGGCGCGTCTACCAATTCCGCCACGCCCGCATGAGCGCACAGACTAGGAATGATAGCAGATACGAGCGACAAGCGCACGCACACGTTTTACAGGCTCACGACCTCACCACGAGTGCAAAAGGCGGGTCGAGTTGCCCCGCCCCGCCAATTACGACTTGTTCGCCGACCCGCTACTCCCCCAGCAGGGCCTTCTCGGGCGTGATCGGCAGCGAGCGAACCTGATGGCCGGTGGCGTGTGCGACGGCCGAAGCCACGGCGGCGAGCGGCGTGTTGATGACGACCTCGCCGATCGACTTGGCGCCAAACGGACCCGTCGGCTCGTAGCTCGGCTCAAAGGCCACGCGAATGCTGCCGATGTCCAGGCGCGTGGGCAGCTTGTAGCTCATAAAGTTGCCGGTGCGCAGGCGGCCGCGATCGTCGTGCTCAACAATCTCGTAGAGCACATGGCCGATGCCCTGGGCAATGCCGCCCTCGGCCTGGACGCGCGCGAGCGCCTCGTTGATCACGGTACCGCAATCGACGGCAGCGGCGTAATCCACCACGGTCACCTTGCCGGTGGCCTTGTCGACCTCGACCTCGGCAATGCCGGCCATAAACGGCGGAGGCGAAACGGGCAGGCAGGCAGAGGCGTGCGAGGTGAGCGCGTCACCGCCCGCGATGTTCTTGACGCACAGGTTGGCAAAGTCGCGCAGCGTGAGGTAGCGGTTCTGCTCGCGCGCGGCACGCTCGTCGGACAGGCGCACGTACTGGCCGTCGAAGACCACGTCGACGGCGTCCACGTCCCACATCTGGGCGGCCTTGGCGCAGATCTTCTCACGCAGCTCGGTCGCGGCGTTCTTGGCCGCCAGACCCGTCACGTACGTGCCCGAGCTCGCGTACGAGCCGGCGTCGAACGGCGAGGCGTCGGTGTCCACGCCGCGCACCACGATCAGCGAGCTCTCCACGCCCAGCTCCTCGGCGGCAATCTGCGCCAGGATCGTGTCGACGCCCATACCGTTATCGGTGGCGCCGGTGCCGATGGTAATGAAGCCGTCCTCTTCCAGGCGCATATCGATGCCGGCGATGTCGACATTGGAAATGCCCGAGCCCTGCATGGTGAGCGCACAGCCCAGAGCACGCACGCGGTCGCCCAGGTCGACGGCCAGCGGCTTGTCGCGCCAACCGATCATGTCCATCGCGCGCAGCAGGCAGCGGTCGAGCGCACAGGCGTTGAGCTTCTCGTTGTAATACTGCGGCATGATCTCGCCCTCGCGCACGATGTTTTTAAGGCGCAGGTCGGCGGGGTCCATGTGCAGCATGTCGGCGAGCTCGTTAACGGCGCTCTCCACGGCAAACTGGCCCTGGGTGGCACCGTAGCCACGATACGCGCCGCCGCGATTGGTATTGGTGTAGACGGCGTCCCAGCTAAAGCGGCTCGCCTTCACGTGGTTGTAGATGGGCAGGCTCTTGTGGCCCGAAAGCCCGATCGTCGTGGTGGCGTGCTCGCCATACGCACCGGCGTTGGACAGCGTATGCAGGTCGATGGCCGTGATGGTGCCGTCGTTCATGGCGCCCAGCTTAACGGTCATCTGCATCTGATGGCGCGAGTTGCCCGCGGTGATGGTCTCCTCACGGGTATAGCAGCAGTAGCTCGGACGGCCGGTCCGCTGCGTCACGAACGCCACGAAGATCTCGCAGCAGCCCGTCTGCTTGGAGCCAAAGCCGCCACCGATGCGCGGCTTAATGACCTGCACCTGCGACTGCGGAATGTCGAGCGACTGCGCGACCATGCGGCGCACGTGGAAGGGCACCTGCGTAGAGGTGGTCACCGAGATGCGGCCGAACGCATCGGTCGTCGCGAAGGCGCGGAAGGTCTCCATGGGCGCAGTCTGCGTGGCCTGGCTGGTGTAGGTGCGCTCAAAGACGATGTCGCTCTGGGCGAAGGCCTCGTCAAGGTCGCCAAAATCGCTGGTACCGCTGCACACCAGGTTGCGCGGGACATCGCCGCCCTGCGGGAACATAAAGGTCACGTCGCCCTCGGGGTGGACCACGATGTCGTTATCGAGTGCCTTGGTAAAGTCGAGCAGCGGCTCGAGCACCTCGTAGTCGACCTTGATGAGCTTGAGTGCCTTGTCGGCGGCCTCCTCGGTTTCGGCGGCAACGATCGCCACCTCCTCGTTTTGGTAGCGAACAAGGTTCTCGAGAATCAGGCGGTCGTAGGGACTCGGCTGCGGATAGCTCTGACCGGCGATAGTAAAGCGGCGCTTGGGCACGTCCTCGTAAGTGTAGACGCCCACGACGCCGGGCACCTTCAGGGCGCGCGACGTATCGATGGAGCGGATCTTGGCGCGGGCATAGGGGCTGCGCTTGAGTTTGACGATGAGCGCGCCGGCGGGCACCATATCGCCCGTGTAGACGGGACGGCCCTCGAGCAGCGCCTTCGAGTCCTTCTTGGGCTGCTTATGGGTGATCTGCTTGTAGGAGACGCCGTCGGAGCTCGTGTCGTTGACCGGCAGCTCGGGCATCTCAAAGCCCACCTGCACGCCAGACTCGTTAAGGAAGCGCACGATGGCGCGCAGCTGGCTCTCGTAGCCGCTGCAACGGCAGAGGTTGCCGGCGAGCTGGCGCGACAGCTCCTCGCGCGTGGCGACGAGGCTCGGGTCCTCCTTGGCGGCGCGGGCGAGCGCAAGCACGTTCATGATGAGGCCGGGGGCACAAAAACCGCACTGCTCGGCGCCTTCGGCAGCCATCGCGCGGGCGAGCGCCTCGGACTCGGCCTTGAGGCCCTCGAGCGTGGTGACGGAGCGTCCCTCGACGCGCGCGGCGGGAACCGAGCAGCTCAGCACCGGGTCGCCGTCGAGCCACACCGTGCACAGGCCGCAGTTGGTGGTCTCGCAGGCGCAGCGCACCGACGCACAGCCCTGCTCGCGCAGCAGCGCAAAGAGCATAGTGTCGGGGGCAATCTGAACCTTGATCTTGCGGCCGTTGAGCGTAAAGGAAAGATCGATGAGTTTGGCAGCCATTAGCGCACCTCGCTAGAATCGACGCCGGGCACGCGGCGGCAGGAATACTCGTCCGTGGCAAACTTAGGGACCTGCACGGTCTCGAGCTCGCGGGCAAGCGCGGCCGAAAGCTCGATGCCGGCGGCGCGGCGCACGGCCTGGACGGCGAGCGGGGCCGAGATGCGACGGCGGTAGTCGGCCGAGCCCCACAGGTTGGTTCCGTAGCTCAGGGCACGCACGGATGCAGCAAGGGCGCGAAGCTCGTCCTCGGAAGGATGCTCGTTCACCAGGCCGCACGCCTCGCCCTGCAGCAGGGTCGCGCGCAGCGGGCGGGCGCCCACGGTGACGTGCCAGGTGTTGTCCCACCAGGCGGCGGTGACGTTCAGCGAGGGGAAGTCGGTCGCGGCCTTGCGTACGGCCTCGTAGCTCGCGCGGTAGTCGTGCTTGACGACCACGACGTGCTCGATCACGTCACGCACATAGCCCATGTCCACGAACTCGGCGAGCGGCACGCGACCGGCGCCCGTCAGCTCAACATAGGAATCAAGCGCGAGAAAGGCGGAGAGAACGTCCGAGAAGCCAAAGCGGCCGTAGATGCTGCCGCCTACCGTAGCGGTGTTACGCAGCTGCACACCCACGATGTCATGGACGGCGAACTCAAAGACATGGTTGACAAGCGCATTGAGCGCGGCATGGCGCTCGAGCTGGCGCAGGGTGGACATGGCACCGATGCGAAACTCGGTCTCGGTCTCCTCGATCTGATCGAGTCTGCAGGCCGAAAGGTCAATCGCCGTCGCCACGCGACGCGAACCCAGGCGCATCCAGATGCCGCCGCCCACAATCTTGTTGTTACGGTTCTTCTGTAAGAGCTCATAGGCTTCGGCCGCGTTTCCAACACGGACGTAGGTACCGAACTTGAGCACGTTCTCCCCCATCTCTTCACTTGTCCAGTACCTTTAAGTGTACCAAACGAGGGGGCACAGCTCGTGTCGGGACAAAATGAACCGTTTTCCTCCGTCGCATGCGGATCAAAAAAGGCTCCCAGCCAAGATGACTGGGAGCCTTCTGCGATGATATATCGAGCGAAGATTTAGCAAACGCCCTGGGCGAGCATGGCGTCGGCGACCTTCAGGAAGCCGGCGATGTTGGCGCCCATGACAAAGTTGCCCTCCTGGCTGTACTCCTTGGCGGTGTCGTCCACGTTGTGGAACATGCCGCGCATGAGCTGCTCGAGCTTGCCGTCGACCTCCTCGAAGGTCCAGGACAGGTGCTCGGCGTTCTGGCTCATCTCAAGGCCGGACACGAGCACGCCGCCGGCGTTGGCAGCCTTACCGGGCATAAAGGCGACGCCGTTCTCCTGGAAGTAGGTCGTGGCCTCGATGGTCGTGGGCATGTTCGCGCCCTCGCCGACCACCTTGCAGCCGTTGGCGACGAGCGCCTGGGCGTCCTCGAGCAGCAGCGTGTTCTCGCGAGCGCAGGGCAGCGCGATGTCGCAGGGCAGCTGCCACACGCCGCGGCCGTCGCCCTCGTGCCACACGGCGTTGGGCTTCTCGTCAACGTACATAGCGAGCGTGACGCCCTTGTCATGGCCGGAGCGCTTCTGGTTGTAGACGTGCTCGAGCACGGTGTAGTCGATGCCGTCGGGATCCTCGACCCAACCGTGGGTGTCGGAGCAGGCCAGCACCTTGCCGCCGAGCTGGGAGACCTTCTGGACCGCGTAGATAGCGACGTTACCGGAACCGTGAACGACGACGTTCTTGCCCTCGAAGGAGTCGCCGCGGCTCTTGAGGTACTCGTCCACAAAGTAGACCAAACCGTAGCCGGTGGCCTCGGTACGGGCGAGCGAGCCGCCAAAGGAGAGGCCCTTGCCGGTAAGGACGCCGGTCCACTCGTTGGTCAGGCGCTTGTACTGACCGAACATGTAGGCAACCTCGCGGCCGCCAACGCCCAGGTCGCCGGCGGGAACGTCGGTATTGGGGCCAATGTGGCGATAGAGCTCGGTCATGAAGGACTGGCAGAAGTGCATGATCTCGTTGTTGGACTTGCCCTTGGGGTCAAAGTCAGAGCCGCCCTTGCCACCGCCCATGGGAAGGGTGGTCAGGCTGTTCTTGAGGATCTGCTCCAAGCCCAGGAATTTGAGCATGCCCAGGGTGACCGTCGGGTTAAAGCGCAGGCCGCCCTTGTAGGGTCCAATGGCAGAGTTGAACTCGACGCGGTAGCCGCGGTTGACCTGAACCTTGCCCTGGTCGTCGACCCAGGGAACACGGAACATGACGATGCGCTCGGGCTCGACGAGGCGCTCAAGCAGGGCGGCCTCCTCGTACTCGGGATGGGCGTCGAGCGCCGGCTGGATGGTGCCGAGGATCTCGGTCGCGGCCTGGATGAACTCAGTCTGCTCGGGATAGCGGGCCTTGAGCTCGTCGAGAACTTTCTGCGTGTAGCTCATGCTTCCTCCAATTGATGGAAAAGAAAGGTGTCGTTCGCGGCGCCTCATACGCCGCGAGCTTTATCGAGTATGGATAATATCGCACTGTTGCAGCAAAGTTTCGCATAAGCCGACGAGCAGATGTTTCGTTTTGATTACGATGCAGGTAGAAGCGTTTTTGAGCACCCGACGTACAAATCGCGTGTTTCGAAGCTGTTTCGTCCACGTGGTCCATACCACCACAAAGAGGACAGGCACCTTTGTGGCGGTTGGCAGGATGCGTTGGCGGGAACGTATGTGAATCGAACACATCCAAGACGTTTTGCACGCCTCACAACGGTTTTGAGGACCGCGGGGCCCACCGGAGCCCATCCGTTCCCAAACGTGGCGGTATTTTACCAAACGCGCAGTGTCGCGCCACGAAAACGGCCCATCTACTACGTTTAACCAGCAAGGGTAAACCATACCCACTTTTTCGTAACATCGGCAAGTCATCTACCTGCGGTTTTGTTTTTGCGGTTTTTGAAATGGTCGAGGGTAGTCACTTAAACGTAGTAGATAGGCCGGTTTTGTGGCGAGCGGCGATTCGGAGCCCTAGCGCAGGGATCTGAGACCGCCGGCCTCCTTGTTGAGCGTCGTAAAACGCACCGCATCCAGGTGCTCCAAGATGCTAATGGCTCGTTTGCGCGACACGCCTAAGGCCTCGCGCAGCACACTCGTCGTGGCAACGCCGCCAGCAGCCTCGATAGCCGCGGCGACGACCTCACGTGCATGGGCCTCGGCGGCGGCAGACAAGGCAACGTCGCGTTCGATCTTAACGATCGCGCGGTTGAGCGAAAGCTCGCGCAGGGCACGCGTCATGGTGTCGCGATCGAGCTGCAGACGCTCACCCACCTCGGGCAGCGTCGCCGCACCGAGACCCGCCTCGTCGAGGGCGGCCACGATGCGCTGGCTCGCCTCGCGCACCACACGTATCGCCGCAGCGGCAGAGTGCGGGTCGAACACCTCGGCACCGTCGACGGTGCACACGCCGCGCGCACAGCCCTCGAGAACGAGCGCGGACGCGATGTCTTCGCCCGCTGTCGGCCAGGCGGCATGCGCGACCTCGCCCGGCGTGAAACCCGTCTGCTTGGGCGCGGCCCCGTGCATGGCGGCCAACGTGACGGAGAGCGTGGCGAGGGCGGCATAGAGCACAGCGGGGGCGGCATAGAGCTCCTCGGTCGAGCGCTCGGCATGAAGCGTCACGGCGTCACCCGAGGAAACCGCCCCGTGCAGGAGCGCAGCCGCCTCGGCACCCGAAAGATCGAGAGCACGGGCTGCGGCCGCGGCAGGCACGGGCAGGCGCTGCAGCCCCAACCATGCGGCAACGGCGGCGGCGCGGTCGTCGGCATCCAGGGCCCCGAGCAGCGCGCACTCGCCCGCGGAGAGGACGCGCGAGCGGCGGCACCGCGAAAGAAGAACACGACCGCCGCCGATAAGCACCACCGGCGAGAACGCGAGCACAATGAGGCCGTCGCCTGATCGCACGGGAAGGCGCTCCTCCAGACGGACCTGCACGATGCGGGTCTCGCCAGCCTCAATGGGTCCCTCACCCTCCATGAGCATGACACGGCCAAGGACCTCCGCCGTACCCGCCATCACATGAACGCGCGTACCGGACTCGAAGGGCGCGGGCTTGGTGCCCTCGCGCCCCAGATACGTGAAGCGGGCGATGAGTCTGAGCGTCAAGCCCTCGGCACCAGACCCGCAGAGGACCTCGCCACGCGGAAGGTCGCCCGCACCGTCGCCCACGATGTTGAGCGCCGCGCGCTGTCCGGGCAACGCCCGAGGAGTATCACCATGCACCTGAATCGCGCGCACGCGGCAGCGCACGCCCGCGGGACATGAGACGAGCTCGTCGCCCACCGCTACGGGGGCATCGTGAAGCGTGCCCGTGACGACCGTCCCGGATCCCTTGATGGTGAAGCAGCGGTCGATGGGCAGGCGCGGGGCCAGACCGGGGCGCACCGGGCGGGATGCGGCATCGGCCAGGAAAGAGTCGATGGCGGCATCGAGGGCAAGGCGAACGTCCTCGATGCCCACGCCCGTGCGCGAGGAAACAGGCACCACGGGCGCATCGGCAAAGACGGTATCGCTGAGGAAGTCCATCACGTCGAGCTCGGCGAGCTCCGCCGTCTCGTCATCGGCCAAATCGCGCATCGTGAGCGCGACGACCATGCGCCTCACGCCCAACAGCTCCAGCACGCGGACGTGTTCGCGGGTTTGCGGCATCACGCCCTCAACGGCAGAAACCACCAGCAACGCAACGTCCACGCCGGTGGCACCCTGTACCATCGCGCGCAGGTAGTGCGCATGCCCGGGCACGTCAACCAAGCCGACAAGCTTGTCGCTGGGAAGCTCGAGCTCGCCAAAGCCGAGCTCAGTGGTCATGCCTCGGCGCCGTTCGACCTCCAGACGGTCGGGATTTTTGCCGGTCAGCGCCTCGATAAGGGCCGACTTTCCGTGGTCGACGTGTCCTGCTGTTCCAACGACAACGGGACACTCGACAAGCTCACGCGCAGTCATCGACGCAAACCCGCCCGCACGGCATCCGCCAACGCAGACGCACACAGGTCAAGGTCGGTGTCGTGCAAAAGCGTGCGAACGTCAAACAGCACCTGGTCGTGGCGCACGCGTGTCACAACCGGCGTATCGGGCTCCTGTACCATAGCGCGCTTTAGGCCATCGGCGGATAGACGCCCATCGACGGGACAGACGGCAACGCAAAATGTAGGGAGCTCGACAGTCGGCAGCGATCCGCCGCCGGGAGTAGAGGCGCCCTCGACAACCTGCAGCTCCACGGCCTCCTCGCACTGAGCCTCGCGAAGCTTGCGCAGCATGCGGTCGTGCAGGCGCTTGGCCTGGCGCTCGAGCGGAGCCGGCGCGTCGGAAAGCATGTTGAGTACCGGGATCTCCCGATGCGCCGCATCGGGACCGGTCACATACAGTCGCAAAGTGGCCTCGAGCGCCGCGAGCGTGAGCTTACCGGGGCGAAGCGCGCGCATAAGCGGATGAGAGGCGCAGGCGGCAATTGCCTGGGCGTTGCCAAGGATGATGCCCGCCTGCGAAGCACCGAGCAGTTTGTCGCCCGAGCACGAGACGACGTCAACGCCGGCGCCAAGAGACACGGACGCGGGCCTCTCCCCCGCATCGGCGAGTACCCCATCTGCAAGCAAAGCGCCTGAGCCTTGGTCCTCGTAAAGCAACAGGCCATGTTCATGCGCCAGCGCAGAAAGCTCCGCCACGGAAACCTCCTCGTGGAAGCCCTCGATACGGTAGTTGGAAGGATGGACTTTGAGGATCATCGCCGTGTTGGGCGTGATGGCGTTTCGATAATCATCCAGATGTGTGCGGTTGGTAGAGCCAACCTCGACAAGCTTGGCACCCGAAGCCGCCATGATGTCGGGGATGCGGAAGCTGCCGCCCACCTCGACAAGCTCGCCGCGGCTCACGATGACCTCTTTGCCGAAGGCATGCGCGGCAAGCACCAACAGCACCGCGGCGGCATTGTTGTTGACAACTAAGGCGTCCTGCGCCCCCGTGAGCGTGCGCAGCAGACGCGCGGCATGCTCTTTGCGGCCCCCGCGAGCGCAGGTTGAGACGTCATACTCAAGCGTGCTGTAGCCTCGGGCGACATCGGTCACCGCCTGCACCGCCGCGAGAGCGAGCGGAGCGCGGCCCAGATTGGTGTGAATCACAACGCCCGTCGCGTTGACGGCAGGGCGCAGGGTCGGCAGCGACAGGCGATGGGTCCGCTGCTCAATTGCCAAGGCGAGCTCGCGCTTGTTCCTTGCAGGGGCGCCGGAGCGAATCGCCGCGCGCTCGGCATCGAGCTCGGCGTCAATCGCCTCGCGTACCATCGTGTCGCCTGCATCGCCAGCAGCCTTCATGACCGGCCACTCGGCAAGCAGCTCGTGAACGGCGGGAATGGAACGCAGGCGGCCGCGCACCTCGGCAGACATGGATTCGCAGTCGCTCATGAAAAGCCTTTCGACATGTTCAATAAAAAGCTGGTCCCCCGCGATCGTCATCGGGCAAATAAATACCGGCGCGCACGCAAAAGGGACAGGTCCATTATGGCAGCTCGTGACAAGACGTCGAAGCGCCTCGTCTAAAACCTGCCAAAATAAACCTGCCCCTTTTTGGTCGGTTATGGCTTGGTGGCTTTAGGCCTCCTTATTGGCGTAGATAAACCAGTAGCCCAGCGCCACGATCAGGGCGCCACCCACGATATTGCCCAGCGTGGCGACCGTAAGGTTGAGCGCCAACCCGGCAGCGTTGAGGGCATCGGCGCCAGCGACATCGGCTCCATAGCCGCAGGAGTGCATCAAAATACCCATGGGCAAAAAGTACATGTTGGCGACACAGTGCTCAAAACCGCAGGCCACAAAAGCGGCAATGGGCAGCAAAATGCCCACGACCTTATCGACCACGGTCTTGCCGGCAGTGCCGATCCATACGGCCAGGCAGACAAAGATGTTGCACAGAATGCCGCGGAAGAAGATGGTAACGGCGTCGATCGTAACCTTACCGGCAGCGACACTCACCATGGTGTTGGCGACGGCCTCGCCGTTGAGTTTGTAAATGGCTGCCATGTAAATCAAAAAGACAACGAACAGGGCGCCGGCAAAGTTGCCGGTCCACACAATAGCCCAAGCCTTGAGCATCTGGACGAGCGTGATCTTTTTGCTCTTAAGCGCGCAGACCATAAGCGAGTTGCCGGTAAACAGTTCCGCGCCGCAAATGAGCACGAGCACCAGTCCCAGGCAAAAAGCAAGACCGCCCACGAAGCGCTGGGCGCCCCAGCAAAGCGTGGGATCGCTCAGAAAGACCGTGAAGAACAGGCCGCCGAAGGCGATGAACGCGCCGGCGAACATGGCGAGCAAAAAGGCCTTCGAGACCGGCAGGTTGGCCTTGGTAACGCCTGCGGCCTCGGTCTTCGCCTCGATCGCGGCGGGCGCCAGGCAATCGGAGGTGGGGTATTCTGCCTTACTCTGTGCCATGGAAATCACTTCTTTCTTACGATTCGGGACAAACGCTCCTGGTTCATTTGCCCTGCGAGGTCGGACGGTATAAAAATAAACGCGAGCCAAATTAGCATATTGGCCTGCGATTATATAGCTTGGAGCGGGCGACGGGAAGTCCAAGGATTTGCTTCGCTGCGGGCCTTCGGCCCTTGCGTGCTGCGCTGGAAATTGCTCACGCATTTTCTCAGCTCCGCACCCTGGCGGGTTCGATTCCCGTCGCCCGGCGCGTAAACGAAAACAGCTCTGATCCCCAAAGGAAACCAAAGCCGTTAAAACAATTCTTATGGAGCGGGCGACGGGAATCGAACCCGCGTCATCAGCTTGGAAGGCTGGGGTTCTACCATTGAACTACGCCCGCAAGATATGGTCGGGACGACAGGATTTGAACCTGCGACATCCTGCTCCCAAAGCAGGCGCGCTACCAAACTGCGCCACGTCCCGAAGGTGTTGAGCAGCTAAGGTCTAAACCTTGCGTGTCCCAAAGCGAAGGAAATTATAGGGGAGACTCCCCGCCTGTGCAAGCATTGATGCCTTAGCTGCTCGAATGTGCGACAAAACGACTATGGAGCAGACCGATCACAAAGGCAACCACGGCAACCGGCGCCCACGCGGCACCGATATCCGCCAGCGGCAACGCATCGAACGGCAGCCACGCGCCCGCAAAGAACGCGTCGCGGACCGAGGTAATCACGCTCTGCACTGCGACAACGCCGCCGACCCAGACCCACACCTGCGGATGCGCGTCGCAAAAACCGTGCACCAGACCCATAAGCACCAGCACGATGGCGACGGGGTACAGGGCGTTGAGCATGGGCACCGAGAACATGAGGATCACGTCGAGACCCACGTTGGAAAGCACGCACGAAAACGCTGCGAACACAAAGGCGAGAACCGCAAAGGGACGGCGCCTGGCCTCCTCGGAGGCCTCTGCTCCCCCTTCGACCACATACGTCTCGCAGAAGTAGCGCGAGCAGCAGCTGATAAGGCCGATGCACACGTTCATGCAGGCAAGGAAGAAGATGGCGAAGACCACGACCGTGCCGGCAAGCCCAAAATGCATGGAGGCCGAACGGGCGAGGATGGCGGCGCCGTTGGTAGCGTCGGGCATCACGGTGCCGAGCTGCATACCGGCAAGACCCAAGCCGCAGTAGATGATAGCCATGAGCACGCCGGCGATCACACCGGAACGCGAAATCTCAAAGGCCACGCGCTTGTCATCGGTAACACCCAACTCGTGGATGGTCTCGGCGATAATGATGCCGAAGGCGAGCGACGCGAGCAGGTCCATAGTCTGATAGCCAGTCAGAAAGCCCTGCACGGCAGCACCGGCATTGTAGGGGGCCTGCGGCGCGGCAGCCGGTCCCAGCGGCGAGATCACGGCAGCACCCACGACCAGCACGATGAGCGCAATGAGCGCGGGGCCCGTAATGCGGCCGAGCACGCGCGTGATGACGCCTGGACGCAGCGTGAGCGCAAACGCGACGATAAAGAAGCCAACGGCAAACACCAGGCGCGCCGTGCCGAGCGAGACGCCCTCGGGCAACAGCGGCACCAGCATCTCGAAGGCCGTGGAGCTCGTGCGCGGAATGGCCAGGCACGGGCCGATAGCCAGATACACCGCCGCGACAAAGAACTCGCCGAACTTGGGATGCACACGGCCGGCAAGCTCGCGCGCCGTTCCGGCAAGTGCCACGGCGATAAAGCCCATGACGGGCAGGCCGATGGCGGCAATGAGAAAGCCGAGCATGGCGACCGGCGTGGCAGAACCTGCCTGCAGCGCCAGCAGCGGCGGAATAATAAGGTTGCCGGCGCCAAAGAGCATCGAGAACAGGGCGATACCGACGGTAACGACATGGTCGGAGCGCAGGCCGCGCGGCGCGGATGAGGCCATGGGACCACCTTTCGGGTCGAAACAAAAACGGGACGGGCAAAAGGCCCATCCCGCAAGTATATACGCTTTAGCAAGCTAAATCGCGCAAAGCTTCAATCGCGGCGTCAACTTCCTCGTCCGTGTTGAAATACCCAAACGAGAAGCGAACGACACCCTGGCGCTCGGTCCCCAACGCGCGGTGCATGAGCGGAGCGCAGTGGGCGCCGGGGCGCGTCGCAATCCCCCACCCTTGCATGAGCGCGTCCGAAATCTCGGCCGAATCGATATCGCCCACGTTGAGTGAAACGATCGCCGAGCGCACGGGCTGGTCAAAGGCACCGTAGAGCTTGATCTCCGGGATTTCGCGCACGCCAGCGAGAAAGCGATCCGCCAGTGCTCGCTCATGCGCCGCAATCGCCTCGACCCCACCTTGGGCCTCGATAAAGTCGAGGCCGACAGAAAGGCCGGCGACACCGTGGCCGTTGAGCGTGCCCGCCTCGAGCCGCGTGGGCCACTCCATGGGCTGTAACGCATCGAAGCTGTGCACGCCCGTGCCGCCCATGGCCCAGGGCGCCACGTCGACGCCCTCCGCCACGGCCAGGCCGCCGGTGCCCTGCGGGCCCATGAGCCCCTTGTGGCCGGTAAAGCACACCACGTCGAGCCCCATGGCCTGCATATCGATATGCGCCGTACCGGCAGACTGCGAGGCATCGACGATCACAAGCGCACCCGCGGCATGTGCCAAGGCCGCCACGCGCGCAATGTCGACCGCGTTGCCGGTCACATTAGAGGCATGCGTCACCACCACGGCACGCGTACCGGGCGTGACCAGCCGCTCGAGCTCGTCATAGTCGAGCACGCCGCTTACGTCACAGCCCGCATGCTCAACGGTCACACCCCGCTCCGCTGCCAGGCGGTTGAGCGGACGCAGCACGGAGTTGTGCTCGAGCACCGTCGTGACCACGCGGTCGCCGGGGCGCACCACGCCACAGATGGCGGTGTTGAGCGCCGCCGTAGAGTTGGGCGTAAAGCACACATGGTCCGCCCTCGGGCAACCTAAAAGGCGCGCGAGCTTGGCACGGCAACCGTGAATCGTACGAGCGGCATCGAGGGCGCCCGACGTGGCGCCGCGCCCGGCATTGCCGAGCGAGCACATCGCCTGCACCACGGCATCGATGACCGTCTGCGGCTTGTGCATGGTCGTCGCCGCGTTATCCAGGTAGATCATCGCACGACCTCCCACATATCAATCACGGTATAGCCCTCGGTGGGAACGCCCGCCGCGGCGAGTTCGCCGCGCAGCAGCTCCTCATCGGCAGGCAACGCTTTCCACGCCAGACCACAGCCGGCAGCGACCTCCCCGGGCACGGGAATCGTTCGCCCGGGAAGGCCGCGTTCGATGCACAGAGACTCGCAGCCCATGGCGGCCGCCGTGGTGGGAAACGTGATGACAAGCGCCGGGCGCTTCTCCCTCATGGCAACTCCAACCAATACGCTACGGGCGCACGACGCGCACGGCCTGCTCCATCTTCTCCACGATCACATACATGTTCGTGACCTCGCCCACGGCAAGCTGGTCCTTAATGCCAAAGTGATCCAGGCAGGTACCGCAGGTGAGGATTTCGACGCCCTGCTCAGCCAGCCCCTTCAGGTCGTCGAGTACCGGCGAGCCCTCGACGGTGAGCTTGGCTCCGCCGTTGTAGAACAGCATGGTCGCGGGCAGCTCCTCCTGCTGCGTCACGGCAAAGATGAAGGCCTTCATGAGCTTGTGGCCCAGCTCGTCGTCGCCGCGGCCCATGCAGTCGGTGTAGACGGAAATGACGAGCTCGCCCTTGCCGGTGCTGGCACCACAGAAGGCAGCGCCATCCTGCTCGGGATCGGCCACGGCAATGGCACCAGAGGTCGCCACGGTCACGTGCCACTCAGCGTCAGAAACCTTCTCGACCGAGGCCGTGCAGCCCTTCTCCTGCGCCATCTTGGAGATGTTCTTGACGGCGGTCTCGTTATCGACCGAGGTCACCACGGCGCCCTCGCCGTCAAGCTGTTTGAGTGCCTTAAGCGTCTTGACGACGGGCAGCGGGCAGGCATCGCCCATGGCATTGACTTCAATCTTGGTAGACATAGCAAATTCCTTTCGAAAGAGCCGTTCTAGAGAACGGCAAACAGTTACATAAACGTGCGGGCTAGCGAACAACGTGGACGGCAGGACCGCCCGGCATCGCCTCGCACACGCGCCCGATAACGGCGGCGATGCACCCCTCGGCATCCAGGCGACGCGCAAGCTCATCCACATCCGCCGCGGGCGCCGCGATAAGCAGGCCACCAGACGTCTGCGGATCGTACAGCGCGTCGAGCATGCCCGGCTCCAGGTCCTCGTCGGCAGCCACACGCGGGCCAAAAAAGTCCTGGTTGCGGTAGGAGCCCGCTGGGATAATGCCCAGACGTGCCATGTCGAGCACCTGATCAAAGAGCGGCACCGCCCCCGACGCAAGCTCAACCTGCACGCCCGAGCCCTCGGCCATCTCGCACGCGTGCCCGATCAGGCCAAAGCCCGTGACATCGGTGCAGCCGTGAAGCTCGAGGCCCTCGGCCAGACGAATCGGCGCCTCGTTGAGGGTACGCATCGAGTCAAACATGGCTGCGGCCTCGTCCTGCTCGATGAGCTCGCCCTTAATGGCCGTGGTGATGATGCCCGAGCCGATCGCCTTGGTCAGCAGCAGAACATCGCCCACGCGTGCGCCGCTGTTGGCGAGCATGTGGTCGAGTGGCACAAAACCGCTCACGGACAGACCGTACTTGGGCTCATCGTCGTTGATGGTGTGGCCGCCCGCGATGGAGCAACCCGCCTCGACGCACTTATCGGCGCCGCCCGCCAGAATCTGACCGGCAACCTCAACGCCCAGGCAACTGGGTATGCAAAGCAGGTTCATGGCATGGCTCGGCCGCCCGCCCATGGCGTAGATGTCCGACAGCGAGTTGGCCGCAGCGATCTGGCCAAACAGGAACGGGTCATCGACCATCGGTGGGAAGAAGTCGATGGACTGCACGAGCCCCAGGTTCTCCCCTACGCGGAAGACGCTCGCATCGTCGGAGGTATCGAACCCCACGAGCAAGTTGCCGTTATGCACATTTGGCAAGTCGCCCAGGACCTGGGCGAGGGCTCCAGGAGCCAACTTAGCGGCTCAACCGCTCGCGGCAGTCATAGACGTGAGCTTAATCTGATCGTCAGCCATCGATACCTCCTCTCATCGGTCAATCATTTCCTCCCAGTATACGCATGAATGCAGGCCCACGGCCGATGCATTAATCGAGCGCCTGTGCGCGAATCGCCGCGCCGATGGCACCGGCAAAGCGAGCCTGGGGCGAGGTGGTCACCGGCGACCCCAGCAGCTCGCCCAACCGCTCCACCACGAAGGCGTTCTCGCACAGGCCGCCGGTCAGGTAGTACGGGGCGCCCGCGGCCTGCCCGGCCATGGTCGCCACGCGCGAGACCACGCTGTCGATCACGCCACGTGCGATGTTCTCGCGCGGCTCACCGCGACCGATCAGGCTAATGACCTCACTTTCGGCAAACACCGTGCACATGCTGGAAATCTTGGTAGGCTCGCCGGAACGCGCCAGGTCGGCCATCTGCTGTTGAGAAATACCTAGGCGGTCGGCCATGATCTCCAAAAAGCGCCCCGTGCCGGCAGCGCACTTGTCGTTCATGGCAAACTTGGCCACGCGGCCATTTTTAAGCTGAATGACCTTGGTGTCCTGGCCGCCCACGTCAATCACCGTGCCGCGATCGCCAAACAGACGCACGGCACCGGCGCCGTGGCAGGTAATCTCGGTCACAACCTTGTGGGCGTATGGCACAGCCACGCGCCCGTAACCCGTGGCCACCACACGCGCAGAATCGGATGCAACGTCAAAGCCCGCCGCCGCGAGCGCCTCGCGCAACCTATCGGCGGCATCGACCGAGGAGAACCCGGTTGGCTGCACGCACGTCCACGCCACCGAACCCTCACCATCGACCACAGCAGCCTTAGCCGCCGTAGACCCGATATCGACCCCGATCCCTATCATGGCTCTCTCCTAATCCAAACATCAAAGACAGCGGCGCGTTCAGGCGCCTTAGCTCTAGGTTTCTCAGGTGCCGGAGGTTGCCCCGAAAGAGGAGCGCGGCGTACTTTGGTACGCAAGCGACGGTTTGAGGGGCAAGATCCGGTGCCTGAGGAAGCTAGAGGGTTTCGATGAAGGCGGCGATGCGGGTCTCGATCTGGCCCATGTCGCCGTTGCTGTAGTCGGTCTCGATCTTCATATACGGAATACCCGCACCCTCGACGGCCTCCTGCATGCGTGCACTCTCCACGTTAAAGGTGTGGCACGCCTGGAGCACGCTCTCCACTACGCCATCGACGTGATACTTCTCGCACATGGCCAGCGTGTTCTCCATACGACCGTCGTTGGGCGTCATAACCGAGCAGTTGATATCCAGGTAGCGGTCGGCGATCGCACGCAGGATGTCGGGCGCATCCGGGTCGACCATCATGGCCGCCGTGCGCTCACCCGAGCAGTCATCCATACACACGACCACGCCGCCGTTGGACTCGATGGTGCGACCGATCTTGTTGATTACGCCGCCCACCGGGCAACCGGTGATCAGGATGCGCTTGGCATCCGCCGCAACCGGGTGCTCGCCGGCCTCGTAGGCCTCGCGCAGGTTAGCGACCTTTTGCTCCAGCTGCTGCGTATAGGCCTCGATATCAAAGCTGAACGTACCGGCAAACATGGTGCTCATCAGATCGACGCCGCTCATGGCCGCCGGCTGGTTGGCCTGCAGCGCAAACATCTCGAGCTGGGCCGCACGCAGGCGATTGCGACGACGGGCAGCAGCGCGTAGGTCGCCGTCGGTAATCGTAATGTCGTAGAAGTTCTCGAGCTCCTCCTTGAGCAGACGGCACTCCTCGTACCAGCCCTCGCGCTCGTAGGCGCGGTCGCGGCCCTGCGGTAGGTGCAGAATGTGCGTGCGCTTGAGCTCGTTGAGCAGCTCGTACATCTTCTTCTTGCCGTCGCAGGTGGTCTCGCCGATGATCATGTCGCTAAAGTACGTAAACGGGCACTTTTGCGAATAGGCAAAACCATACGTCGACTTGATGAGCGGGCAGAGGTTTGCCGGCAGCACCTTCTCGGCCTCGGGAATCACCTCGTCGGACGTACCGCACAGAGCCACGCTCGAGGCGCCCGCGGCATCGATAATCTCGAGCGGCGTATAGCTGCACAAAAAGCCGACCAGGCGATTACCCGCCCGCTTATAATCCTTGACGCGAATAAACGCCGCCTTGCGTTGCTCGTTGAACTCCTCAAACGTGCGCGGCAACGGCTGCTCAATATTTTCCGACATATAACTCCTAAACCTTTTAACCAACCAAGGAGACGGCTTTCCCAGGTGCCCGAGGTTGCCGTGAAAGAGGAGCGCCGCGTACTTCTGATACGCAAGCGACGGTTTGAACGGCAAGATCGGGTGCCTGGGGAAGCCATCGGGACGGATAGTCCTAAATGGTTTCCAAGAAAGCCTCAATCCTGGTTTGCAGTTGGCCTGCGTCCTCGCCGGCGTAGTCGGTCGTGATGTGCATGAACGGAATGCCTGCCTCCTCGGCGGCCTTCTCCACGGCAAACGACTCCATCTCGTAGAGCGTGCAGAACTGCAGCGCCACGTCGACGATGCCGTCGGCATGCAGGTCCTTGGCCATCTGGACAATGTCCTTCATACGCTGGTCGTTGGGCGTAAAGACGGCGCAGTTGATCTTAAAGTAGCGCTCGGCGATAGCATCGAGCATCTCGTCAACCGTCTCACCGGACTCATCGACCAAGTCCTTGTAATAGCGCGAACCCGTGCAGGACTCCTCGCCCACCACAACGCCGCCGGCCTTCTCGATGAGGTTGAACAGCTTCCAGTTGGGCACGGCCATGGGCGTACCGGTGTACAGGATGCGCTTGGTCCCCTTGGGCGCCACGCCCTCTCCGGCCTCGACACGCTGCTCACACTCGGCCGCCATATCGTTGATGGCTCCGGTCAGACGCGGCGTGTCGTCCATAAAGGCGGCCTGAACGGTCAGCAGGCTGTCGAGACCGCTAATGGGCGCTGGGTCGGCAGCGCGCGTGGCAGCGAGGCGCTGCAGGGCGCGACGCTTCTCATTGACGGCGCGGATGGCGGCCTTCAGACGCTCAGGCGTAATCGTGACGCCGCACTCTTCCTCAGTCTTGGCGGCAAGCTTTTTAACCTCGGCCTTCCAGGTCACGAGCGTCGACTCGTCGTGCACGTTGGGAATATCCATGACGTACATGTTCTTTTGCGTGGCAAAAAACTCGTAGGCCTTCTTCTTGCCATCGCAGGTGTTCTCGCCTACCACCAAGTCACTCGACTCGATGTAGGGGCAGACCTCACCCAGCTTAAAGCCGGCAAAGCTCTTGATAAGCGGACAAGTGTTGCGCGGCAAGTGCTCCTCGACCTTGTCCGTTGCCCAATCGGCACCCGAGCACAGACCAACAGGAATGCCGTCACAGGCAAGCACGATCTCCTCGGGCACGTACACACAGAACGAGCCCACGATTTTGGTGGCCTCGCCAGCCTCCTTCTTGTCGAGCATCTCCTTAATGCGGCCGCTATGGATGTTGGTGGCCACAAAGTCCAAGTAGGACGTGGACTCGGGGCGGTTGTTCTGCGACAGGAACATGTCCCCGTACATCTGGCCCACGGCGCCCAGCAGCATATCGTGGTCGGCAAGATTCATGCCGAGGCTCTCCCACATCGGATGGAAATCGAATTCTTCAGCCATAACGGTTCCCCTCTCGAACCAAAAACGGATAACAGCGGTATCGATGCACGACGGACGGCGATTGCCCGGCCGTGCTCAAACCCGGAATTTTAGGGAACCTGCTTTGCGGTCGATTATTTAGCTGTGCGTCGTCTCTCCCGGAGCCGTGAACATACCTGCTCATATGCGACCCCGAGCCATATACAGGGCGCGCGCGGCAACGCGGCGAATGTATGTCGTCTGCGGCATGTGCGCACCCTCCTTAACCAGTCGAGGTCAACTATATCAACGGTCATCGCCCCTGCGAACACCGTTGACATTCGTACGACAGCGTCGTGTGCCGTTGTCTAATAAATAATTATCTTGATTGATAAGAGTTTGTCATTCCTCATTCGGCGAACGGCAAACAGATAATGCCGCCGAGGCATATATCCCCGACGGCATTACCCGGCGCTATCGACAAACCAAGTGGATCTTACTCGCATCGAAGTGCATGCGCAGGGTCTCGTCGGCCTGCGGCAGCCCGTCGGCAGCTACGTTCACTTTGTTGACCTTCCACTGCAGGCGCGTCGGCGCATCGACACGTGGCACGTCCAACAGCACCAAGCGCTCAAAACGCGAATCGCTCACGCGAGCCACATGCAGGTCGTAGCTGTTACGACCCCGCTCTGCGCGGTTGTCCATATGGAAGTAGCTCGCACGAATACCTAGGTACGCCACATTATCGGGAACTTCGCGACCCACGTTAAAGGTCATGCCCCAGTCGAGGGCCTCGACTTCCTCGTCGCCGATCTTGCGCGCCCGGCTTGTGTTCTTGCAGCCCGTCAGGCGCAGCGCAGCCAAGGTTTGCGGCCGGCGGACCACGTCCTCGACGGAGCCGATCTCCTCCACATGCCCGTTATGCATCACGCAAATGCGCTCGCACAGGCGGCATGCCTCGTCAATATCGTGGCTCACGTAGAGCACGGTACGGTTACAGACGTCGAACAGGTCGAGCATGTTCTGCTCAAGCGCGCTCTTGAGATACGCGTCGAGCGCGCTCATGGGCTCGTCGAACATAAAAATGCCCGGGTGTGCCGCCACCATGCGAGCAAGCGCCACACGCTGCTGCTGGCCGCCCGAGAGGCGCGCGGGATAACGGTCGGCAAAGTCGGCCAGTCCAAAGATACCCAAGTAGCGCTCGGCAAGTTGTCTGCGCGCTGCGGCGTCGCCTGCACCCTCAACGCCGGCACATACGTTATCGGCCACCGTCATGTTTGGAAACAGCCGATAGCTTTGAAACATCAGGGCGCATTTTCGCTCCTGGGGCGAAAGGTTGATGCCCGTCGCAGAGTCAAAAAAGGTCACGCCGTTGACGACGATCTTGCCCTCGTCGGGTGCCTCCACGCCGGCAATACAGCGCAAGGTGCAGCTCTTGCCGCATCCGGAGGCGCCGAGCAGCGCCACACGCTCCTCGCCGGCATCGAGCTGAATGTCGAGGGTAAAGCCGGGATAGCGCTTTTTGATATCCAGGACAAGCGACATGGTCTATCGACCTCCCTTCGAGACGGCGTCATCGCGCATAAGCTCGGCCAGCGCCTCGCGATCGATACGCAAGGCATCGCCGCCCGCCGGGTCGAGCGAATCGCCCTGTCCGGCGAGATCTTTGGCCTGTTTGCGCTCTGCACGGGAGAGACCACGCTCGCGATACTTTTGCGAATGCGCCGTATACATGTTGATGAACAGAATGACCAGGAAGCTGAACGCAATTACGACCACGACCCAAAAGAGGGCCACCGACGTATTGCCGCCCATCCACTCAAAGTAGATGGCGATGGGGATGGTCTGGGTAATGCCGGCGTAGTTGCCCGCAAAGAACAGCGTGCAGCCAAACTCGCCCATGGCACGCGCGAAGGCAAGCACCGCGCCGGCGGCAATCGAGGGCCAGCCAAGCGGCATCATAAGCTTAGTAAAGATGCGACGCTCGGACCATCCCAGGGTTCGCGCGGCATCGAGCATCTGCGTGTCAAGGCTCTCAAAGGCACCGAGCGCCGTACGGTAGACCAGGGGAAACGACACCACCACGGCAGATATCACCGCCGCGGGCCACGTAAAGACAATCGAGACGCCATGCGCGATGAGCCACTGGCCCACCCCGGTCGAGCGGCCAAACAGCATGAGGAGCAGAAAGCCGCAGACCGTGGGCGGCAGCACCATAGGAATCGTAAAGACCGAATCGAGCAGGCCCTTGATGCGACTCGAGGTACCCATAGTCTTCCACGCGGCAAACAGGCCCAGCGCAAAGGCAATCACCAGGGCAAGGCCACTCGTTTTAATGGACACCCAAAACGGGCGGTAGTCGATGCCGCCTAAAAAGGAGGCCAGAGAGGTCAAGGGCCCCTGCTCATCCCGCAACACGACAGACGATGCCTCTACCATTTGAGCGCTATCAAGCCAACGCGCGCCGCCCCTGGCATCACCCGAGGCTGATGCAATCACCACATAGCGGTCCCCATCCGCACCGCGCTCGTCAAAGCCATAGGTATACCCGCCGGCATCAAACGTTGTTTCCACCGTGACATACCAAGGAAGATCCACGTCCCCCAGCTGCGCACCTCCCATGCAGTTTGCGCTGTCGAGCTTACAGACGAGGGCCTTGAGACCCGATACGCACTCGTTGTCCTGCGGATCCAATCCATACTTCTCGACCGCTTTGGACGATATCCACACCACAACGCGATCGGCAGCAGGCGCCACTACAAGGTCCACGTCCTCGTCAACGGGAAACCGGTAGCCCTCAGGCTGGCCCTCCATGGCACGAGCGGTCCCCTTGGCCAACCGCTCAAATCCCTCGATCCCATAAGAAAGCCCATGAGCGGTCGCAGCAACCTGGCCCCCGTCCTCAGCGTCCCCAGCAAACGCAAATCCCGGCACCCAGCAAAGCGCGAAGGTCAAAGCACAGGCGACAAGCATGCGGAATCTATTAAGCACGAAAAGCTCCAAGAGAATACAAGGACGGAGTTAAACACAAAACGATGGAATTATCGCGCCAAGCCGCACTACGCGGAAAGCTCAAAACCGTATTTGGCCCAAATCTTCTGGGCCTTCTTGTTGGACAGGCAAAAGTCGATAAACGCCTTGGCCTCGTCGGCATGTTCGGAGCCATCGGCGACAGCGCCCGGATACACGATGGGCTTATGCGAGTCCTCGGGACACACAAAGGCCTCCTCGATGCCGTCGTAGCGGAAGATGTCGGAGCTATAGACAAAGCCAGCCACGCAGTCGCCCGTAGAGACGTAAGACGCAGCAGTGCCGACCTTGTCGGCCAGGGCCACCTTGTCGGCGATCTCGGGGGCGTACCCGCCGTCGTCGCCCTCGGTGCCGGTGTAGAGGCCCACGGAGGCCAGGGCCTGGTTGGCGTACTTGCCGGCAGGAACGGTCTTGGCGTCGCCAATGGCGATCTTGCCGTCCAGATTCGCGACGTCGGCGATGGCCTCGACCTTGGTGTCGGAGCCCTCGGCGCAAATGATCACGAGGTCGTTGACGAACATATCCTCACGGGTGTCGGCGTCGACGAGCTCGGCGGCTTCGGCGTCGTCCATGGTGCCCTTGGAGGCTGTGATGAGCACGTCGACCGTGGCGCCGGCACGCATCTGCTCGACGAGGTCGCCGGAGGCCTTAAACTGCGTGTCGGCAAAGGCGGTGCCGGTCTGGTCGGTGTAAAGCTCCTGAACCTCGGGCAGAGCCTTCTCGAGCGAGTTGGCGGCAAAGACCTGCAGCTCGACAGCTTTCTTGGAAGATGCCTTAGCAGAACCGGCATCGGAGCCAGTCGACTCAGACGCCTTGCTGCCCGAGCAACCGGCAAGGCCAAGGCCGGCAGCGGCGACAGCAGAGAGCGAGACGAATCCGCGGCGAGAAACCATATCGAACATGTTCAACCCTTTCGAACGGTACACCCGGGCACCTCGCCGCAGGCTTTGTTCTGTTACTAGATTATACTTTCGCGCGAATAATGTTTATGATAAATATCTCTCGTCTGATAATTTTCTTTTACCAATAACCACGAGACGGCCCGCGCTGTCGATGCATAAAAAGGCGGAGCGACTCGCGAGGTCGCTCCGCCGCAGGTAGTGCGCTTATTTGGCGTGCCCGCCGCCAGCCGTCATTTGGGCCGCATGCTCCAGCTGGTCGCTCACGGCCTCCCAGCTTTCGCGGGCCGCTTTCGTGGATCCCGGAAAGTTGATGACAAGCGTATGCCCACGCTGCATGCACACGGCGCGCGAGAGCATGGCACGGCGCGTCTTGGTCATGGAGTAGGCACGGATTGCCTCTGCAATACCCGGCACATCGCGCTCGCAGACGGCACGCGTCGCCTCGGGCGTCACATCGCGCATCGAAAGCCCCGTGCCGCCGCAGGTGAGCACGACATTGGCGTGGCACTCATCGGCGGCTTCCACAATGGCATCACCGATCTCGCTGGCGTCGTCGCGCACGACCACATGTGAGACGACCGTCCAGCCCTGCGCCTCGATAAGTTCCTCGAGTGCGGCCCCAGCCTCGTCCTGGGCAAGATCGCGCGTATCCGAGCACGTCACGATCGATATCTTCAGCTCCATAGCATTCCTCCTACAACACGGCGCCCTCGGGCAGGTCGACGCGAACAACGTCCACGACATCTCCCGCCTTGAGCTCGCACGGTCCTTCGTCAATACGCAACAGGCAGTTCGCACGCTGCATCGTGCCGAGCAGCGCCGAATTCTGCGTCTTGGCCTCGGTCACCAACAACTCACCGGTCTCGGGGTCGCGCAAAACCGTGGCGCGATCGAAGAAGCGGCGATGCTGTCGCTTTTTCACGCCGTGTGTGAGCGTCGCCTGCTGTACGGGACGCGCACCCTCGGCAAAGCCGCGCATCTTGCGAATCGCCGGACGGGCGAGCATCTCAAAGTCCACATACGCCGCGGCCGGATTGCCTGAAAGCCCCAGGTAGGGCTTACCCCCGAGCAAACCAAACGTGATGGCCTTGCCCGGACGCATCGAGATGCGATCGAACAGCACCTCGCCCTCGCGCCGGACGAGCGCCGTCACGTAATCGTAATCGCCCGCCGAGGCGCCACCGCTCGTAATGACAAAATCGCACTCCTGCACGGCACGATGCACCAGCCCGGCAATCGCCTGCTCATCATCGAGCGCAATGCCGTAGAACACGGGCTCGGCGCCGGCATCGAGCGCTTCGGCCATCAACGCCGACGAGTTGGAGTCGCGAATCTGCCCGCGCGCCGGCACGTTGCTCGGTGCGACCAGTTCCGTGCCCAGTGAGATGATGCCCACACGCGGGGCAGCGTGCACCTTCACGCTCGCGTATCCGGCGCTTGCCAGCAGACCCGCGCCCGCCGGAGCCACGACCTCGCCGGCGTGCATCACAACATCGCCGGCATGGGCCTCCTCGGCGGCAGAGCGAACGTTCTCCCCTACCTTGGCAGGCGCCGAGAACCTCACACGCGAGCCCTCGTTGCCGTCACCGTCGAGCACATCGACGATCTCATACTTCACCACGGCATCGGCACCTTCGGGTACCGGCGCGCCCGTCATGATGCGGACCGTCTCGCCCGCGCCGATTGCGCCCTCAAACACATGGCCCGCGGCCTCATGTCCGATAACGTCGAGCGTCACCGGCGCCTCGCCAGACGCCTGCGCCAAGTCCGACGAGCGCACGGCATATCCGTCCATAGCGCTGTTGGCAAACGGCGAGATGTCGATATCGGCCACCGCATCCTCGGCCAAGGGAAGACCGGCGGCCTGCCACACGGGAATCTCGACAACTTCGGTCCGATTCACGTGCGACAAGACGATCGCCTGCGCGTCCTCCAACGGAATGAGTTTCTCAGCCATATACACCTCTAGCATGCTGCGGCGCACATCACGGGCGCCGATTCTTTATGTTTATCTCAGTATAATCCCCCGCCGCACGACGGCGACACAGCCACGTTCTCGAATACATCTGTCGGCCGCAAGCTGCAAAACAGAACCGAAACCAACCTGCCGGTTTGTCTCGTTTGGCACGTTCTATAATGCTTGCGTTGCAACCTAAAAGAGGAACGTATGGCTTTTACCGATAAACCCGAAAGCGCAAACGAGGCGCAGGATCATTCCCAGTCGCTCGACGACGGCGGCTTTTTCTCCCTTAATGACGTCATCATGGCAGGCAGGCAACAGCTCACCCGCTCCGAGCATCTCTTGGCTGCCGACACGCGCCGCAACGCCCGCAACCTACTCGCGAGCGCCAAGTTGCTCGTGCTCGTCGTCATCGTCTCGCTCGCCATGGGCGTTGCCGCTTGGGCGTTTTTGGCCTCGCTGAATATCGCGACCGACTATCGCGAGCACCATGCATGGATTTACGCGCTGCTTCCCGTTGTGGGCGTTGCCACCGCATGGGTGTACAAGAACCACGGCCTTGCCGCCAAGCGTGGCAACAACCTGGTCATCGACTCCGCTCTGGGCACACGCCTCATCCATATGCGCATGGCCGTCCTCACCTTCGTCTGCTCCACGCTCACGCACCTCACGGGCGGATCGGCCGGTCGCGAGGGAGCCGCGGTGCAAATTGGCGGCACCATCGCCAGCAACATCTCGAGCCTCGCCCATCTCAAAAAGCACGATCATCACGACCTGATGCTCGCCGGCATCTCGTCCGCCTTTGGCGCCGTGTTCGGATCGCCCCTTGCCGGAGCTTTCTTTGGCATGGAGATGTGCTTTATCGGCAAAATCGACTACACCGCAGGCATCTACTGCCTCGTCGCCTCGTTTACCGGCTACTTTACGTCACTCGCCCTGGGTACCGAGTACGAAGCGAATGTCATCGCCAGCGTTCCCAACATGACACCACGGACGGTTGTCATCGTTGTTATCAGCGCCATTATCTTCGGTCTGACGGCACGCCTCTTTGCCTGGTCGGTTCGGACCGTCAAGAGCCTGTACGGTCGCTTTATCACCAATTACCTCGTTCGCGCACTCATAGGCGCACTCGTGGTTTTGGCCGCCTATGCCCTCCTCGACGCCTGGAACTACGCCGGCCTTTCCACGTGGCTTTCCGGCGCCGGATTTGCCGGCAACACCACCCTGGCGGACGCAGTCATCAAGTTGGTCGTCACAGCGCTTACCCTGGGCGCGGGCTTCCAAGGCGGCGAGGTCACGCCCCTGTTTGGCATCGGTGCGGCACTCGGTGGCTGGATCGGTTGCCTTACCGGGCTCGACCCCAGTTTTCTGGCGGCTCTCGGCATGCTCGGCGTGTTCTGTGCCGGCCTCAACGTGCCCATCACCACCTGCATGATGGCCATCGACCTGTTCCACGGCACGGCCGCCGGGTTCTTTGTCATCGTAGCCTTTATCAGCTACCTAACCGGCGGACACCGCGGCGTATACCCCGCCCAGCGCATCATCTCACCCAAGCGCCGTTCGCTTATTGTGGATGAGGGCGGTACGGTAGCGGATGCTATCGAGCGCCACAACGACCTGATAGAGTAGATGTAATAATCGCCGTGCAGCCACAATCGGGGGCAATTCGACCTGAGCGCGACCGCACTGTCATGTCACACGCCGGGAGTCGCCCCATGCACGCAACTGATTTTGGTCGCACGCTCATCATCGCCAACCCAGCCGCCCAGTCGGGTGCGGCACGCGAAGTTGCCGAGCGCCTGCAACGATTTTTGGACATGACTGCACGCGCATCCCAGTTTGACCTGGTGTTGACCAGGCGTATGGGACACGCCAAGGAGCTGGCCGCGCAGGCTCAGGGCTATCGCACCGTTATCGCACTCGGCGGCGACGGCGTGATTCACGAGGTCGTCAACGGGCTTATGACGCAAAAGGAGGACGCCCGCCCCGCTCTTGCCGTCCTGCCCGTGGGCTCCGGCAACGATTTTGCCCAGACGCTCGGCATCGACGATTTCTCCGGCAAGGATTTTGGCGCGCTGCTCACCTGCGAGCTGCAGCGTCAGGACATCGGGCGCATTCGCTCGTGGAGCCCTGCGAGCGGCAGCGGCGAGGCTACCGTTGAGTACTACGACCAGACGCTTTCGGTCGGCATCGATGCCGCCATCGGCCTTGGCACCACCGAGCTGCGCAAAAAGACCGGCCTGACGGGTGCCCCGCTCTACACCCTCTCGGGACTTGAGCAGTTTGGCCTGCGCTATCGCAACTACCCCATGACAGCCAGCTTTGACGGCACGCCCGCCGAGCGCGTGAGGGCGATCATCATGGCGATTCAGCTGGGTCCCACGTATGGCTCGGGCTATCGCATCTGCCCCGATGCCGACCCCTGCGACGGCATGCTCGACGTCTGCTACGCATGCGGCCCTGTCCCTCGTGCGGTTGCCCTGCCTATGTTTCTTTCGGCCAAGGACGGCCACCATACCAAACTGCCGCCGATTCGCATGCGCCGCTGCCGCCATGCCGACCTCACCTTTGAGGAGCCCGACTACCCCATCCAGGCCGACGGCGAGCCCGTTGTCGCCTCGCGCATCGAGGTCGACGTCCTCGGCGGAGCCCTCCACGTCTGGCACCCCACCCGCTAGCCGCCCCTAAGTTGCGGTGAAATAGGGACTGTTTATGCAGCTAAAGTCGCAAAACAGTCCCTATTTCACCGCAACTTATGAGGAGGCTAGTCGTCGCTGCCCGGTTTGCGACGGTTAGCCTTTTTAATGGCGTTGAAGTGTTTGTCGTTGAGCCTGCGCTGGCGAGAGCGCTGAGGCACCTTGGTCTTTACGCGTCGGCGCGGTGGACGCCCGCGCCGCTCAAGCTCAGCGCGCAGCTTACGCAGGCAGCTACTACGGTTTTGGAACTGGCTGCGGCTCTCGCGCGCCGTCACGGTAATTCCCGAAGGGATATGTTTCATACGCACCGCCGAGTCCGTCGTGTTGACGCCCTGCCCACCCGGACCCGTCGCGCGAAACACCTGCACCTCGCAATCGCGCGCCAACTCCTCGGCCGACATCTCGGCATAGCGCGCATACTCGCGCCATCCCATCTTGTTCTCATCCATATCAACACCTCCCCTCATACAAAAAATGTGACAAAGGGACGGTCCCTTTGTCACATCGCATACCAATCGCTTGTGTTGCGCGCTTAGGCGAAGGTAATCTCGCTGGTCTCGCAGTCCATATCGGCGATACGGGCCAAGCTCTCAACGCGGAAGCCGCGATCGCGGAGCTTATCGCCGCCGCCCTGGAAGCCCTTTTCCACTGCAATGCCAATACCGGACACCTCGGCACCCGCAGCCTCGCAGATCTTGATAAGACCCTCGAGCGCGCAGCCGTTGGCCAGGAAGTCGTCAATGATCAGGACCTTGTCGCCCTCGGACAGGAAACGCTTGCCAACGATGACCGGGTACTCCTTCTGCTTGGTAAAGGAGTAGATGGTCGTGGCATACTGCTCGCCGTCGAGGTTGATGGACTGCGCCTTCTTGGCGAAGACCACCGGCACACCGCCAAAATGCTGAGCCGCGATGCAAGCCATGCCAATGCCCGAAGCCTCAATCGTCAGGATCTTGTTGATCTCGACACCCTCAAACAGACGGGCCCACTCGGCGCCCATGTGGTCGAACAGCTCAACGTCGCATTGGTGGTTGAGGAAGGCATCAACCTTAAGGACGTTACCGGCCTTTACGATGCCGTCATGGCGAATACGATCCTCAAGCTCCTGCATGGCGCAACCCCTTCTCGCGGCAACGATACCGCGCGATTAATAAACGTTGTTCGATAGTCTACCACGGACCGACCCCCGCCCGTCCCACAAGCCGCATCGCACCATAAAGCCGCAAGACCAGTCAATTTGGGACGGGGCTTTTATCTACCTTTATGGTCCGATTTCCTCCGTCCTCAGCGGATCATGGAGGGCGCCGGCCACAAAACCGGCCTATTTACTACGTTTAGCCTCATACACCTGTCCATACCCATGATTTCCGAAAACCGGCAAACAATCTACCTGCGCTTTTGTATTCATCAGATGCACCATGGTTGGGACATCGCAGTCTAACGTAGTAGATAGGCCCGATTCGTGGCAGGCAGCCTCTCAACACGCTAATGGCGGGCGCGCATCTTCACCAAACGCACCATGGCGAGCGCAAAGCCCGCAGCGGCCACAGCCATGAGCACGTAGAACACCGAGCGAAAACCGAATAGGAATACATCCGGACGGCCTGCAACGAAACTGGTTACGGCCTCGCCCATCGCCACGCTCATCTGCCCATACAGGATATTCGACGCCACCGTAATGCCCACTGCCATACCCGCATAGCGCGCCAGGCTACCCAGGCTGCCAGCAAAGCCGAGCGCTTCGCGCGGAGCCGAGCCCATATACAGGGAGTTATTGGGGCTTTGGAAAATCGACGTACCAAGCGACATAAATGCGACACAGCACACGATCAGAGGGATGGAAGCGTGCTCGTCGAGCGTGCTCACCGCAAAGAGGCCGCACACGTACACGCCCAGGCCCACCGCCGTGGGGCCCTCGCAGCCAACGCGGTCCGAAACCGTACCCGAAAGCGGGCCGATAAAGGCATTCACCATCGGCAGCGCCAAAAAAAGCAATCCGGAAATGTCGGAACCAAAGCCGTGGGCGTCCTGAAAATAGAACGGCAGGATAAACTCGGATGCGCCGATGCCAACAAACACGATGAGCATGCAGGCAAGGTTGATGGTGAAGGCCGAATTTGCAAAGCAGCGACGCGCAGCCTCCAAAAGGGACATGGGTCGCTCGCCCGCCTCGGGCTTAACATGCGGCAACGTGTAGAGCCCCACGATAAACGAGATGACGCCAATGGGCAGGTTGATGAGGAAGATGCTCTCCCAGGGAAAGCTTGCCACCAGCATGCCGCCCAGCACGGGGCCGCACATCATGCCGAGGGCCACGAAAGTCGCGAGAATACCCATGGCACGACCACGTTCGCGCGCCGGAAACGACTCGGTGATGATACCCATGTTGTTGGCCATGGCCGCCGCGCAACCGACGCCCTGAACAATGCGTGCCAGGATAAGAACCTCGAGCGAGGCCGAAAGGCCGCACAGCAGCGAACCGACCGTAAAGACGATGACGCCCAGCTGGAATACGCCCACCTTGCCGCGCACGTCGCCCAGACGCCCAAACGGCAACATAGCCACGCAAGTTGCAAGCAGATACACCGAGCTTACCAGCTGAATGCGATCGAGGCCCACGCCCAGCTCCTTTTGCATCACGGGCAGCGCCACGGTCACGACGGTCGAATCCAGGCACACCATAAACGTCATGATGAGCACGGTAAATAGAATCGCCCATTTGTTCTTGCCATGGGTGTCGCCCTCTAGGGCAATATGCTCGCGGCGCAGCTGCTCTGCAGTTTTCTCCATATCCATCCTTTCGAGTGGTGCAACGCAAAAACGGGGCCCCAATCGCCTGCGAACAGTCGCGATTGGGGTCCCGCCTACGGAATCGGAACGAAAGGTCACCGAAGCTTTCTGCCAGCATCGGCACCTTGGACGGAGCTAGCCTAGCACTGCTCGAGCGCCTGCTCAAGGTCGGCAATCAGATCGGCCGTGTCCTCGAGGCCGCACGACAGGCGCACCATGTCGGCGGAGATGCCACAGGCGATGAGCTCCTCATCGTTCATCTGGCGATGCGTGGCGTTAGCAGGATGCAGGCAGCAAGTGCGAGCGTCGGCCACGTGCGTGGCGATCTGGGCGAGCTTGAGGCTCTTCATAAAGGTCTCGGCCGCCGCGCGACCACCGTTAAAGCCAAAGCTCACAACGCCGCAGGTACCGTTGGGCATGTACTTCTGAGCCATGTCGTAGTACTTGTCGCCCTCCAGACCCGGATAGCTCACGAAGCGCACCTTGGGATGACTCTGCAGGAACTTGGCAACGGCTAGGCCGTTCTCACAATGACGCGGCATGCGCACATGCAGGCTCTCGAGCGAGCTGTTCAAGAAGAACGCTGCCTGCGGGTTCTGCATGGGGCCGAGGTCGCGCATGAGCTGAGCGGTTGCCTTGGTAATGAAGGCACCCTCGCGTCCGAACTTCTCGGCATAGGTCACGCCATGGTAGCTCTCATCGGGCGTGGTGAGACCCGGGAACTTGTCCGCATGCGCCATCCAGTCAAACTGGCCGTGGTCGACGATCACGCCGCCCAGGTAGGCAGCATGTCCATCCATGTACTTGGTGGTGGAGTGCGTCACGATGTCGGCGCCCCACTCAAAGGGACGGCACATCACAGGCGTCGGGAAGGTGTTGTCGACCATCAGCGGCACACCGTGGTCATGCGCGGCCTTGGCAAAGCGCTCAATATCGAGCACGGCAAGGGCGGGGTTGGCAATCGTCTCGCCAAAGACAAGCTTGGTATTGGGCTCAAAGGCTGCCTCGAGCTCCTCATCGGTGCAGTCGGGGGCAACGAACGTGCAAGTCACGCCCATGCGGCCCATGGTATGGGCAAGCAGGTTGTAGGTACCGCCGTAGATAGCAGAGCTCGCGACCACGTGATCACCGGCACCGGCCACGTTAAAGATCGCGAGGAAGTTCGCGGCCATGCCCGAGCTCGTGAGCATCGCAGCGGTGCCGCCCTCCATCTCGCAAATCTTGGCGGCAACCAGATCGCACGTGGGATTCTGCAGACGGCTGTAGAAGTAGCCCGACTCCTCCAGGTCAAACAGCTTGCCCATGTGCTCGGACGTGTCGTATTTCCACGTGGTGGACTGGTAGATGGGCACCTGGCGCGGCTCCGCATCTCCCGGGTGATAGCCGCCCTGAACACATGTAGTACCGATGGTCTGCTCGCTCATATCCAACTCCCTTACTTGGGTTTTGTTTTTAATTCGGTTCACGATACCGCTACCCCGCACCCCTCTCAACCCATCCCCAAAGTAGGTTATGTGACAAATGAATCAGAGGCATTCGTCTCAGCCTTAGGCATTTGTTCGATGGATATAAATGAGGCATACGTGAAGCTCTCAATGATTACATGCACCGGCAAGGGTACCATAGGCGGGTACACCGTAATCAAGGAGACACCGATGAAGCAAATCGATACAGCCCAGCTCGACATCACCGCCTGTCAGGCTCAGGCTGCCGAGTACCACGCCCGCGGCTTTAACTGCGCGCAGGCCGTCGCCTGCACGCTCGCGCCCGCCGTCGGGCTCGACCCCCAGGTCGCCTTTACCCTCACCGAGGGCTTTGGCGCCGGCATGGGCGGCATGACCGAAACCTGCGGCGCCATCTCGGGTGCCGTGGCCATCATGGGCTTTGTAATGAGTGACGGCATGGAGAACCCCAAGACCAAGGGCCAGACCTACAAGCTGTCGCGCGAAATCGCCAAGCGTTTTGGCGAGAAGAACACGACGACCGTCTGCGGCACGCTCAAGGGCATCGGATCGGACAAGGGTCCGCTCCGCAGCTGCCCCGGCTGCATCGACGATGCCGTCGAGATCGCCTGCGATGTGCTAACGCAGCTCGCCGAGTAAACGGCACCAACATAAAACGACGGCCGGCGCGTTTGGGATCCATCCAAAAGAACGCCGGCCGTCGCCGTTAGAACTCGGCAAATTTGGGAGCGCCGACCTCGATCTCTTCGCGCCCCGCCATAAGCTCGCGCATCTTGGCGCAAAATTGCTCCTGCTCCCCCGCTTTGAATACCAGGTGAAGTGTCACGGCATCCGCGTAATCGGTATCCGAAACCTTGGCACCCGAATCCTGCGCCAAACGAAGCACCTGCTCATACTGCGGATAGGCCACATGCACGTCAACAGGCACGACACTCGTCATCTCGACAATCTGCCCGGCCTCCCGAGCAGCTGCCACCGCCGCCTGCGTCGCCGCAGTATAGGCGCGCACCAAGCCACCAGGTCCCAACAGCGTGCCACCAAAATAGCGCGTCACCACGCAGCAAACATTTTTGAGCTCTGCGCCGCGCAGCACCTCGAGCGTCGGCATACCGCTCGTGCGGCTCGGCTCACCATCATCGCTCTGGCGCTCGCGTCCATCGACTAAAATCCACGCGGGAACATTGTGCCGAGCGTCGTAATGACGTTTGCGAACCATCTCGATAAAGGCATTCGCCTCATCCTCGGACTCAATATGGACCAGCTGGGCAATAAACCGGCTCTTGCGGTCCACAAACTCGCCCGAAGCCTCAATATTCGATTGCAGAGTAAAATAGCTGTCCAACAAAGCCCCTCAACAAAATAAAGCGCAGCAACAAACAGCCTCAATAATACGGCAAAGACAGCACCGTTGACCTCGCCAACAAGAACGGAAACGCCAATGATACCGTCACCAACAGCGAGAACCCGTCAGCGCGAGCAAGGTGCCTTGAAAGACAAGGGCATTGACCTTATGGTCATGCCCGAAGGCTTGAAAGGCAGATTGCCGCGCTGACGGGTTCGCAGCGTCAACAAAGTGCTGAGTGGGCCGATAAGCCGGGTTCTGTCGTGAACGGTCATTTATCTTGTCTGCACGTTACCATGCAGCTCCACGCACGCTACCCGAACGCGGACCGGGCCGGCCCATAGCGTTCCTATTCGCGCTTGCTCCGGATGGGGCTTGCCAAGCCGCCGTGTTACCACGACGCTGGTGGTCTCTTACACCACCGTTTCAGCTTTTCCCTTTACGCCTTGCGGCGCAGGTGGGAGTCTTCTTTTCTGCGGCGCTTTCCGTCGGATCACTCCGCCCGGCCGTTAGCCGGCATCCCGCCCTCTGGAGCCCGGACTTTCCTCACGCGTGCTGCAAGCAGCACATCGCGCGACCGTCTGGCCCACTCAGCAGTGAAAGAGTGTAGCACACCGCCAGCACACGCAATGGCACAACGCAAGCGCTCGCACGATAAACCAAGAACCACCCATGCAGTACAATAGGCTTGTCGATGGGCAACGTCGTCAGTCGAGACGCGACCGCGCTCCGCACCCCTCCGTCTACTCGGTGTGTTCCCGCCTCCTCCCCGAGGCGGGATGTCGGCATTTTTCATGCACCGACAACCCAATACCAAACAGACAGCCCGGACAACATTACGCCGGGGCAGCATCGTGTATCTCACCGCCAAATGCAAAAAGGGACCCGTCCATTACGGACGAATCCCTTAAAACAAGTGATCGTCAAACCGATTTACTCGGCGTCGGTCTCCTCGTCCTTCTTCTCGGAAGGCAGCGGGGTGACCTCGATCTCGACGCCCAGAGTCTCAGCAGCGGACTTCATGGACAGGGAGATACGACGACGGTCGAGGTCGATCTCCATGACCTTGACCTGAACCTTGTCGCCCACATGGGTGACCTGAGAAGGCTGATCGACGTGCTTGTTGGCCATCTCGGAGATGTGCACCAGGCCCTCGATGCCCTCGCCCAGGTCGACGAAAGCGCCGAACGGGACAAGCTTGGTCACAGTGCCCTCGACGATAGCGCCGACGGGGTACTTCTTGACCAGTGCGCGCCACGGATCCTCGGTGGTCTGCTTGAGACCCAGGGAGATGCGCTCGCGGTTGAGATCGACGTCGAGAACCTCGACCTCGACCTCCTGGCCGACCTTGACAACCTCGGAAGGATGGTTGACGTGGTTCCAGGAGAGCTCGGAAATGTGGATGAGGCCGTCGATACCGCCGAGGTCGACGAAAGCGCCGAAGTCGACGATGGAGGAAACGGTGCCCTGGAGACGCATGCCAGACTTGAGCTTGGACAGGATCTCGGAGCGCTCGGCCTTACGGGACTCCTCGAGCACGACGCGACGGGAGAGGACGACGTTGTTGCGGTTGCGGTCCATCTCGATGACGCGGGCCTCGATGCGGGTGCCCATGTAAGAGGTGAGGTCCTTGACGCGACGGAGGTCGACGAGGGAAGCGGGCAGGAAGCCACGCAGGCCGATGTCGAGGATCAGGCCGCCCTTGACAACCTCGATAACCTCGCCCTCGACGTTCTCGCCGGAGTTGAACTTCTCCTCGATGCGGTTCCAAGCACGCTCGTACTCGGCACGCTTCTTGGACAGGACCAGACGACCGTCCTTGTCCTCCTTCTGGAGAACCAGAGCCTCGATGGGATCACCGAGTGCAACGATGTCTGCAGGGTTAGCGTCCTTGCGGATGGACAGCTCGCGGACCGGGATAACGCCCTCGGACTTGAATCCGATGTCAACGAGCACCTCGTCATGCTCGATCTTAACGACAGTGCCGTTAACGAGATCGCCCTCATCAAAGTCGGTAATCGTACCGTCGATGAGGTTGTTCATCTCCTCCTCGTTGACATCGTCAAGAGAGAAAATGGACGAGTTCTGAATCTCACTCAAAGGTGGACCCCTTTCGAACTACGGGGCCCCGATTGCTAGGACCTACAGAAGGGTGCGACAAGCACACAACGTTTAGGAACACTCGGGAGCCGACAGATACTAACGTGACGCTTATGCAATCACGTTCGTATAGGTTACGGGGAAATGAGTTCGATTTCAAGCGTGAACTGCGTTTTTTTACTCGTGTGGAGACTTTTTCGTAATCTTATGGACAGCTGTCTCCACAACTTGACGATAAGCAGTTTGCCCATACGCCTTTGGGGTAAAGTATCCGGAGCCAACGATTCTGGAACGATTTTTCGAGAAAGGTGCCCGCGTGCTCAAAGCAGTCGTTTTCGATATGGACGAGACGCTTCTTAGCATCAACCTCAACGCGTTCATCCTTCGGTATTTTAAGGATGTCTCGTCGATGCTCGCGGACATCGGGCGACGCAGCCGCGGTGGCACGATGGCACGCCTCGGCACCATCTTGGTCGACCTCAACGCCAACCGCCGCAGCGGCACGGACAATCGCACCAATCTTGAATTTTACCGCACCGAGGTCGAGCGCAGGTGCGGCATCTGCCTCTCCGACCCCGTCATCTACGAGGCGTTTACCTACTACGACCGCGAAGTGCTTCCACACAAGAATGACGATGTCATCAACGCCCACGCCATGCCGGGCGCGCACGCCGCGCTCCAGGCCGTACAGGACGCAGGGCTGCGCTGTGCGCTCTTTACCAACCCCAGCTTTCCGCAGGGGGCCATCGAGTGCCGCATGGGCTGGGGCGACCTGGCCGACGTCCCCTTTGAGCTCGTGACGCACATGGGAAACACCACCCGCTGCAAGCCCGATGCCACCTACTATCTAGAGCAGCTTCAGGTGATGGGACTCGAGCCACACGAGGTCCTTATGGTGGGCAACGATCCCAAACGCGACTTCCCGTCCCCCGATTGCGGCATCCAAACCGCCTTTGTGGGCCAAGGCAAGCCCAGCCGAGCCACCTGGCGCGGAACCATGGAAGACTTCGCCCGTGACTTTAACGCCGTAGTAGAAGCCTTCTACGAACACCAAGTAGCCGACGAACTGTCCTAGCACACTTGGGTTTTGCCGATCATGATATTGAGGATCTCGACGTCGGTGTCCTTCATGCCCACGCGGCCTACGTAGCCCATACTGGCGATCGTCTGCTCAACGGTATCCTGGATCAGGCCCTCGCCGGCGCGGAAGCCGCGGCCCTGCATGGCCATATCGTGGCCCAGAATCGCAGCATCAACGGCAGCGGAAATCTTAGCCGCGCAACTCGCCTTGGCGCCATCGCACACGATGCCGCCCACGTTACCGAGCGTATTCGAGACCGTCGCGCCAATCTGCTCGCGCGTGCCACCGCACAGCCAGGTAATCGCAGCGCCGGCGCCGCACGCGGCGCAAATAGCACCGCAAAACGCCGAGAGCGCACCAATATAGCTCTTGATATGCACGGCGATAAGATCGGACAGCATCACGGCGCGCACCAGGCGCTCGTGGTCGCAACGCAGGTACTCGGCATACTCCATGACGGGCAATGCGCAGGTAATGCCCTGATTGCCCGAGCCGCACACAATGGCGACCGGCAGCGCGCAGCCGTTCATGCGGGCGTCGGACCCGGCGGCCGCACGGGCACGGGCACGGCAGGCGACGTCATCGGCACGAGCACCCAGCAGCGTACGACCCACCTCGGCGCCCCAAGCGTGCGCAAGGCCCTCGGCACTGATTGCGCCATTCAGCTCAATCTGACGCTCAACGGCAGCGCGGGCGTCCTCAATGTCACCGTCCTCGATAAAGTCGATGATGGACTCAATGCTCATAGGGGCATCGGCCTTATCCGCCGCACGCTCGGCCACCACGCGCTCGGCGCAGGCGGCACACTCCCCCGCCGACTTGCCGCATACCGGAATACCATCGAGCGTATGGCACGTGACATTAGTGTGGTGATCGGTAATCTCGACGACCGCGGTATGGCCCCCGGCCGTCGCAGTCACCTTGATGTAGAGGTTGGGCACACCTTCGACAAGCGACACATCGCAGTAGCCGGCGTCGGCGAGGAGCTCGGCCACGCGAGCGCGGTCTTCATCGTTAACGCTCTCGAGCACCTCGAGCGCGCTCTTAGCGTCGCCGCCCACGGCACCCAGCACGGCCGCGGCCTCAATACCGTGCATACCGCCCGAGTTGGGCACGGTCACGCTCTTGACGTTCTTGATGATGTTGCCCGAGCAGGCAACATCCATATGATCGGGCTCGCAACCGAGCGTCTGGCTCGCCAGTGCCGCTGCATAGGCAACGGCAATGGGCTCGGTACAGCCGAGCGCGCAGACAAGCTCGCGGTTCAAAACATCGCAAAACGCGGCATCACGAAGGGAATCGGCAGGCATAGGTATCTCCTACTTGTATAACGGGCTGGGCTCTCAATAATAATTAGCTCCTTTATTTGATAACAATGCATCAAAAACTGCAACCATGGTTCCGGCGGACGGCGCTCGAGCACAAACTGGTGGCATTATTCATGAGAAGCCGATCTTGTTGCATGCTAAAGCGTTTGACCAAAAAACGCCCGAGCGTTTACGCAAGAGTCGCGCTATCATGCAGTCGAACGCGGTAAACACCTTTAGCATTTGCGCCGCACAGACCAGAGAGGAACCATCCATGAAGATCGGTATCGGTAACGACCACGCCGCCGTCGAGCTCAAGAACATCATCTCCGAGCACCTGAAGGAGCGCGGCTGCGAGGTCGTGAACTTTGGCACCGACACCTCCGAGAGCTTTGACTACCCCATCGCCGGCTACAAGGTGGGTAAGGCCGTTGCCAACGGCGACGTCGACCTGGGCATCCTGATCTGCGGCACCGGCGTCGGTATCAGCCTGGCTGCTAACAAGGTAGAGGGCGTGCGCGCCGTCGTGTGCTCCGAGCCCTTCAGTGCCAAGCTCTCCCGCATGCATAACAATACCAACGTGCTCGCCTTTGGCGCCCGCGTCGTGGGCTCCGAGCTCGCCAAGATGATTGTCGACGAGTGGCTCGACGCCGAGTTTGAGGGCGGTCGTCACGAGCGTCGCGTTAACCTCCTCAACGAGATCGACCACACGCGCGGCCTCAAGGTCGTCGACGAGGCCTAAACCAGTCAGTGTCACAAGCTAACAGCAGGGGCCCGCTCGGAACTCATGTCCGAGCGGGCCCCTTCATAGATTATGGAATAAAAGGGCGCCGCGGATGGAGTTCCGCGGCGCCCAAGCCACACGCTAACAGCTTTAAGGAGTCAAAGCTGGTTTAGCCAAAGAAGCGCTTGATCTCGATCTCGGCGTTCTCCAGGCAGTCGGAGCCGTGGATCACGTTGGCGTTGACATCGACGGCAAAGTCGCCGCGGATGGTACCAGGAGCAGCGTCAAGCGGATTAGTAGCGCCCATGAGGGTGCGCATCTTAGCAACAGCGGAGAGACCGGAAACGACCATCTTGACGACCGGACCGCTCGTCATAAAGTCACAGAGACCGCCAAAGAAGGGCTTGTCGGCCAGATGGGCGTAGTGCTCCTCGACGGTAGCGCGCTCGAGCGTGGTCATCTCCATGCGCTCGATGACAAGGCCGCTGCGCTCAATGCGAGCAACAATCTCGCCGATTTTGCGATCGCGCACAGCGTCGGGCTTAATCATGATGAAGGTCTTCTCGATAGCCATAAGGTAGCCTTTCAAGTAGGTTCGCGCGTGCCCAAGTCCCATTCCGGCACCCGCCTGGACTGCATCGTAACAGAGTTTTAGCTGCAGTTAAACAAAAAGCTGTTTCTTGAAACGCTACAATTTATTAAAGCGCTCCATATGTGTCACTTCTGTTTCGAAGCTCGATTAGAGTACCATCCGACTGCCCATCAACCGCATCGAGCAGAGCAGACGGTCGGTTGCCGCCCGCGAACGTACCCCCTTCACAACCTGCCCAAAGGTCCTACAGAAGTTCTCGACAAGCCCCTCCCCCATAGCAACAAAATACGGACGCCCACATCAGCAGACGCCCGTAAAGCAAAAAACGATTCCTCAATAAATGGCAAAAACGGCTTCGGCCAAACCCTTACTTTATCCCGTGGCCCATCTCGACGACCTTGGTCAGCGATCCAAACACGCCCTCGTCGGCCACGAGCTGTGCCTCGGCACGCTGCAGCTGCACGGCAACGGCGGCAGGGGCGGTACCGCCCTCGGTCGTACGCGCGGCGACAATTGAGGGGATGTCGAGTGCCTCGGTAATATCGCGTTCAAAGAGCGGGCTTGCCTCCTGGAACACCTCAAACGGTAGGTCCTCAAGATTGCAGCCACGCTTCTCACACATCAGGACCAGATGGCCCACCACGGCATGTGCCTCGCGGAACGGCAGACCACGCTTAGCCAGGTAATCGGCAACATCGGTAGCGGCAAGGTGCCCCACGCCGCACTCGCGCGCCATGGCATCCTCGTTGACAGTCCAGGTCGAAATCATACCGGCCATAACGGACAGGCACTGCATGAGCGTATGGGCGGTATCGAGCGCGCCCTCCTTGTCCTCCTGCAAGTCCTTGTTATAAGCGAGCGGCAAGCCCTTCATGGTCACGAGCAGCTGCACCAGGTTGCCATACACACGGCCGCTCTTGCCGCGAATAAGCTCGGCAAAGTCGGGATTCTTCTTCTGCGGCATGATGGACGAGCCGGTGGAGTACGAGTCGGAAAGCGTGATAAAGCCAAATTCGGAGCTCGACCACAGCACGATCTCCTCGGAAAGACGCGACAGGTGCATCGCCATGACGGATCCGGCGTAATGCAGATCGAGCAGGAAATCACGGTCGGAAACCGCATCGAGCGAGTTGGGAATCACGCCCGCAAAGCCAAGTTCGGCAGCCGTCATCTGACGATCGAGCGGATAGCTCGTACCGGCAAGCGCGGCAGCACCCAGCGGGCAGCTGTCGGCGGCATCAAAGGCGGCCTTCAGGCGTGTAAAGTCGCGCGCGAACATCCAGGAATACGCCAGCAGATGATGCGACAGAAGCACGGGCTGAGCGTGCTGCATATGCGTGTAGCCCGGCAAAATCACCTTGTCGTACTTCTTAGCCGCATCCACCAGCACATGGCGCAGCTCTAGATTGGCCTCCATGAGCTCCTTGGCCAGCGCCTTGACGCCCAGGCGCGTGTCGGTCGCCACCTGGTCGTTGCGCGAACGTCCGGTATGCAAGCGCTTGCCAGCCTCGCCGATGCGACGCGTCAGCTCGCTCTCGATGGACATATGAATGTCCTCATCGTTGATATCGAAGGTGAAGTTGCCGGCATCGATATCCTGTTCGATTCCGGTCAGGCCATTGGCAATCGCCTGCTCGTCCTCGGCACTGATGATGCCCTTGGCCGCCAGCATTTTGGCATGCGCCTTAGAGCCGGCGATATCCTGTTTATAGAGATGTTTGTCGACCGGCAGCGACGCGCCAAACTCCTGCGTGACCTCGGCCACGCCTGCCTCAAAACGACCACCCCAAAGAGCCATGGAACCGTCCCCTTTCTCCAAATACCAATACAAGCGCCCAAAGCAATACGCCATATCGCTAACGCGATTTTTCAACCGCTAGTTTTACACATTCCCCACCGTGTGCGGAGCCATGTAGCTAATTTGCAAAGAAGTGACGCGCCATGCACTTGGCGCCCAACGTCTCCCTCCGGATGTTGCCCTGCGAACCATCGATCCAGGCCTTCAGGCTCATAGGAACGTCCTCGACCTTTGCAGCATCGAACTCGGGCGCGAGGGCAAGTAGAGCATGCGCGATAGCATTGAACATAATGGATACTCCTCATATATATAGGCGCAGAGCCGCCAAATTGATAGAAGGAGCCCCGCCGGACAACCCCGGCGGGGCTCGGACTCAGCCGCAGACGCGGCATCATATATGCGGGCGGAACGTAGGGGCCACCGATGTTAAGAAGTGTCAGCAAGCATAACGAAAGGTAGGGACCCCGTGCACCCGTTATGTATCACGCGGATGGGCCGCGCGGATACCAAGGGAAGGAGGCGCTAGGCCTGGGCGGCAGCAGAGCTGGGACCCTGGACCTTAGCCCACGTCTTGAGCGACAGCGTATCGATCTCGATAAAGCCGGCGCTGGCCTTCTCGTCAAACGTGGTGTCGCGGTCGTAGGTAGCCAGACCGTAGTCGTAGAGGCTGAAGGGGCTCTTGCGGCCGACGACATGGCAGTTGCCCTTAAAGAACTTCAGACGGACAGTGCCGGTCACGAACTTCTGGGTATCGGCCATAAAGGCATCGAGCGCGTTTTTGAGCGGGCTGTACCACTGGCCGTTGTACACGGCGGTGGCCCAATCCTGCTCGAGCTTGATCTTGGTCTTGAGCAGGTCGCCCTCGACGCAGATGTCCTCGAGCGCCTTGTGAGCGGTGATGAGCGTCAGGGCGCCGGGAACCTCGTAGCACTCGCGGCTCTTAAGGCCCACCAGGCGATCCTCGACCAGATCGAGACGGCCAAAGCCATTGTCGCCGGAGATCTTGTTGAGGGCGATAACGATCTCGGAGAGCTTCATCTTCTTGCCGTCGACGGCGACGGGCTTGCCGGCCTCAAACTCAATCTCGGTGTAGGTCGGGGTGTCCGGCGTGTCCTCGGGGTTCTTGGTCATAACCCAAGCGTCGTCGAGCGGCTCGTTCCAGGGATCCTCCAGGTGACCGCACTCAATGGCACGACCCCACAGGTTGTCGTCGATGGAGTAGGGGTTGTCGTTGGCACCCTCGGGAACCGGCACGTTGTGGGCGTGGGCATAGGCGACCTCGTCGGGACGGCACTTCAGGTCCCACTCGCGAACCGGGGCGATAACCTTGAGCTCGGGGTCGAGGGCCTTGACGGCGGCCTCAAAACGGACCTGGTCGTTACCTTTGCCAGTGCAGCCGTGGGCGACGTAGGTCGCGCCAAACTCGTGGGCGACCTCAACAAGCTTCTTGGCAAGCAGCGGGCGAGACAGGGCGGAGAGCAGCGGATACTTATTCTCGTACATGGAGTTTGCGGCGATGGCTTTGGTCAGGAACTCATCGGAGAACTCGTCGCGCAGGTCGAGCACCTGGCAATCGAGAACGCCCAGGTCGAGCGCCTTCTGCTTCTTGGCATCCAGTCCGGTCTCTTCCTGGCCCACGTTGCCGCAGACGCAAACGACATCGAGATTCTTCTCGTCCTGGAGCCACTTGACACATACGGATGTATCAAGACCACCGGAATATGCGAGAACGACTTTTTCCTTGCTCATGGCTGTTTCCTTTCGCCCTTGGTAGCTAGTTAGAACATCGGTCAGTTGCAAGTCATTTCAAGGTCATATACCGTGCAATATCAGGTTAAATAGCAAAAATCAGCACATACATGCCCTAGAAACATGCAGCAATGTCGTGCTAAAACCCAACGACCTCAAAATGACTCTGTTGAGGCAATTCGCCCCATGCGGACAGAGACGATTGTTATCGTCGTCGGGAAATTGCGCGCTGGCGTCGGATGGCATTGTCTGCAGTGGTGATGATCTTTACGAACTGCATCTGCCTCTCCTTTCACGTATCGCCGGGCGCAATTCAAATATCGTAAACGGTACCTTTTACTCGGTAAGCGGTTGTTTTTCCGTCTCCGTTTTCGATGGTCGCTATATTACGCTAAAGTGCCCGCAGCACAAGCGACAAATTCAAATTTCTGAAAAGTTTTTTCATTACTTTGTGAAGCGTGGTGCAAATACGCACCATTCCTGCGAAAATACGCTCGACTACTAGTTGATGGTTATAACGTCTGAAACAATCTCGAAACGAAAGGCGCATTTTTATGCAAACTTACGAATCGGACGCCAACATCGGCAACATTAAGATTCTCGCCGTCGATATGGACAAGACGCTGCTGACCGACGAGCGTGCGCTGCCCCAGGGTCTTGATGAGCGCCTGGACAAGCTCGCCGACGCCGGCATCGTATTCTGCCCCGCCAGCGGACGTCCCGCCCCCAAGCTCGAGGAGATGTTCGAGGGCATCAAAAACCGCCTTGCTTTTTGTCCCGACAACGGAGCGTGCGTGATCTATCGCGGCAGCTATATCTATAAGAGCAATATTGACGTGGAGCTGTATCAGCAGGTCTTGAGCCGTGCCTCGGAGGATCCTCGCGCTGTCCCCGTCCTGTGCTGCTTCGACGAGTTCTACGTGCTTGCCCGCGACCATCAATACCACGACGAGATCAGCGTCTACTACAACACAATCAACTACGTCGACAGCTTTGAGGGCATTGATTTCGAGTCCAACAAGATTTCGGTCTTCTTCCCCGGCTACGACGCCGAGCCCGCTTTCCGCGAGACCTATAGCCCCGAGTTCTCGGACAAGCTCTACGTCACCAACGCCGGGCGCGAGTGGATCGACTTTATGAACCTGGGCGTCGACAAGGGCGCCGGCGTCGCGCACCTGTGCGAACACCTGGGCATCGATATCGCCGACGCCGCCGCCGTGGGCGACACCTACAACGACATCCCCATGCTGGAGCGCGTCGGTCACAGCTTTATCGTGGACAATGCCGAGGAGCACATGAACGCGCACGCCAAGTGGCGCATTCCGAGCAACAACGACGGGGGCGTACTGACGCTCATCGACGCCATCTTGGCGGCTCGTTAACGTAGCTTGTCGGACCTGGCCGGGCGACGCGGGTAAGTTTTTCGTTCGGTCAGGTCCTGGGCTCGCTCGAAGGCCACATTAAGTGGCCTTCGGCTCGTGCGGAATCTACGAAAAACTTACCCGCGTCGCCCGGCCAGGTCCTAGGTTTACTTGTCTGCCGCCTAGATGGCGTCTTGGCGTCTAGATACTTTGGCTGAATTAAATTGAATGAAGGGAGCTCCTTGTTGATGAGGGGCTCCCTTCTGTTTTGGCTACTTTGGGGTTGTTGGTACGTCTTTATTTGGCGTCGGCCCAGGTTATGCCGGTGCTGGCTTCGGCGATCAACGGTACGCGGAGGTCTACTACGTGTTCCATGACGTCGCGGACCATGGCGGTGAGGCGCTCGACTTCGTCGACGGGGCACTCAAAGTCCAGTTCGTCGTGTACCTGCAGGATCATGTGGGCGGCAAAGCCTTCTTCTTCCAAGCGACGGCTTACGCGGGCCATGGCGATCTTGATGATGTCGGCGGCGGTGCCCTGCATGGGGTGGTTCATGGCCGTGCGCTCACCAAAGCCGCGGAGCTGTGGGTTTTTGGCCTTGAGCTCGGGAATATGGCGTCTGCGGCCATACATGGTCTCGGCATAGCCCGTCTGCTTGGCTCGCGCCACCACATTGTCGAGGAACGTGCGCACGCCCGGGTAGGCCTCGTAGTAGCGGTCGATCATGCCACGCGCCTCGGCCATCGGGATATGCAGCGACTGCGATAGACCGTAGGCCTGCTGACCATACACGATGCCAAAGTTCACGGCCTTGGCGCGGCTGCGCAAGTCGGGCGTCACCTCGGACACCGGCACGCCAAACACGCGTGCGGCCGTCTCAGCATGGAAGTCCTCACCCTCGTTAAAGGCGCGCACCAGGTGCTCGTCACCCGAGAGATGCGCCAGCAGACGCAGCTCGATCTGCGAGTAGTCCACCGCCAAAAAGACGCTTCCCTCGCCTGCCGAAAATGCCGTCTTGACGGTACGGCCCAGCTCCGAGCGCGTCGGGATGTTCTGCAGGTTCGGGTCGCTCGAGGACAGACGCCCCGTTGCCGTGATGGTCTGGTTGTACGTGGTGTGCACGCGACCGTCACCACGGCGCAGCGGGCCCAGCGTGTCCAGATAGGTGGACTTGATTTTGGACTTTTCACGCCAATCCAAGATCAGACGCACGATTTCGTGGTCGCGGGCAAGGTCGCTCAACACCTTGGCATTGGTCGAATAGTAGCCGCGCTTGGTCTTTTTGAGGCCCTTGGTCGGAAGGCCCATCACATCAAAGAGCACATGCGACAGCTGCATGGGACTGCCAATATTAAAGGTCTCGTCACCCGCTAGGTCGCGAATGCTGCGCTCGACCTCGGTGATCTGGGTCGCCAGGCCCTCGGACAGATTACGCAGGCGGTCGGGATCCACGAGCATGCCCGCGCGCTCCATCTTGGCAAGCACCGGCACGAGCGGCATCTCGATGCCATCGAACACGTTGGCGGCGTTCTCGCGGGCCATACGGTCGCGCAGCGGTGCGACCAGCGCCAGCGTCAAGGCCGCCGTGCGAGCGGCGGGCGCTGGAGCGTCCTCACCGGCACCCTCTGCACCGCGCGCCGCAGGCAGCGCCATCTGCAGATACGTATCGGCCAGATATGCCTCGTCAAACTCGGAGCGGTCGGAATCCAACAGGTAAGCGGCGACCACGGTGTCGAAGATGCACGTGGAATCGACTGCCAGCGGATCCATAAGCTCGGGCTCGGAAGAATCGATGGGCGAAAGCTCATGCAGCAGCGCTTTCATATCCGGGCTCGCCACGCGGCCCTCCACAAACAGGCGCGCAAGCACGCCGGCAATCACGCCGTGGGCGAAGTTGAAGCCATCGACTACGGCAGTGGCACCGCCGTCGCCCTCCTCGAGCGCGAACAGGCCCTTGGACGTCGCCAACCACAGCGTGCGCGTCAGTCCAAAGAGCGCGCCCTCTTCCTTGTCGTCGTCCACCACGGCGGCGACCCACTCGCCGGCATCAATCGCGCGGGAGACCTCAGCCGCAACGGCACCAAGCGCGTCGGCATCGCCGGCGGCTGCGCGAACCATAGCAGGTATCTCAAACACACTGGAGGCAGCAGCAACCCCGCCCTCGCCGCCGATCAGCGCCAAGAAACGGTTCTGCATGGCGGTGATACCAAGCGTACCCAGCGCCGCGGAAACCTCATCGGCAGAAAACGCCGGGAAGGACGTCGCCTCGAAATCGAGCTCGACGGGCGCATCGGTGCGGATGGTCGCCACCTTGCGGCTCAGCAGCGCATCGTCGATATGCGCACGCAGGTTCTCGCCCATCTTGCCCTTGACCTCGTCGGCATGCGCGATAACCTCGTCCAGGCTGCCGTACTGCGCGATGAGCGCGCTCGCCTTTTTGGGGCCGATGCCCGGCACGCCGGGAATGTTGTCGGACGCATCGCCCTTCAGGCCGTAAAAATCGGGCACGAGCGCCGGTGTAATGCCGTGATACAGGTCGTCCACGCTCTCGGGCGTCATAATCGCCACGTCGGACAGGCCTTTGCGGGTCGAGACCACGTTGACGTGCTCGGTCACGAGCTGATACATGTCGCGGTCGCCGGTCACCAGCAGCATGTCGCAGCCGGCCTCCTCGCCCAGGCGCGCCATGGTGCCCAGGATATCGTCGCCTTCCCAGCCCTCGGACTGCAAAATCGGCACGTTGAGCGCGGCGAGCAGCTCCTTAATCATGGGGAACTGCGCGTGCAGATCGGGGTCCATGGGCGGGCGCTGCGCCTTATACTGCGGCAGCATCTCCATGCGCACGCGCGGTTTGCCCTTGTCAAACGCCACGACCACACCGTCGGGTTTAAAGGCATCGATCATCTTAAGAAACATGTTCAGAAAGCCAAAGATCGCGTTGGTGGGGCGACCGTCCGGCGCGTTCATGGTCGGCGGCACGGCGTGGAAGGCGCGGTGCATGAGCGAGTTGCCGTCGATAACGGCAAAAGTGCGGCGCTTGTCAGACATATTGAATACCTCGCTTTGGGCTGGGCACGGTTTGCTCACACCAGTTTACACGCTCCCTGCCCCGCGGCCACCGCACATCAAGCTCCCCCGTCACCGTGAGCCCGCGCGTGATACGATGGCTCACGGTACATCAACCAGCACGATCGATCCGAAAGGAGCCTGCGTCATGGAGCGTCCCTGCGCATGGAAAAAGTACACGCCACAGCAAGTCGAGGAGCTCGAGGAGCTTTGCCGTGGCTATAAGCAGTTTTTGAGCGAGAACAAGACCGAGCGCCTGTGCGTCAAGACCGGTATCAAGATGGCCGAGGAGGCGGGCTACGTCAATCTGGAGACCGTGATCGCCGAGGGCCGCGCGCTCAAGGCCGGCGACAAGGTGTATGCCGCCAATCACGGCAAGGACCTCATGCTCGTCAACCTGGGCACCGCCCCGCTCGAGCAGGGCTTTAACATCCTGGGCGCCCACGTGGACTCGCCGCGCCTGGACCTCAAGCAAAACCCCGCCTTCGAGGCCGGCGACATGGCCTACCTCGACACGCACTACTACGGCGGCGTCAAGAGCTACCACTGGGTAGCCTCCCCGCTCGCGCTTGTGGGCGTCATCTGCAAAAAGGACGGCACCACCGTCGACATCAACATCGGCGACAAGGCAGACGATCCGGTCTTTACCATCTCCGACTTGCTGATCCACCTCTCGAGCGAGCAGATGTCCAAGCCCGCCAAGGACGCCGTCGACGCCGAGATCCTCGACGTGATCGTAGGCGGCCGCCCCGTCAAGTTTGACGAGGACGACAAGGACGCCCCCAAGGAACCCGTCAAGCAGATGTTCCTGGACATCCTCAAGGAACAGTACGACGTCGAGGAGGAGGACTTCCTCTCTGCCGAGATCGAGGTCGTGCCCGCCGGCCCCGCCCGCGACATGGGTCTCGACCGCTCCATGATTTTGGGCTATGGCCACGACGACCGCGTCTGCGCCTACCCCTCCATGCTCGCCCAGATCAACGTGGCAGACGTCGAGCGCACGAGCATCACGCTCATCGTCGACAAGGAGGAGATCGGCTCCGTGGGCGCCACCGGCATGACGAGCCGCTTCTTCGAGAACACCGTCGCCGAGATCATGACGCTCGCCGGCGAGGATAGTCCGCTGGCCCTGCGCCGCGCACTCGCCCGCAGCCGCATGCTCTCCTCTGACGTGTCCGCCGGCTTCGACCCGGGCTATGCCGGCAAGTTCGAGACCAAGAACGCCGCCTTCATGGGTCGCGGCCTGTGCTTTAACAAGTACACGGGCAGCCGCGGCAAGGGCGGTTCCAACGACGCCGATGCCGAGTATGTGGCCCTCGTCCGCGACATCATGGACGAGGCCGGCGTGGACTTCCAGACCTGCGAGCTCGGTCGCGTCAACGCGGGCGGCGGCGGCACCATCGCCTACATCATGGCCAAGTACGGCATGAACGTCATCGACTCCGGCGTTGCCGTCCTGTCCATGCACGCCCTGTGGGAGGTCGCCAACAAGGCCGATATCTACGAGGCCTACCGCGGCTACAAGGCCTTCATCGAGCGCGCCTAACCAACCCTCGTAAAACGAGCCCAACCAGCCCTTTATAACTTGCGGTGAAATAGTTCCCAAACACGCCTTTTAACAGGCAAAACAGGAATTATTCCACCGCAACTTCTTTTTTTGGCAGAGGAGAGTCCATGCTGCAGGTCATCATTCCGCCCGCCAAGCAAATGCGCGCGGCCCAAGATGCTTTTGAAGTCCAGGGCATTCCACCCTTTGCGCGCGAGACGGCTCGCCTCCAACGCGCGCTGCTAGATATCGAGCGGAATGAAGGCAGCGGCGGCCTGCAGGCGCTGTGGAACGTGAGCGACAAACTGCTGGGACCTTGTCTCAACACCCTGCATGAGTTCGGGTCCATCCTGAAAAACGGCGATCTCGACAATCCCGAACTCGCCCGTCACCTCTCCCCTGCCGTCATGTCCTATCACGGCATCCAATACCAAAGCATGGCGCCCGAGGTGATGGATGCCGAACAGCTCGCCTGGCTGCAAAGCCACCTGTGGATCCTCTCTAGCCTCTACGGGTGCGTTCGCCCCTTTCATGCCGTCGAACCATATCGGCTGGAAATGGGCGCGAAGCTCGCCGTTGACGATGCCCGAGACCTCTACGCGTTTTGGAGCGACAAGCTCGCGCGGACTATCGCCCCGGCAGGCTCAAACACCACGATCGTCAACCTCGCCAGCGTAGAGTATGCCAAAGCCGTTCTGCCCCACCTCGCGGGCGACGCCACAGTCGTCACATGCCTCTTTGGCGAAGGCATCCGCAATGGCAAGCCCATCCAACGGTCGACCGCCAGCAAAAAGGCACGCGGCTCCATGGTGCGGTGGATGGCAGAAAACAGGCTCGAGGATGTAAGCGGGCTCACCGCGTTCGACGTTGGTTATCGTCACTTTCCCGAGTTTTCAAATAAAAACACTTTGGTCTTCCTGAACGAACAGGCCTTGTAGGACCACCGCTACTTTTGAATGTGCTGCCTGGGCACGGCGTCTATCCCGCCAAGCCGTCGGCTTTGGCAATTTCATTTGTCGAGCCGTCCTGATAGGTAATCTTGATATGTTCTACCTCGGACACCTTGACGCCCGACGGGGGCACCAGGCGCCATTCCGTCAGCGCAATGTCCATGGTCGTGGGGACGTCTCCCTGGTTTTTAAGCTTCACCGTCAGTGTTTTGAGCGCCGCATCGTAGGTCACGCGTTCGATTTCTTCACCGGGAATGGACCCACCACTCAACTGCAGCTGCACAAACTCGTTGCGCGGATACCAATAGTCGCCCGGCGCGGCAACGGTATTGCCGCCGGCAACCTCCACCGTCATGATCGGCAGGCTATCGTCGGCCTCAAACGTCCAAGCGGCTCCCCCACGCCCGCCAAACGTCCAAATACAGCAGGCAATCACCATCACGACCAGGATCGCAAAACCAATTGCGACCAGCCCATGATGGGCGCGGCTCTCCTCGGCCGACACATCCCACTGCGTCTCTCGATATAGATGCTTGTCTTCCATGTTCGCCTCCCCACGGGCATGCTCATTGCGTCAATCGTACCCATTCGAGCTATACTTGAGCCCGCCACATAAACGGGGAGCTTGCAGGACAAGACGGCAGGCTGAGATTGGGCGCGCCCGCCCTGACCCGCAAACCTGATATGGGTAATGCCAACGAAGGGAGCCGTGCCAATGAGCACACAGACCGAGCCCAAGCTCGTCACACAAATCGACTTCGCCCGCGCCGGGCAAATCACGCCGCAGATGAAAGAAGTCGCCGAGCGCGAGCATCGCGACCCCGAGTACATCCGCGAGCGCGTGGCCGACGGCCGCATCGCCATCCCCGCCAACATCGTGCATATCAAAAAGGGCATGCGCGCCTTTGGTGTCGGCGAGGGCCTTTCCACCAAGGTCAACGTCAACCTGGGCATCTCGGGCGATAAGGCCGATGCCGCCGAGGAGTGGAAGAAGGTCAAGATCGCCGAGGACTTTGGCGCCGACGCCATCATGGACCTCTCCAACTCGGGCAAGACGCGCCAGTTCCGCCAGCAGCTCATCGACGAGACGCCGCTCATGGTGGGCACCGTTCCCATGTACGACGCCATCGGCTACATGGAAAAGCCGCTGGTCAAGCTGACCAAGGACGACCTGCTCGAGGTCGTGCGCGCGCACGCCGAGGACGGCGTGGACTTTATGACCATCCACTGCGGCATCAACAAGTCGGTCATCAAGACCTTTAAGGAGACTGGCCGCCTCATGAACATCGTCAGCCGCGGCGGCTCGCTGCTGTTTGGTTGGATGGAGGTCACCGGTAACGAGAACCCCTTCTACGAGTTCTACGACGAGGTGCTCGAGATCTGCCATGAGTATGACGTGACGATCTCTCTCGGCGACTCCTGCCGCCCGGGCTGCCTCTACGACTCCAACGACGCCACCGAGACCGCTGAGATGATCGAGCTGGGCAAGCTGTGCAAGCGCGCTTGGGCCGCCGGCGTCCAGGTCATGGTCGAGGGCCCGGGTCACATGGCGCTCGACGAGATTACCGCCAATATGAAGCTGCAGAAACGCCTATGCCACAACGCCCCGTTCTATGTGCTGGGGCCGCTGGTGACCGATATCGGCGTGGGCTACGACCACATCACCGCCGCCATTGGTGGCGCCATCTCCGCCAGTTCCGGCGCCGACTTCCTGTGCTACGTGACACCGGCAGAGCACCTATGCCTGCCTAACGCCCAGGACGTGCTCGATGGCCTTATGGCCACCAAGATCGCCGCACACGCCGCCGACATCGCCAAGAAGGTACCGCACGCCCGCGACATGGACGACAAGATGGGCCAGGCACGCCGCAAGCTCGACTGGGACGCCATGTGGAAGTGCGCGCTCGACCCGGTCACCGGCAAGAAGCGCTACGAGGAATCCCCCGCCGCCACCGAGGGCACCTGCACCATGTGCGGCAAGATGTGCGCCGTCCGCACCGTCAACAAGATCTTCGAGGGCACCACGATCGACCTCGGCATGGATGACTAGCCCTGTCGCCGCGGCCGCTTCTGGCGGCGAGCTGACGCCTGTCAATTGTTGACGTGTGAACATTTGCTTACATTTGCGTAAAGATTGCACCGCCCGCCCGGGATCGGCATACAGCCGGCCCGGGCATCTTTATAATGCAGGCAGAAGAGCCATTTGATTCCGACCGAACAAGGGAGCGAACATGGATCGCAGTAAGGTACCTGCCGTTCTATCCATCGCAGGATCCGATTCCAGCGGTGGCGCCGGCATTCAGGCCGACATCAAGACTATCACGGCGCACCGTCTGTATGCCGAGACGGCCATAACCGCCATCACGGCGCAAAACACCCTGGGCGTCACCGCCGTGCAGGATATCTCGCCAGATATCGTCGCCGCGCAGATCGACGCCGTTTTTGACGATATCCGCCCGAGCGCCGTCAAGATCGGCATGGTTTCTTCTGTCGAGATTATCGAAGTCATCGCCGACCGCTTGAGCGCCTGGAACGCACAAAATATCGTCGTCGACCCCGTTATGGTCGCCACCTCGGGCGCTCGCCTGATCGCAGAGGACGCCGCCGAAGCGCTTGCACGCCGCCTGTTCCCGCTGGCGACCGTCATCACGCCCAATATTCCCGAGGCCATGGCGCTGCTCGATTACGAAGTCGATTCCGAGCGCACGCAGCAAAATGCCGCCATGCTTCTCACCCGCCGCTTTGGATGCGCGTCCCTCGTTAAGGGCGGGCATTTTGTCAATGAAGCCAACGATGTGCTAGCCGAGCCCGCACCGCTCGATGACGAGGGCAACCACCTGGGCGATCCGCTCACCACGTGGTTCCGCCACAAGCGCATCGAGACCGGCAACACGCATGGCACCGGCTGCATGCTCTCGTCCGCCATCGCCTGCGCGCTGGCACAGGGCATGGATCTTGCCGACGCCGTCAACGCCGGCAAGGCCTACCTAACCGGCGCTCTCGCCGCCGGCCTGAACATGGGCAAAGGCTCCGGCCCCGTCAACCACATGTGGCAGTACTAGCCCTGCAGCAAAACCACCACAAAGGGGACAGGCACCTTTGTGGTGGTTTTTCTTGTTACGGCCAATCGTCTGCGAGTTGGATGCCGAGCAAGCCCGAAAGTGCGAGCGCTTGTTCGGCATTGACTGTCAGGCCTCGCAACTCACGGTAGTCGCCCGAAACAACGGGAGCCTCAAACGTGCAGCGCGATACATCAACACCACATAGCGGTGTCTTGAACACATCAACTCGCGTCAGGTCGCAGCTATCCAGGCGCAGCTGCCCCAGCTTGGCCCCCTGGAGCGCCGCCTCGGTCAGACGCACATCGCACGCCGTGATGGGGCCAATGCGTCCCTCCGAAAGGTTCGCGTAACTCAGGTCGCATGATGCAAACGAAACGCTCGACAGACGCGCCTTGACCAAGTTGAGCCCCGGCGCCGAGCAATCAACAAAGTCGCAGCGGTTGAGCCAGCAGCCTTCCATATTGCAGCGGATAAAGCGGCAACCGCGAAATACGACGTCGCGAAACGTCGAACCACTCCAGTCGACGCCATCGAATACGCAGGAGCGGAACACGACGCCGTCAAAGGTCGTACCGTTCGCCACGTCATAGGCGAGCTCCAGCTCCTCAAAAGCGGTATTGGAGACAAGCTCATCCCCCTCGGCAAACAGGTCAATGAGCTCATCCATGCCCATGTGGCAGCCAAGCCGCTCGTTTACCCGGGCAAAGCCACCACAAAAGTGCCTGTCCCCTTTGTGGTGGTTTGGGGCTGCGCTACTCACCGAGCATCTCTTGGAGCTTGGCTGCCACGGCATGTCCCAAGCTCTCGTGGCTTTCGGGCATCATGTGCAGATAATCGATATCGCCCGGCTCGGCAAAGTCGGCGGCATTCAAAAAGTCGCAGCCAAACTGCTCAGCCACATGCGCGTAGTATTCAGCAAAATGCTCCGAGGCCTCGACGGAGCGCTCGTCAAAGTCGGTCATATACACATCGGCGATCTGCGGTTTGATCTTAATGGGAGCCATCAGCAGAATGCGCGGACAAGGCGCAGCGTCGGTCCACGGAAACGCGCGGACGGCGCGAATCAGCGCCATGGCGCCACGGGCAATATCGGAAGCCGTCACGTTAAAGACCGTCTTACAGTCGTTGGTGCCCAGCATGATCACAATGGCGTCCAGCGGCTTATGGGCCTCGAGCAGCATCGGAAGCGCGCGAATGCCGTTGAGGTTAGTGTCCAGGTGGCACATATCGTCGCGCACCGTCGTGCGGCCGTTGAGCCCCTCCTCAATCACATGCCAGCCCTCGCCCAGGTCACGCTGCGCCACGCCGCACCAGCGCACATCCTGCGCATAGCGCACCGCGGTGCCATCGCGCATACCAGCCGGATCGTAACCATAGGTGTTGCTGTCGCCAAAGCATAGAACGTTTTTCATCGTAAGCTCCCCACTCAATAAAAAGCCGACGGGAACAGCCCCCGTCGGCTCGGCATGTCGCATCACGCGCACCGTTTACAGGTACTTGCGCCAGTCGTCGTCATCCTCATCGTCCTCGGCAGCGGCCTGGGCCTGCTCGGCGGCACGGGCGGCCGCAGCGCGGGCGGCAACCTGGGCATAGGACTCCTCGTTGCGCTCGGGGAAGCTTGCCAACACATGCTCGAACTTGGCGAAGTCCTCATCCCAGCGCGTAGAAGGCACAGCAAAGAAGACCTGCTTGACCTTGAAGTCGCCCGATGCGAGCTCCTTGCGGAAAATCTCGGCCACGGCCTCGGCATCAAAACCGTTGTTGTCGCAGCCCCAAGCGCCCAGTACGAGCTTCTCGCGACCCAGCTCGTCGCAGATGGCGAGCACAAAGCGGATACGGTCGCGCAGCGCGTCCAGCAGCGCATCGTCGCTCACGCGGTACTCCTGGCGTGCGCGCTTGGCATTGGGCGCGGCGGCCACGATCACATCGGCATACGCATGCACGTGGTTGCGGTCAAAACGCACCGCAGGCACTACCAGCGCACGGTTGCGGTAGAGCTCGCAGTTGATGTTGCGGCGACGGTTCTCGCCATACCACTTGCGCTGCTTGTCGAGCACGTTGTACAGATACGAATCGGCGCAGAGCGTAGCCTCCTGGCCCAGATAGCCCTGGATGTAGCCGCCACCCGGGTTGGTGAACGAGGCAAAGGCAAGCACCGCCATATCGCAGAACTGCGCGTAGCCTCGGCCGTTGTCCAGAATGGCCTGCGTGGCAGAGGCGTCGAGCACGGTGACCTCGGGCAAGACCACAGCGGATTCCTCAGCAGGCTCGGGCTCGGCCTGCGCGGCCTCATCGGCAGACGCAGACTCGTCCGCAACCTCGGTCTCGACGGGTGCAACCTCGGCAGCCTCGGCCTCAGCGGCCTCATGCTCCTCGGCAACCTGCTCTTCGGCAGCCGCTGCCGCTTGGGCCTTGGCCTTCATCGCCGCGACAAATCCGGCAGGCATGCCATCGAACTCGCGCACGCCGGCAAGCGAGCGCTCAATATCCTTGGCGCACGCTTCGGACACCGTCGCCACATGGCGCTCGGCGGCCTTGGCACGGGCCTCGCGCTTGGGATTGGGCTGCCCTGCGCGGCCGGTCCTGCGGTTACGGTTCCTGTTGTCGACATCTGCCATGAGTGGTCACCTTTCCTGTCGCTGCCGCTTTCGGTTTTTCCCATCCATGATACCCCGCCACGTACAAAAAAGGCGGCCCCGAAGGACCGCCTTTCGCATTGATTTACGCGCGCGGCAAGCACCGCTGCAACTCGCCGCTAGTCGCGACGACCAAGGATGTTCAGGATACGCAGGAACACGTTGATGATATCCACAAACAGGTTGGACGCCATGAGCACGGCGTTGGGCAGCGTGGGCGGCACCGTCGTGGCCACATAGGTGTCGTAGCCAATAAAAGCGGCGAACACCACGATCACGATCAGGTCGGTAATAGACTGCGAAACACCCATAAACATCAGCACGATCTCGACCAGGATCGTGGCAAGCAGAACGCCAAAACCGATGCCGTACACACGCTGGAAGAACTTGGGGAAGGTCACGCCCAGCGCGCCAAAGACAAAGGTGATGGCGGCGGTAGCGATAAAGGCAGTGTTGATGGTGGGCAGGTCGTAGTTGGCCAGGCCAAACGATGCGGTCAGACCAAAAGTGCTCGCAAAGATCACATAACCCGTGAGCGACAGGCCCACAGACTGCTTGCCCGCGGCAGCCGACATCATGACAATGCCGACGATAGTCAAAATAAACGAGCCAAAGACCAGCGGCAAAGCGACGCCGCTCATCATCATGCGGGCAAACGCCATGGTACTCGTAAAGTAGGCGCCGGCGCCCATGGCGCAAAAGCCCAAAAAGATCAGGGCGGACATGACAAGGTTGTACGCACGCGGCGACATCTCCTTGGCACGGCTTGCACCGGTCTCGATGGGGCCGTTCTGATAGCCCTGGATATCATTCATGCTTTCGTCCTTTCAGATAGCGCCGCGACAGCAGCGCCTTAAGCGACAAGATTTCTACCATTGTACCCGAACGCCGTGCGTCCCTACCTGCGGCGCTCACCCTCGAGCGTGCGGTCGAACGCCCACACCCACCAACGCATCAGATGGGCCTGCGAGCCGTCCGGCCGCTCGCGTGCCTGTTCTTCCAGATACAGTTCGGTCGCATGACCGCCAAAACGAACCTTATAGGTTGCCGTACGAATGCCGTGAACCGTCAGGCCAAAACCGGTGGACGAGACAATCTCGTCAATCGTAAAGCACCGACCGTCGACCCAGCAGACGGTGACCGGCACGACCTGTCCGCCCGCGAGGATGCGAGCCACGACGTCCACATACTGCTTGTGCACGCGTCGAGTTTTGCCATCTGTCTGTCGATATTCCATGCCTCCTATTATCGAACGCATGTTTGCATGTTGTAAAGCGAACAGACTGTGGTTTTGGAATGTCGTAGCAATCGCGCGTGTCCGCATGGCGTGTTAGCAAAAAGAACACCCGCGGTCAACAGGGCTAATATTCAATTTTAGTGCCAAAAAATTCACTTCTCCCATCAGAACTCGGCAAAGAAACCCGCAGGAGGTGATACGATTTATCATGTTTTTGTAACGTGTCTGCAAACTTCGAGAAAGCCCATATATGGACGTAACGTTCTCAACCTTCCTCGGCCAAATTGTGTCGAACCCAGTCCTTGCCGTCACCGTGATCCTCGCGTTGGGCGCCATCTTCGTCAACGGATGGACCGACGCGCCCAACGCCATCGCGACCTGCGTCACTACGCGTTGCATGCCCGCCCGCGCCGCCATTCTCATGAGTGCCGCATTCAACTTCCTCGGCGTGCTCATCATGACGCACTTTAACGCGAGCGTCGCCAACACCATCTCACATATCGTCGACTTTGGCGGAAACAGCACCATGGCGCTCGCCTGCCTGTGCGCGGCGCTGTTCTCCATCGTCGTCTACGGCGCCACAGCATCGCGTTTTGGCATCCCCACCTCGCAAAGCCACAGCCTTATCGCCGGCCTGACCGGTGCCGCTATCGCCCTCGGCGGCGCGAGTAGCGTCAACGTCCACGAGTGGATGAAGGTCATCTACGGCCTGGCGCTCTCCATCGGCCTGGGCTTTGTCATGGGCTGGGTCCTGTGCAAACTCGTCTCGATTCTTTTCGCCGCCGCCAACAGGCGACGTGCCAATGTCTTCTTTAAATACGCTCAGATCGCGAGCGCTGCGGCCATGAGCTTTATGCACGGCGCGCAGGATGGACAGAAGTTCATCGGCGTGCTCTTTTTAGGCGTGGCCTTCGCAAACGGCCAAACTAGCGTCGGCGATGCCGGCATCCCCATCTGGATTATGCTGCTATGCTCGGCCACTATGGGTATCGGCACCAGCGTGGGCGGCGAGCGCATCATCAAGTCCGTCGGCCAGAGCATGGTTAAGCTCGAGAAGTATCAGGGCTTCTCCGCCGACCTCGCGGGCGCCGCGAACCTGCTGCTAGCCACCCTTACCGGCATCCCCGTGTCCTCCACCCACATCAAGACCTGCGCCATCATGGGCGTCGGTGCCGTCAAGCGCCTCTCGGCCATCAACTTCGGCGTCGTCAAGGACATGATGTTCACCTGGTTCTTCACCTTCCCCGCCTGTGGACTCATCAGCTTTGTCATGGCCAAGCTGTTCATGATGTTCCTCTAGTCAAACCGAACGTCCATCCGGACCGCAACACTTCGCCCACCCGTCTTCGCCTCGAAAGGACCCACCCATGGCAAAGAAACCCGATTCGTTCTACTTTGACAACTACGTCGCCTGCGCCGACCTCGCCGTTCAGGCCGCAGAGCTGCTCATCAAGATTTTTGAGAACTTTGACCCCGCGCAGATCCACGACATGCTCGATAAAATGCATGCGATTGAGCATGCGGCAGACAAGAAGCACCACGAGCTCGAAGACGCCCTGCTCACCGCCTTTATCACCCCGCTCGAGCGCGAGGATCTGGATCTGATGAGCTGCTCACTCGACACCGTGCTCGACCGCATCGAGGGCGTCGTGCAGCGCGTCTACTTCACCAACATTCAGAGCATCCATCCCGACGCCGTCGTCATCGCCCACAAGGTAACCGATGCCTGCCGCGCCATGAAGGACCTGATGGTCGAACTTCCCAACTACCGCAAGTCCAAAACGCTGCGCGAGCTCGTCATCCAGATCAACACCATCGAGTCCGAGGCCGACGAGCTCTATATCAACGCCATGCGCAACCTGCACGTTAACGGCAAGGACCCGCTCGAGGTCATCGCTTGGCGTGACGTGTACGCCTTCCTGGAGTACTGCGCTGACTGCTGCGAGAATGTGGCCGATGTCGTGGATTCGATTGTCATGAAGAACAGTTAATTGGGGGTACGTGTCCCGGCGGCGAAGGGCCGGCCACGGTTTGCTTTCTCACTCCGGCTGCTTTGCAGAGTCGTTCGAAAGTAAACCGTGGCCGGCCCTTCGCCTTACGTACCACCATTGGGAACTATGGCTGATAGATTTAGCGCGATGGGGGTTTGGCTGAAAGGACCTATGGTAGCCGTTCGGACACTTTGGCCCTTGATGAGCGTTTGGCCGATTGCTGCTTTGGGTACTGTTTGGGTTACTTTGGGTTTGTTTGATTTTTAATTGTTGGAGGGCTTGTATGTCTTATTTGGATCTGGCTCGGTCTCGGTATTCTTGTCGCGAGTTTGAGAATCGTTCTGTTGAGCAAGCTGTTGTGGATGCCATTGTTGAGGCGGGGCGTATTGCTCCTTCTGCTTGCAATAATCATCCTTCTCGTGTGATGGTGTTGGATACGCCTGAGCTCCTGGAGAAGGCTGCTGCTTGTCAGCCTCGGTTTGCTCGTGATGGGTCTATCTTTGGAGCTCCGCTTGTCTTCCTCATTTGCAGCGTTACCGATGATGCTTGGGTGCGCCCGTATGACCAGATGAATTCCAGTGAAATCGATACGTCCATCGTGTGTGATCAGATGATGATGGAGGCCACCGAGCAGGGCCTGGGAACGTGCTGGGTGTGCCATTTTAAGCCTGAGATGGCCCGTGAGCAGTTCGACCTGCCCGAGGGTGTCTATCCCTATCACATGCTCGTCTGTGGCTATCCTGCCGACCATATCGCCGACCCCGAGCATCGAGAGGCTCGCACCATTCCCCTCTCCGACTTCCTCCTCAAGTAGGTTTTGGGACATGCCTCAAAACCTACCCTTGACCGCTCACCCGTTCATCGAGTTCTGCGCCACTATGTGCAGGACTCGGTTTTTTTGTTGCGCACCCCGGCACAGTCATAAAAAAGGACCCGCAAGCTGCGGGTCCTTTCTAGGCACTAAATTGTAGGCCGAATGTTAGTCCAGGTCGTCGGCGGCAAAGTTGTCGATCGGGGCGAAGGGATCGGCCACGGGGACAACCGGATCGGCGACGGGCAGCGGCTCGGCGGCGGGAACGGTCACCGCGGGAGAAGCGGCAGAACCGACCGGCGTGGAGGCCATGAGGTCGGCCGGGAAGGAATTCTGGGCATCGTCCATAAAGTGCTGGATGAGCTTGAGATACTCGGCCTTGAACTCCTCGCGGGAAGCCTTCAGACGGTCGATCTCCTCGAGCTCGGCCTGCTTCTCGGTCAGGGCCTGACGGATGACCTCGCGGGCCTTGGCGTCGGCCTCGTTGCGGATACGGTCAGCGTTCTCGTTAGCGTCGTTGACAATTGCCTCGGCGGTCTGCTGGGCCGCAATGAGAGCGGCGGAAATCTGACGCTCCTGAGCGGAGAAGTCGGGCGCGGGAGCGGCGACAGGAGCAGCGGGAACGGCCTGAGCGGCGGTATCCTGGGCCTGGGCAAGCTGAGCCTGCGCGTCGGCAAGCTGCTGCTCGGTGGCGGTCAGGCGACCCTTAAGATCAACGATCTTGGCAAGCATGGCGTCAACCTCGGAGGACAGCGTCTCCAAAAAGACGTCGACCTCGGCGGGATCATAGCCGCGCTTGGCCTCAGAGAAAGTCTGAGCCTGGATGTCAGCAGGGGTAATAGCCATAACAAGTTCTCCTTTTTCATCGCCTCGGCGCTGGGCGCCCGACATAAGTTACTGAGCCAGTTCTATACGAGTATACCTATAAGAAGCTGCAGAACCAGCCTCTGCACCAACTGCAACGCAATAATCGCAACGACCGGCGAAAAATCGATACCGCCCATCGGCGGGATGAAACGACGGAACAGGTTGAGCCACGGACCGCACACGCTATCGAGCACCGCAGCAATATCCTGAAGCAAACCACCCTGCTTCATGGGAATCCACGTCATAAAGCAGTAGACGACAATAAGCGTGGAATAGAAGTTGAACAGCGTGTTGACCAGCTGGACGATAGTGTAGATGTTGATGGGAATCTCCTCGTCTTGTCTTTACTTGAGGTAGCCGTCGGCACGAAGCTTCTTGAGATCGGAATCTTTGACCTCGCAACCGGCGGGCAGCACCATGAACACGCGGTCGCCCACCTCCTTGACCGCGGCACCCAGACCGCAGGCAAAGCCGTAAGAGAAGTCCAAGACGCGCTTGGCAACTTCGGTGCGTACGCCCACAAAAATCAGTGCGACAGGCTGCTTGGTGCGAACGCGGCGCACCACGGTCTCCACGTCGTCGTAGCTCTCGGGGCGCAGGACATAGGCCGGCAGCTGCGGCGTGGCGTTGATGATGTTGCTCGCATAGGCCGAGGCATCGCTCGGTGCAGGCGCGGGCGCAGCGGCGGCACGGGCGCGGGTGTTCTCGGCGTAGCTCGACGGCGTGTCATAGGCACCAGGACGATAACCGCTCGCAACACTGTCCTGCGAGCGCGAAGGCGGGTTATACGTCGTAGCATGGCGGGAGTCATCGCCGACCAGCTGACCGGAGCGCGTATACACGGCAACCGACTCAGCTTCACCGCGGCGCGTCTGACCAAGCAGGCCGTTGCTCGGCTCGTCTTGGGTGTAGAAGCCCTCGCCCGAAGCACCGCTGTAGCCGTTGCCCTGATAACTATCGTCATAGCCGTCATCGTAGCCGTAGTCGTCGTCCTGGCCATAACCCTGGTCGTAACCCTGCTGGCCGCCCAGGTGCATCTTATTTTTAATCTCGTCAAGGAAGCCCATGGTTGTGTCCTCTCGCGGTTTAGTGCAGGCGCCCCGATAATCAGTGCGCACTTCAGAGCCTTATTTTACTGCAAACTCCGGGCTAAATACTACCCTGCCCAGGCGAACGAGCGTAGAGCCCTCCTCAAGGGCAGGCTCAAAGTCCTCGCTCATGCCGCAGGAAAGCTCAGGCAGGTTCAAATCGGGATGCGCCGCCTCCAGCTCATCCCTCAGCTCACGAAGCCCCGCAAAGGTGCGGCGTGCCACATCCTTATTCCCCCGGGGCGCCATAGTCATAAGCCCCTGTACGCAAATTCCCTCAAGTTCCGCAAGCTCACCCGCGGCGGCGCGAATCTCATCGGGCGAAAAGCCGCCCTTGGACTCCTCACCACTCACATTGACCTCGATCAGCACACGCTGGGGGCCGGAGAGCTCACCCGCCTCAATCTTGCGGACCACACGGGTCGAGATAGCCTGCGCCAAATGCAGCGAGCTTACCGAATGAATCAGCTCAGCCGAGCCCAGAACCGCATTGATCTTGTTGGTCTGCAGGTTGCCGATCATATCGAAGCGCACCTCGGGTAGCTCCGGATGCTCTGCGAGGCCCGCAAGCTTGCGAACGAGCTCCTGCGGGCGGTTCTCGGCAAAATGGCGATACCCCGCCTGGATGGCAGCAACAGTCTCATCGACACCAACGGTCTTGGACACGGCAATGAGGCGCGCGGCGTCGTGGGGGCGGCCCGCGCGATCGAGCGCCGCATAAAAACGTTCCAGAATCTGCTCGCGGCGAGCGCGCATCAAGTCCAAATAGTTATCCATTGCCAATCGCCTCCGCTGACAGCCAAACAAGTAGTCCCATGCTAACGCAAGAGCGCGGTCCCGCATGTGCAAGGCCGCGCTCACTTAGGTATTTACAATCTTTCGACGAACGGGGTCACTTACTCCTCGTCGTCCTCGCCATCGTCCTCGTCCTCAAGATGATCGAGCAGGTAGCGAAGACCCTCGCTGACCTCGTTGGCGGGCACCTTGGCAACGTAACGCGCGTCGACGGCGGGCCTCATGATAACACCCTCGCCCGAAGGCACGCGCATGCTCTCGAGCTCATCCTCGTCCACACGGGCGATATCGCCGGCGTTCATACGCTGACCAGCCAACAGGAAGGTCAGACGGCAAGCGGCATCGATGGAAATGGAAGCGATGCGATCGAGGTAGCGCGAAACCATGATGGCGCGGCGCAGGTCGTCATAGTTGCTGTCGTCGTCCATAAAGTCGCCCGTATCCATACGGTTAAAGGTGCGGAAGAACTTCTCGTAGGCAGCGTGCACTGGCTCGTCCTCGACGGCCAGGTTGCAGATGATGGACATATCATTGGTGACGAGCGCAGAAAGCGAAGAGCCCAGCACCTGGTAGACGGCCTCAGCCTCGGCCTCAACCGTGCCGACAAGCTCCTTGGGCAGCGAGATGTCGGCCTTGATCATATGACGCGTGGCACGGCAGATCTGACGGACCTTATCGGTCATGCGCTGCAGGTTAAAGTCGACATAGATGATCGTCTGAAGCAGGCGGAAGTCGGAGGCGACCGGTGACTGCGTGGCGATCAGGTTGTAGCAGACGGCCTCCAGGTTGGCGCAGCGCGCGTCAATCGAAAGCGTGCGCTTCTTGGTCTTGGTGGCGAGCTTGCGGTCGTCGGTCACATAGGCCTTCACGGCATCGTGGAGGGCCAGATCGACGGCCTCATAGATGCTCAGCATCTCGTGACGGGCCTCGACGAGCTGACGGGAAAACAGTTTGCGCATGGTTCACTCCAATCAGTTGGGTGCGGTCATGCCGCCCGCACAGTGAATACGCACCGGACTAGGTCCGATCGGCTTGGGACTAGTCGCACCGATCAGCCAAAGCGGCCGGTGATATAGTCTTCCGTCCGCGAGTCCACCGGGCTGGTGAAGATCGCGTCGGTTTGACCATACTCGATGAGCGTGGCGGGCTCGCCGGCAACTTCCTGCAAGAAAAATGCGGTGTAGTCGCTGATACGAGCTGCCTGCTGCATTGAATGCGTGACGATGATGATCGTCATCTCGGGCGCCAGCTCGGCCATCAGATCCTCGACCTTAGAGACGGACGTGGGGTCGATGGCGGAGCAGGGCTCGTCCATCAGAAGGACATCGGGCTGCACCGCAAGCACGCGCGCGATGCACAGACGCTGCTGCTGACCGCCCGAGAGCGCCAAACCATCCTTGTTGAGCTGATTGGATACCTCTTTCCAGAGGTTGGCGCGCTTGAGCGATTCTTCCACGATGTCATCGAGGTCGCTTTTGCTAGTCACGCCCTGCAGACGAGGGCCAAAGGCGACATTCTCGTAGATGGATTTAGGAAACGGGTTGGGCTGCTGAAAGATCATGCCCACGCGACGACGGAGGTCGACCGGGTCGACGCCCTCGGCATAGATATCATTGCCGTCGAGCGTCATGGTGCCCTCGACGCGCGTACCCTCGATCAGATCATTCATGCGGTTGATGCAGCGCAAAAACGTCGACTTGCCGCAGCCCGAAGGGCCAATGAAGGCGGTGATGGCGTTTTTGGCGATGTTGAGGTCAAGCCCCGTCAGCGCATGAAAGTCACCGTACCAAAAGTTGAAATCCTTGGCCGTGATGGCCGCTTGCTCCAGCGTGGGAGCGGACTGATAAACGGACATGGGACTCCTTAACTAGCGACGCTTGCGCGACAGGAAGCGCGCAAACAGGTTGAAGGCCAGAATGATCACCATCAGCAAGAGCGCGGTGCCGTAGGCTGCGTTCATGTTGATGCCATCGTTGGCAAGCAGGTACAGGTGAACCGTCATGGGGCGGCCGGAATCGAGCGGCGAAATAGGTAGATTGATGGCTTGGCCCATGGTGTAGAGCACCACCGCGGTCTCGCCAATGGCGCGGCCGATGGCGAGGACGATGCCCGTGGCAATACGGCCAAAGGCAGAAGGAAGCACAATCTTGGAGACAACCTGCCACTTGGTGGCGCCCAGGCCGTACGCGCCCCAACGGATATAGCGCGGGACGGCGCGAATGGCCTCTTCGGTGGTGCGCATGACGATGGGAAGCATCAAGAGCGCGAGCGCCAGAGCGGCCGAGACCATCGAAAGGCCCAGGCCCATGGCCTCGACAAACAAGGCGTAGCCAAACAGGCCCATAACGATGGAGGGCACCGAGGCCAAAGCGTCAGCAGCGTAGCGAATGAGCTCGACGACCTTGCCCTGCTTGGCGTACTCGGCCAGATAGACGGCTGCCAGCACAGCAATCGGCGTGCAGATAAGCATGGCGAGCGCCGTCACATAGACGGTCGAGACGATCGTGGGCCAAATTCCGCCCTCGGCGTTGACGCCCTGGGGCCAACCGAAGATAAAGTCGAGCGAGATATGCGGCAGGCCGTTAATGACCACATAGGCAATGATAGCGACAAGCACCAGCGTGGTGATGTATGCCGCGGCACGGAACACGCCAAGCATGATCTTGTTGGACAGGTCCTTGTTGATGCGGCCCTTCTTGCCATGGGAAAGGGCACGCTTGATGCGCTCGCGCGACGAGGTCGTATCGACCGTCGTGTCAACGGAATCGGACATAGCCTACCCCCTCTTCTTCTTAGAAATCAGACGGACGATGCCCACCAGCGTGGCGGAGATGATAAACAGGACCACGCCCATGCCGAACAGCGCCGAGCGGTGCAGACCCGAGGAATAGCTCATGTCGAGCGCGATCTGGCTCGTGAGCGTCGAGATGGGGCTCGCAATGCTGTCGGGAATAACCGGGGCGTTACCCACGACCATGAGCACGGCCATGGTCTCGCCGATGGCACGGCCCATACCCAGCACGATGGCATCCACGATACCCAGCTTGGCGGCAGGTAGCACGACCTTATAGATGGTCTGCCACTTAGTAGCACCCATGGCATACGATGCCTCGCGAATACCCATGGGAATGGAATTGAGGGCATCGATGGTGAGCGTGGTGATGGTAGGGACGATCATGATGGCAAGCACGAACCACGCCGTCAGCGCACCAAAACCAAGACCACCGGTCAGTTGCGCGATAAACGGACGGATGATGATCATGCCAAAGAAGCCATAGATGATAGAAGGGATGCCGGCCAACAGGTCAACGGCAGGGCTGATGAGCTTGCGCACGCGCTTGCTGGCGATCTCGACCAGATACACGGCCGTGCCCACGCCTAGGGGCACACCCATGGCGAGCGCACCGACGGTCACCAGACCCGAGCCGGCAAGCAGCGACACGATGCCGTAGTGGCCCTCAGAGGGTGCCCACGTAAAGCTAAAGAAGTCCGCCAGACCGATGTCGGTAAAGACGGGCAGCGCCGAGTACGTGGTAAAGACAAAAATCAGGATGACGGTAACAACCGCCAAGAACGCGCAGGCAAAGAAAATCCACTGCAGCGCCTTCTCCTTGATATAGGTGCTGCGCGATACGAGCGCCAGCTCGCGCTTCTTGGGCGCCTGAGCATTCTGCTCAGTCTGGGAGTTTTCCTGTGCTTCCATGCTACTCACTCCCCTTCTCGTCGTTGGTGACGGGAATAAAGCCCGCCTCGCGAATCTGCTTGTCCATCTTTTCGGACGTCACGTAGTCGATGTAATCCTGCGCCTGCTGCGAAGGCGCACCCTTCACAAAGAAGTAAAGGTCGCGCGAGATGGGATAGCCGCCACTCGCGACCGTCTTCTCGGACGCCTCAACATGATTGACCGAGACGGCCTTGACCGAGGTCTTGGCGTTGAGGCTATCGACGAAGCCCAGCGAAATGTAGCCGATAGCCCCGCGCGAACGAGATACCACGTCGCGCACCTGGCCCGTGCCCGAAAGAACGGCGGAGCGGCGATCGAACGGGGTGCCGTCCATCACGATGGTGCGGAAGGCTTCACGCGTGCCAGACGCCTCATCTCGGTTGATAACCTGAATCCTCAGGTCCTCGCCACCGACTTCTTTCCAGTTGGTGATCTTGCCGGCATAGATATCGCGGAGCTGCTCGGTCGAGAGGTTATCGACGGGGTTGTCTTCGTTCACGATGACCGCGATACCGTCGTGGGCAATGACGATGGGAGTCAGGCCCAGATCCTGTTCGTCGGCATTGAGTCCACGGGAGGAGCTGGCGATATCGGCCGTGCCAGCGCTGACGGCTTCGATGCCAGCGGAAGAGCCCAAACCGGAAACGAGCACGTCGATGCCGGTCTCCTCCTTAAAGCCCTCTGCCGCAATTTCGGCGATAGGAAGGCAGGTCGTGGAGCCGGCCACGGTAATGGAAGAGGTAGAAGATCCCGAAGAACAGGCGCACAGCGTAAGCGTAAGCACAGCGGCGCTCAGGACCGATACGATCTTTCTCATAGCATCACGCCGATCGCAGCATGGCGCCCACAGGTGCCGTCCTCGTTACGGTAGGAATAAAAGCGGTCGTTCTGACGCACAGTCGAAAGCTGGGTATCCACGATATTATCCGCGTCCACACCGGCATCTACCAGCGCCTCACAAATGGCAGCGGAAAGATCGAGCATGCGAGAGGCACTCGCATCGATGCAAGAGAACTCGACGGCAAAGCGATCCATGAGTTCCTGGGATACCTCATATTCGTCAGCCAAGATATGGGGGCCGATATAGGCGGAAACGTCGCTCGCATCGCAGCCGGCAGCATCGCAAAGCGCCTGGCACGCCTTGGCAGAAATACGTGCAATCGTGCCCTTCCAACCGGAGTGCACCACGGCAAATCCGCCAGGGGCCACCAGCACCACGGGAACGCAGTCGGCAAAGCAGAGCAGCACGGGCACGTCATGGGCCGTACAGACGATGGCATCGCAGCCCTCGGCAATCTGCTCGCGAACAGCCTCAAGATCGTCGGCGCCGTTCGAAGTCACCGTAACGATATGGTCACCATGTACCTGATTGGGCACGAGCAGATTATGCTCGCACTCAGTGGCGCCCATAGCTTCGAGCGCTCGACGACGATTTTCTTGAACAGCAAAGGGGTCATCGCCTACATGCGAGCCCAGGTTGAGCGAGGAGTACGCATCTTCAGAAACGCCACCGGTGCGCTCGGTAAAGGCAAAGCGGACATCGGATGTCGCGCCCTCCACCAACGTAACTCCATCATGGTCGACACGCGAAACGTTGTCCGCACGTGCTGCCATACTAAAGCCTCCTAATAACACAAGTACCGCGGCGTCGCCGCGCAGTCCGCGTTTATACGGCTGTCATACTTCCTTAAAAGGATACCCGCAGCGGTAGGGACCAAACGTAAAGGGAACGTAAGGAGATTGGAGGCTTTCGTTTACAAACGAGAAACAAAACGGGGTGCATCCAAATGGACACACCCCGTGCAGGTCGTTGAGAAAAACGAACTAGAAGCTACCGCGCTTCAGGAAGTCGGGAAGCTCGAACTGGTCGTTGCCAAAGTTGGGCAGCTCGGTACCACCGACGTTGCGGGTCGGAGCGGCCTGAGCCGGGCTGGCAGCCGGAGCGGTGCGCTGCGGCTCAGCGGAGGCAGCGGCCTTGCTCTGAGACTGCTGAGCAGCAAAGAGCTCATCCTGACGGTTGACGTTGGAGTCGGAGAAGCCCGTAGCGATGACGGTGATACGCACCTGATCGCCCAGGGACTCGTCGACAACGGTACCGAAGATGATGTTGGCCTCGGGGTCGACGGCGTTGGCGACAACGTCGGCGGCGTCGCTGATCTCCTGGATGCCCAGGTCCTTGGAACCGGCGATGGAGAGCAGCACGCGCGTGGCACCATCGATGGAGCTCTCGAGCAGCGGGCTGGAGATGGCCTGCTGGGCAGCGTCGACGGCACGAGTATCCCCAGAAGAGGTACCGATACCCATCATGGCGGTACCGGCCTGCTTCATGATGGTCTTAACATCGGCGAAGTCCAGGTTGATGATACCGGGGACGGTGATGAGGTCGGTGATGCCCTGGGTGCCCTGGGAAAGGACGCCATCGGCAATCGCGAAGGCCTCGAGCATGGTGGTCTTCTTCTCGGCGATGTCGAGCAGCTTATCGTTAGGGATGACGATCATGGTGTCGACGCAATCGGAGAGGGTCTTGATGCCCTCCTCGGCGCTCTTCTTGCGCTTGCGGCCCTCGAAGGTGAAGGGCTTGGTCACGACGGCGACAGTCAGTGCGCCGACCTCGTTCATCGCGATATCAGCAACGATGGGAGCAGCGCCGGTACCGGTGCCACCGCCCTCACCGCAGGTGATAAACACCATGTCGGCGCCAGCGAGCGCCTCGGCAATGTCGTCACGGGACTCATCGGCAGCCTTGCGGCCAACCTCGGGGTTGGCGCCGGCGCCCAGGCCGCGGGTAAGGTCGGTGCCGATGTGCACCTTGATATCGGCATCAGAGATCGCGAGTGCCTGAGCATCGGTGTTGATGGCAACAAACTCGACGCCGCGGATGCCCTCTTCGATCATTCGATTGACCGCGTTGGTACCGCCGCCGCCGACGCCGACCACCTTAATGACGGCAAGGTAGTTGTTGATCTCTGTCTCGTGCATGTCGGTCCTCCGAACAAAGGTTATAGCCATAGCATGGGTCGACCCCTGCGCACATTAACCTTCAGGTTGAAAGTAAATGCAAAGGTAAACCGTATTATGTTTGCACATTATGAACGTATCAGTCAAATAATTGACCGTGAAAACCAAACAAACCAGATAAACGGCGTGGTATGGCCCCTCAACAAAGCATCAACCAGCGCTACGAGGTCGGAGCATTCCTAAATGTGTAGTTGCCTGGAGAGCGCACATTGATATACGTTACGCCCTCTACCTGCGAAAGCAACTTGGTGACTACGCGTTCCTTCTTGGCGATATCGTCCGAATCGCCCAGCGACACCTCAATGCCGTTATTGAGGTTTGCCGAGATGGCTTCGACCGAAGGCGTGGAAATATCCTTGACTTGTCCCAAGAACTCGCTCGAAAAACCACGCACATAATCCAGGCCGGCCTTAACGGCTTTCGAGTTCACCGCCTGGCCGGAAACCGGAGCGACATCCGCCGAGACATCAGTCAACAACACCGCGCCATAATGCTTGGCGAGCGCCAGCGCGGCATCGATTCCGGTCAAGGTATTTGAGCCCTGCCCTGTCGTGATGACGTTGCCCTGGTCGTCCACTTCGACCGACGTCGACAGCGGGGCGATCCAGGTGTCATCGTCTCCGATAGCCCAGGCAAGGTCGTCGGAGCTGATATATGCAATGGCGATAACTTTACGCTCCGTCGGCGTAATGATAAGCGTATGGGGAAACTGGCGCTGGACATCTACGCCCGAGACCCACGGGTTTTGCTTGAGATCCTCGGTAATCTGGTCGGGATCGACGTTAAAAAGCGACGTTCCCTCGGGCAAGTCGATCAGCTGGATAGCATCGTGCTTCGTCACATGCTCGCTGCCTTGAATCTGAATATCAGTGGCAGTAAACAATCCAGAGTTGATCACCACGATGGCAACGACGACGAGCACGGCCAAGACGGCCAAAACGCCGCCCACGATTTTGCCTTTGCCTGTAACGACAGAAGCGGCGTCTGATGTTTTATTTGCCATCGCTCCAAGTGAAGATAACGGGTTGAAGCCTTTTTTACTCGAAGGCTTCTTGGCGGTAGCCGGCACCGATGTCAGCGAGCGCGGTTTCGATGCGCCCAGCGTGCGGCCTGGACGTGCCGCTTTAGTTCCCGTCGAGGGCTTGGGAGTTGCCATGGGACGGGCAGGCTTGGCGCCCATAACAGGCTTTGACGTCACCGAGGGACGCGAGGACTTTTTTGCGGCCGGACGATTACCGAGCTGCGAGCCGACGACCGGACGACTGGCCTGTCGAGCATGCCCGACAGACTTAGAGTGCGCGACGGTATTGCGTTGAGGTTTGGCAGGCGCGCCGGAACGCCCTCCGGCGCGGCGGAAGGTGGGTTTCGATGCTCTAGAAGCCGAGGAATTTAACTTCCGGTCTGAGCTCGATGCCATACGCCTCCCTCACCTTTCCGTGCACATGTCTGATAACCGCGGCAACGTCATCGGCCGAGGCAGTTCCGTTATTAACGATAAAATTAGCGTGAACGGGCGAAACTTCCGCGCCGCCAATTGAAAAACCCTTTAATCCACAATCCTCGATAAGCTTGCCCACACTCGCATCGGGCGGGTTGCGAAAGACCGACCCGCAGGATGCGCGACCCATGGGCTGCGTACGCTTGCGCCTTGTAAGGTACCGCTCCATGCGCTCGCGAATGTCGGCCTTGGGCGCCGGTTTAAGCTTGAGCACGCACTCGAGGATGATCTCATTGCGGGGAAGGCTACATTCGCGGTAGCCCCAAGAGATCTCGGACCCCGCATAATGCTTGATACCGGATGCCGGGTCAAACGTTACGACATCCTCAACCAGCGAGCCAATCCACTCGGTCCGCGTGCCGGCATTCATAGATATCGCACCGCCGACCGAACCAGGAATGCCAACGGCAAACTCAAGGCCCGAGAGGCTACGCGACAGGGCATCGTTGACCAGGCGCGCAAACATCACGCCCGCACCGACCGTCAGCGTACAACCGTCATCGGCAACAACCGTGCGCTGGAACTCACGTCCGAGCGAAATGACGGCACCGCGATAACCGCCATCGGCAACCAGCAGATTGGAGCCCTTGCCGATGATGACCCACGGCACCTGCTCGCGATCGAGCACCGCCACGGCGCGGCGGAGGGCATGATAGCTATGGCACGTCACAAAGAGGTCGGCCTTGCCGCCGATACGATAGCTCGTATGACGCGCAAGGCGCTCGTCCTCGATCACATCCGTGTCGATCATGCCCGAGAGCGCCATGACGGCGTTAAACAGACCCATTAGACTTAAGCGTCTTTCTTGGCAGTCAGATACTCAATGAACTCGGGACCGACGGTCGTAACGTCGCCGGCACCCATGGTGAGCAGCAGGTCGCCCTCGCCCACCATCTGCTCGAGCTCCTGATTGAGCTCAAGACGGCTGGAGCAGTACACGACCTCCTTGCCAGGATGCTTGGCGCGCACGGTATCGGCGAGCATCTTAGAGGTGACACCCGGAATGGGCATCTCGCCAGCCGAGAACACATCGATCAGCAGCAGTTTATCGGCATTGGCAAATGCATCGGCAAAGTCGTCGCACAGGGCCTGCAGGCGCGAATAGCGGTGCGGCTGGAACACGACGTCGACGTGCTTGTAGCCCAGCGACGAAGCGGCGGCAAGCGTCGCCTTGATCTCGGTGGGGTGATGGCCGTAATCATCGACCACGGTGATGCCATCGATATCGCCCACGTGGGTAAAGCGACGGCGGACGCCCTCAAAGCTCGAGAGCGCCTTGGCGGCGGCGTCGATGTCAAGGCCCAGGACATGGGCGACGGTGAGCACGGCCGTGGCGTTGAGCATGTTGTGGCGACCGGGATTGCTCTTGATCTCCACAGCGTGCTCAGTGCCGTCCTCAAAGCGAACGATAAAGTCACTCTGGATGCCCTTGACATCCGGGTGCACGCAGACGATGTCGTTGCTCTCGGCAAAGCCGTAGGAAAGCACGTGACGGCCCGTCGACTTGGCGAGCTCGACCAGATGCGGGTCCTCGCCGCAGACGATGACGGTGCCGTCCTCGCCCACCAGGCTCATGAATTTGGCGAAAGTTGCCTCGATCTCCTCGATACCCGAGTAGTGATCGAGGTGGTCGGCCTCGACGTTGGTCACAATGACCACGTTGGGGTTCAGGAACAGGAAGGAGCTGTCGGACTCGTCGGCCTCGGCGACAAAGTAGTCGCCCGAGCCGTTCTTGCCGTTCGTGTCATAGCCCTCGACGATGCCGCCGATCAAGAAACTCGGATCCAGACCCATGCGGTCGAGCATGGTGGCGCACATCGAAGACGTGGTGGTCTTGCCATGCGTGCCGGCAACAGCGACGGTGGTGTAGCCGTGGCCCAAAGCAGAGAGCATCTTGGCACGGGGCCACACGGGAATACCAAGCTCGCGAGCGCGAACGAGCTCAGGGTTGGACTCCGGAATAGCGGTGGAGACAACAACCACGTCGGGCTTGACCTCGTCGATCGTGGCTGCCTCATGGCCCACGTGCACCTTCACACCAGCGCGGGTAAGCTGGCGGATATAACGTGACGTCTTAAGGTCGGAGCCGGTAACGGCATAACCGCGCTCGTGCAGAACGAGGGCGATGCCGCTCATGCCGGCGCCGCCGATACCGATAAAGTGGGCGCTCTTAAACTCGGGCGCGGAGGTTGCAGTCTGGGAATCAGCCATGTGCTCGTGTACTCCTTGCGTAAACACTGCCTGTAACCCGTTAACTGTACCGCACCTACCGCATCAGCGCGAGGGCGACCGACGATATCCCGTCTAACTAACGCAAACCCTCTACCGCATCGGCCAGAAGAGCGGCGGCCCTATCCTGAGCCAGACCACGCGCCGCCTGACGCATGACGTCGCGCTCTGCCGCGTCATCGACCAGGTGCAGCAGCTCATCGGCAAAGGCAGAACCGTCGATATCGGCATCGGCACAGAGCACGCCGGCCCCGGCGTCGACCAGATAACGGGCATTGGTGGTTTGGTGGTCGGCCGTCGCATGCGGATACGGCACGAGTATCGAGGGCACGGCGAGCGCAGCGATCTCGGCCACGCTCGATGCACCCGAACGCGAGAGCACCAAATCGGCAGCAGCCAGCATATCGCCCATGTTGTCGATGTAAGGCTGGACGCGGTAACGCTTCGCCTCCTCGGGCGTCAGCGCCAAAGCGCGCTCGGTCTCCTCAAAGCCGTCGGCACCCGTCGAATGCAACACATAGAGGTTCTTGCGCGAAAGCAGCTCGTTTTTGAGCGAAACCGCGCGCTCGTTGAGGTGCTGGGCGCCAAGTGAACCGCCAAAGACGAGCAGCAGCGTAGCGTCCTCGGGAACGCCAAGTGCCTTGCGGCCGCGAGCGCGATCGCCCTCGATCACCGAGCGACGTACGGGGTTGCCGGTCATGAGCACGTGGTCAGGGTCACCTTCGCGCTCAAAGACCGAGCGCGCTGCCGGCACCGAGATGCACACGCGAGCGGCGTGGGAGTTCATCATCTTGTTGGCCAGGCCCGGAACAGAGTTCTGCTCATGTAGCAGATACGGAACGCCTGCGCCCTTGCACCACCCCAGCAGCGGAACCTCGACATAGGCACCAAAACCGATGGCAGCATCGGGCTTGCCGACCTTTGAGAAATGACTGGCGAGCGCACGCTTGGCCTTGTTGACACGCCACAGCGAGGTCAGCGCTGTCCAGGGACGGGAGCGGTCGAAGCCCGTGACCGTAATGGGCACAAAATCAAACCCAGCCTCGGGGACCAGACGACCCTCGAGCTTGCGCGACTGGCCCACGAACACAACGTGGTGGCCACGGTCATGCAGCTCCTCGGCCAAAGCGAGCGCGGGGTTAATGTGTCCTGCCGTGCCGCCGGCTGCAATAGCAACGGTCATCTTATCGGTCATGGTAGTCCCTTCGTACACGCGGTCCCTGGTCGTCGGTGCGCAAACGCGCCGACGGGTCCGAGTTCAAATCGATTCGATTATATCCGCCGCCCGCGCTGCGAGGGCTGGGGCGCTGCGGACGACCTTGCGGCGCCGTCCGCGGACGTGGACGAGCTGCCGGCTCGGTCGCAGAGCCATCCAGAACGGTAAAGCCGCTACGCGAAGGTCGTTCACCGCGCACGTGGGCCACGCCGGCGGTGCTCTCGTCCATAACGGCAAAGCTCTCACGGCGGCGGTCATACTCATCGCGGCGGGCGCTCTCGTACGAAACGCGCAGAATCAACCCGGCAAGCATAAGCGACACGATAATCGACGAACCGCCGTAGCTAATAAACGGCAACGGTTTGCCCGTCATGGGAAACACGTTGAGGATGCCAAGCGCGTTAATCAAAAACTGCACCGCGAGAATGACCGCGGAGCCAGACGCCATAAGCGCGCCCCGACGATCGGTCGCCTGCTCGGCAATGCGAAACGCCGAGTAGATCAGCATCGCAAACACCAAGAAGAACAGCACGGTTCCGACAAAGCCGACTTCCTCGCCAATGATGGCCAGGATGTAGTCATTGTGCGCCTCGGGCAGATACGAGTACTTCATGGTTGAGTTGCCGATGCCACGGCCGAACAGACCGCCCGAGGCAAAGGCCATGATGGCAAGCGTGGCCTGATAGCCGTCACCATACTCATCAGCCCAAGGGTTCAAGGCAACCTGAATACGCACCATACGGTACGGCTCTGCGACAAGTGCAATCACGATCACGAGAATGCCGAAGATTAGCACGCCGATGATAAATCTCGGGTCGAGACCCGCAAACAACGCCATGCACATGAGGGTCAGCAGGATGATCAGGACGGTACCGAAATCGGGCTGGATAAAGATCAGAAAGAGCGAAATGCCCAGGTAGATGCCCATCTTGCGAAGGAATTCGTTGATGTTGCCACCGGGCGAAAAGAAGCGATCAAGCATGATGGCCGAATACGCAATGGCAAATGGCTTTAAAAACTCGGAAGGCTGGAACTGAATGCCGGCGATGTTGAGCCAGCGCGTGGCGCCACGGCTGCCGCTGCCCACCAAGAACACCAGAAACAGTAGCCCTATCATGCCTATGAGGAAGATCCTGAGCACATCCTCCCCAAACCAGCTGTCCGGCAAAACGCGCACGATGGCAACCATAGCCAGCACGCCAACTCCGGCAAACGCAGCCTGTCGACCCAGAAAAAACGTCGCTGAGCCATTCTCGTGCAGTGCCTCGACCGAAGACGCCGAGTACACCATCAGCAGGCCAAAACACACCAAGATAAACAGACAGGCCATGAATATCAGACGGGGGCGCATGATGCGGGCGGGAACGCCGGCAATATAGCGTTCGCTAAACGACTGCCCGCCGCGACCGGAACGCGGTGTGCTACGCCGCGAGGAAGCACGGTCCGAGTCGGGCCTCCTCATACCTTGTCGGGGGCTCTCCTCTCTCACCGGCAACCCCTATTCCATTTGCGATTTCGCTGCAGCGGCAAGCTGGGCCACATAGTCCTTAAACACGCGGCCGCGCTCCTCATAGCCCGAGAACTCATCGAACGAAGAGCAGGCAGGAGAAAGTAAGATCACGTCGCCACGGCTCGACAGCGAACGGGCAACGTCCACGGCATCGCGTAGGTCATCCGCCTGGGCGATATCCACATCGCCATCGACATCGGCCTCGTCCATAGCGGCGGTGAAGCGCTCGCGCGCATCGCCAAAGCAGACGACCGAGCGCACGTTATCCATAACAACGCGCGCGAAGTCCGTGAGCGGCGTGCCCTTATCGTGGCCGCCGAGCAGCAAGATCACGTCGTCATCGGGAAATGCCGTCAGTGCCTTCTCGACCGCGTCGGTGTTGGTCGCCTTGGAATCGTTGACGTAGCGCACACCGTCAATCTCGCCGCACGGCTCCACGCGGTGCTCGAGCGGCTGGAACGAGGCCAGACCGCGGCAAATGCCCTCGGGATTGGCACCGACGGCCAGGACAGCCGTGGCAGCGCACAGGGCATTGATAACATTATGATGGCCCGAGATCTTGAGCTCGGATGTAGCGATGAGCGGGGTCTCGACGCCCTTCAGGCGCACGATCATCTTGCCATCGCGCACAAAGGCGACATCCTCACCCTCTGGCTCGTCAAAGGCAACCTTGCAGATGCGACGACCCGGCGTGTAGATGTACTCATCGAACTCGTGAATGCCGGCGTCTTCGACGTCGACGACCACCAGATCGTCATCGACCATATTGTCAAACAGTTTGATCTTGGCAAGCGCATAGTTCTTATGGCTCTTATGCCAGCCCAAGTGGTCGGGAGTGATGTTGAGCAGCACCGCCACGCGAGGGTGGAGCTCGGTGGTCGTAGCAATCTGATAGCTCGAGAGCTCAGCCACAAACCACTCGTTGTGGGCTCGGCCGTCAATCTCGTTGATAGGCGGCTCACCGATGTTGCCGACAGCTACACTGGCCTCACCGGAAGCCTTGAGCAGATAATCGGTCAGCGACGTGGTGGTCGTCTTGCCGTTGGTGCCCGTGATGGCAATCCAGTTATCGGGCGACAGGCGATAGGCAAACTCGGGCTCACCCATAATCTGGGCGGCATGCTCGCGCCCGGCCTTAAAGAAGCCCGAGAACTCCGAGATGCCCGGGCACGTCACGCATACGTCATAGGCGCCCTCGACCTGTTCGGTCCCATAGACAAACGACGCACCAGCAGCCTCGAGCGCACGCGTGGCGTCATTGGGCTCAGAGGTGCCGCCGCCATACACGGTAACGGCGCTTACGCGCTCTGGATGTGCCAGCGCCCAGCGGGCGACATCGAGACCGGATTTGCCCTGACCCAAAACGAGCAGGCTAAAGACATCAGCAAGAGGCATGAAAGACCACTATCCCAACTGGAAGAACAGAGCAAGGCCAACGGCACCAAATGCCGCAGCGATAATCCAAAAACGGATGACGACCTTGGTCTCGGCCCAACCCTTCTTTTCGAAATGATGATGGATGGGCGCCATAAGGAAGACGCGCTTGTGCGTAAAGTGGAAGTAGACAACCTGAATCATGACCGACAGGGTCTCAACGATAAACAGGCCACCGATGATGAGGGAGACGACCTCGGTGTTAGTCATGATGGACGTACAGGCAAACGCGGCGCCCAGAGCAAGCGAGCCGGTATCACCCATAAAGATGCTCGCCGGATAGCAGTTGAACCACAGAAAGCCCAGGCAGGCACCGGCACACGCGGTGCAGAAGATGGACAGGTTCACGTCTCCGTGCAAAAACGCCATGGCAGCCATGGCGAGCATGGCGATCATGGAGGTGCCGCCAGCAAGACCGTCAAGGCCATCGGTCAAGTTCACGGCATTAGAAAGACCGGCAATCATCAGCCAGCAAAAGACAATATAGAGCCACGGGAACGAATAGCCGCAGATGGCAGTCGAAAGCACGCCAAGGTCAATCGTCAACCCACCGGGAAAACGAATCTCGGGGGCGACGCCGCACCAGTTGACGGCAAGCACCGTAAAGGTGACACAGATAATGGTTAGGCCGATCATCTTGGCATGAGGCGTCAGACCGAGCGAGCGCCCATGCGTAACGGAGGTCAGGTCGTCGATCAGGCCCAGCACACCGGTCGCCAGCGTGGCGAGCAGCACGAGCACGAGCTCGGTGGTGAGCTTTCCCATCAGCAGGCAGGTCAGCGAGATCGCGACGAGGATGACAACACCACCCATGGTGGGCGTTCCCTGCTTAACCAAATGACGCTTGGGGCCGTCGGCACGAACCTGCTGGCCGATACCCTCGACCTTGAGCAGCTTAATCCACCACGGCATGAGCAGCAGCGCAATGGCTGCGGCGATGCCAAGCCCCAAAAAAGCCTGATACGTTGGATACGAGGGATTGCCGAACATGGGCTAGCACACACCTTCCACAAAGCGGTCGAGCTCAACAAAGCGGGAACCCTTGACCAGTACAACATCATGTTTTTCAAGCGCGCCGCCCATGCGGTCGAGCACCTGCTGATAATCGGAGAACACCTGGATGCGGTCCTCGTCCATGCCCATCATGCGCGCGGCATCGGCCATAAGCTGGGCCAGCTCACCACCCACGCACGCCAGCATGTCGAGCTTCTTGGCGGCGGCATAGGCGCCCACGAGCTCATGCATGCGAGGAGCCTCATCGCCCATCTCGCCCATCTCGCCCAGGATCGCCATGCGAGACCCCGTGCATGAAAGCGAGCACAGCAGATCGAGGCCGGCTGCCATCGATTCGGCGCTGGCGTTATAGGAATCGTCGATGATGCGTGCACCGCTCTTGGCGCGCTTGATCTCCTGGCGGTGCCCGGTGATCGTAAGACCCCTAAAGGCAGCATCGATCTGCTCGGGCGTCACGCCCAGGCGATAGGCAACCGCGGCGGCCTTAACGGCATTAGGAACGGACTGCACGCCGGGGATGGCAAGCATGGTATCGATTGTCTCGCCCTGACCAAAATCGAGCGTAAAGACCGGACGGCCCTCGTCATCAACGCGAACGTCGCGGGCGCGGACCTCATCATCGTCAGAGACACCGGCCAGCATCACGTCGATACCAGCAGGCCGGGCGAACGTATCGCGAATGAACGGCGTAAAATCGTCCTCGCCGCCCAAAACCAGCAGCGGCAAATAGTCGCCGGCGGCGCACATGCCCTGGACAATCTCGGCCTTAGCGCGGGCGATGTTCTCGCGGCTGCCCAAAATGCCGATATGAGAGGTGCCGATCTTGCTCACGATGGCAAGGTTGGGATTGGCGGACTGGGACAGGCGCTCGATCTCGTGGAAATGGTTCATGCCCATCTCGAGCACCAGGACCTCGGTATCGGCCGGAGCGGAAAGCACCGTGAGCGGCATGCCGATCAGGTTATTGAAATTGCCCTTGGTGGCCCAGACACGATAGCGCTTGGCGAGCACAGCGGCGAGAACGTCCTTGGTCGTCGTCTTGCCGATGGAACCGGTAATGCCAACGACCAGGCAGCCAAGCTCCAGGCGATACGCGTGCGCCAAACGCAGCAGAAACTCCTCGGGATCATCGGTCAGCAAGATGGCACAGCCCTTGCCCTGCGCCAGCGAGACCAGCTCGGCCTCGGGCTCACGCGTCATCACGACGGCGCCGGCACCCGACTGGACGGCACGGGAAGCAAAATCATTTCCGTCGACGTTTTCACCGGGAAAGGCGACGAAAATCGTCCCTTCCTCGACCTGGCGCGAGTCGATAACGCACCCGCGGCATACCCGATCGACTTCTCCCGTCACGGTTCGGGCCCCTGTTGCGGCCGCGAGGTTGTTGACGGCGATCTCTATCATTGCAGCTCCCCTGTAAACCTAAATAATGCTATCGGCGTATTGTATCCCAGCGCCGCGCATGCGTGGTGCAGGGCATGTGAACACCCCTCATATGGGACAACAAACCACGCCCCAAAGATTGTAACCCCCTACTTCGTGTGTGGGATACCCAGCACGTCGAGCGCGTTGGCCATAATGGACTGGAACGGCACCGCAGCGGCATCTGAGCCGCTCGGCGTTCCGTCGAGCGTGATATAGCACAGCACCTTGGGCGATTGTGCCGGTGCAAAGCCCATAAAGGACGACATGTAGTTCTCCTTGAGGTAGCCGCCGTTCTCGTCGGCACGTTCGGCCGTGCCGGTCTTGCCCGCCACGTCATAGCCGTCAACTGCGCCGCCAACGCCCGTGCCTTCAGACACGACCGTCTGCATGCACGATGTCACCTGGGATGCTGCATCCTCAGAAATCGCACGCTCGCCTTCGCCCCAGTCCTTCTCGTCGCCTTTGCTGGACTTATAGAAGTGCGGGGTCATCATCACGCCGCCGTTGGCGATGCCGCCCACGGCACGTGCGATCTCAATCGGCGAGACAGACAGCGCCTGTCCAAAGCTCATCGAGCCCAGCGTGGCGCCGTCATACTGGTCACGCTCCTTGACGATGCCCAGGCTCTCGCCCGGAAAATCGACACCAGAGCTGTGACCGATGCCCCACTTGTCCACATAGGCGGCAAAGTCGTCGGCACCGATCTTGCGCCCCACCAGGACAAATCCCACGTTGGACGAACGGCGCATCATCTCGCGCACATCCATGGTCATGGCGTAGTCGCGCTTGTCGGCATCGGTGACGGTATCGTCGCCCACCTTGATGCTCGCCGGCACCTCAAACGACGTACTCGACCGCACGACACCCAAGTCGAAGCCGGCGCCCGCCACGAGCGTCTTAAAGACCGAGCCGGGCTCGTAGGCGTCGGTGACCAGGCGCAGGTTCATATCCTCGGTCTTGGCGTTTTCCAAATTGGTCTGGTCGTAGGTCGGATACGAGCAGGCTGCCAAGATCTCGCCAGTCGTAGGATCGGTGACCAGCGCCGAGCCGTTCTTGGCCTTTGTCTTCTCGACAGCCTCTGCCAGGGCATCCTCGGCCGCACGCTGGATATTGACGTCGAGCGTCGTCACGAGATCAATGCCGTCGACCGCAGCCACCTTTTTATAGGCACCGCCCGCGATATAGCTGCCGTCCCTCGCGCGCTCGCGTACGAGAGAACCGTTCGTGCCGGTCAGAAGCTTGTTGTATTGCTTTTCGAGACCCGTCAAGCCGTCGTTGTCTACATTCACTACACCCAGCACCTGCGATGCCAGATTGCCGTATGGATATACGCGCTTCATGGCCTGCTCAAAAAGCACGCCGGGCAGGTTCTTCTTCTCCAGCGCCGCAGCGTCGTCTTCGTCCACCTGGCGCTTGATATACACCCAGGTTCCATCGGACTCAACGAGCTTGCGGCAGGTCTTTTTATCGATTCCAGTTGCCTTGACCAGCGCCGACACCGTCTTGTCAACATCCTCGACAAGCTGGGGGTTCACAGCGATGTTGCGACATTCGACCGACGACGCCAGCACGTTACCGTTACGGTCGTAGATGGTACCGCGCTTGGCATACAGCGTCTGCGCAAGCAAGCGACGTGCATCGGCACGGTCGCGTAACTTATCGGCTTCCACGATTTGATAGTCGGCAAGGCGAAGGACGCCCAAACCCAAGCCAAACCCGATGAAACCCATGACGGCTTTGCGACGGGGCAGCGGCGTGCCCGTGAGCCATTCGGTCGACGAGCTCTTGCGCGGTCTGGTGTTATGCATTTGAGGACCACTCGAGCCACGGAGACGCGACGCGGGGTCGTTGCCATAGGACGGTCTCGCGTTGTAAGATGGCCGACCCGTTCCTTGATAACCAGAACGTCCCCGCGATGAGGGACGTCCAGAACCGCGACCCCCGTCGGAACCGCGGCGATAGTCATTTGTCATACTCAGCTACCGTCTTGTTACTGAGCGGTCGCGGTCGAGCTAGCGCCCGCGGCTGCATCCTGCGAAAAATCAAGTGTAACGCTCTCGCTGGGCTCCACCATGCCATAAGCGCCCGCAAGGTCGCGAATGCGCGTGTCGGCACCATAGACCGAATGCATGACCTCCAGGTCAGAGCTCTCATCGGTCGCCTTCTCGAGCGTGTTGGTAAGCGCGGCATTGCTGTTGAGCACCTGGGCCGTAACGCCGGCGAGCGCCACACGGGCGACACCGATCGTCATAAAGATGGCCGCAATGATGCAAAACGTTTTAAGAACGCTCATGAAAACCGGGCTTACCGCCTGGTTTGCCTGACGGCCCGCGCCCGTGTAGACATCAAAGCGCGGCGTGCGCTGCTCGCGGGGAGCAACGGAGGCCTGCGGTGCCTCACGATAGGCGGGCATGGCGTTCATATCATAGGCGAGTGCTGCGTTTGAAGTGTTGTAGCCCATGATATGCCGCCTCCCATCCCGAGTACGTTGGTAGTGTGTTTAAGCTTCGTTTATGGTGCGAGCGGGAGGTCCAATATCGCGCGGTCGCGCCTACAGACGCTGCGCCACGCGGATTTTGGCTGATCTCGCCCGAGGGTTGCGCTCAACCTCATCAGGCTGGGCAACCAGGGGTTTGCGGGTGATGACCTTGAGTATCGGCACGTTGCCGCACACGCACACCGGAATCTCCGGCGGACACGTGCACCCCTGGCTCATCTCCTTAAAGTGGTTCTTTACGATACGGTCCTCGAGCGAGTGATACGAAATGACGCAGATACGTCCGCCCGGGTTGAGCCACCTGGTGGCGGCATCAAGCCCTCGTTCGAGCACATCGAGCTCGTGATTGACCTCGATGCGAATGGCCTGGAAACTTTTCTTGGCCGGGTGTCCACCATGCCGACGAGCGGCAGCCGGGATACCCGCCTTGATGATCTCGACAAATTGGCCGGTGGTTTCGATCGGTTCTTGCTCGCGGCGGCGCACGATCTCGCGCGCGATCTGCGAGGCGAACTTCTCTTCGCCGTAGACGCGTAGAATCCGGGCGAGGTCGTGTTCGTTATAGGTGTTGATGACCTCAGCTGCGTTTAAGGTGTTATTGCCCGGATCCATCCGCATGTCCAATGGGGCGTCCTCGTTATACGAAAAGCCCCTGCCAGGGATATCGAGTTGCGGTGACGAAACGCCCAAATCGAACAGGAAGCCATCGACCCCGGGCACCTCGGCCGAGCAAAGCAGCTCGTCCAAGTCGCCGAAGTTGCCCTTCAGCAGCTGGTGCGGAACGCCGGGAACCTCGCGGTCCAGACGGGCGCCAGCGGCCTCGAGGGCCATGTCGTCCTGATCGACGCCGAGCAAAAGGCCCGTCTCCCCCACCTGTGCGGCCATCTTTACCGAATGGCCGGCACCGCCAAGGGTGCAATCGCAGACAACGGAGCCGCTCTTTAGCTGCAGCGACTCAAGCACTTCGCCGAGCATGACAGGTTCATGCCGATATTCTTGTGTCAAGATCCCACGCTCCATCCGTTACCCGTGCCTTGCCCTTACGAGAAGAAGAGGTCCAGCAGGGCCTCATCGTCATCGTCCTCATCGGCCGCGGCGCGATCCCAAACCTCAAGGTGGTCGTAGTTGCCCACAACCGTGACCTCGCGGTCGAGGTTCGCCTGCTTGCGGAGAGACTCGGAAAGACCGATACGACCGGCGCTGTCCACATCCATCGACGTGGTGCGCTTGTTGATCGCCCTCATGAGCTTCTGGTCGTTAATGTCACGCGGGTTAAAACCCTCGTGGCCCTCACGACCCGCGAAGAGTCCTTCGACCCACTTATCGAAGGCCTCGGCAGAGAACACGTACAGAGCATCGACATCCAGGGCTTTGAACACGCGAACGTGCTCTCCAAGCTCCTCGCGAAGGGGTGCAGGCAGGGACAGACGACCTTTTGCATCGAGATTGCGCTCGTATGCACCAGTCATTCCCATGTGCGCCCTCCCCTCGGTTACTCAGATGGCACGTACGCGGGGAACCACCCCGCCTGTCGACGTCATCAATAATATGGGGAACCGCCCCATTTTTCAACACCTTTCCCCACCCCTTCCC
>UQKM01000005.1 GCA_900541685.1 uncultured Collinsella sp.
TCTGTAGTGGTAGCGATCGTGTTGGTTGCGGTGGCTACATAGGCCCTGTTGGTATTTTCGGAATAGCCCGCGTAGAGCTGGTTCCATACTACATGAGCGTTGGCAAACAGTTCAATAGCGGTGAGCGCCAGGAGTGGCAAGATGACGGCGGGGCGATAGGCTTGGCGCAATTTAGGTTGATCCTTGAGGATCTGCAGGGTATAGCCCGCAGCCCACAGCGCAAAGAAGCTCAGCAAAAAAGCCGTGCGCGAGTAGAAGCCGTTGGGAACGCGCATGCCGCACCAGATGTGCTCGAGCGGGCTCAAAACGGAGCTTGCAACCAGGATTATCGTGACGACGAGTGTTGCGATGCGCGTCTTGATTGAAACCGTGCGGTTAACCAGCAGGCTCACCGCAAGCAGCATCATGATGATGCCGCAATAGAACTGCGGTGTGCTTTCGTTGCTTACCCACATGCAGGGAAGAAAGCCCCTGATGACCGACTTGAGGCTGGTTTTAAGTAGGGGGCCGAGTGCTAGAACGGGACCGCCCTTGGACATGGCAAGGATGGTCGGCAAAAAGGTCCAGGCGGACAGAAGCAGTCCAAGCGCGATGGCCCCGGCGAATCGCAGGGCCCGATCGAGCATGAGCTTCCAGCTAAATCCTTTTTCTGCAACATAATCGACAAATTCGATCAATACGAAGATGCAGAGGAACAGGATGCTGATGTAGGCCGTATACCAGCAGAACATGACATTGAGCGCGGTTGCGATGACGAGGCGGATCATGCGCCGCTTGCGGATGAGCTCGTGGCATCCGTAGGCGCAGATGGGCAGCAGGATGAGGCAATCGATCCAGAGAGGGTTGCGCAGGTTGCTGATGGTCCAGCTGCAAAACGTGAACGAGAGGGAAAGCAGGAATGCGGCGGGCTTGGACAGGTCAAAGCGCTTTTGCACATACCAAGCGCTGCTGATGTGGATGCAGCCCAGTTTGAGCGCGGTTATGGCAAATATGAAGAGCGTCAGCTTGTCTGCGGGAAACAGCGCGCAGAGCAGGTTGAAGGGGCTGGCGAGGTAGTAGCTATAGAGCCCCCATGTGTTCATGCCGAGTCCTTGCGAGAAGGAATAGCGAAGGTTTGCCTCTCCTAAAAGGACGCGGCGAAACCACGCGAAGAAGTCGATGTATTGGTATTTGAGATCGTTGGTGAGAAACGAGTTGTCGCCAAAGGGGTAGACATGCCCTGCCGCTGCAAGTGCGACAAAGAGTGCGACGGAAAACGTGAAGCAGGCGGCGTAGAACGCCACATTCTTGAGCGTGCTGTTATTGGGCCGTGTCATCAGATTCCTCGTTGGACTCTCGGATGATATAGATGGGGCGGCGCTTGGCCTCCAAGTAGGCTTTTGCCAGGTACTCGCCAATGATTCCCAGGCACAGGAGCTGCATGCCGCCAAACAGCGTTATGAGGCAGGCGAGCGACGGCCATCCGCCGACGGGGTCACCCCAGACTAGCGTCTTTACCAGGATGACGACAAATCCAACAATAGCGATGAGACAGAAAACGATGCCCGTAAGAGCGGCAATGGAGAGCGGTGCGGTGGAAAACGCGACAATGCCATCGATGGAATAGAGAAGGAGCGTGAAGAAGCTCCATTTGGTCTCGCCCGCAACGCGATTAATGTTTACGTAGGGGAGCCATTTTGTTTTAAAACCGACCCATCCGTAAATGCCCTTGGAGAATCGGTTGTATTCGCCCATGGAAACGATGGCGTCGACCATGGGCCGTTTCATAAGTCGAAAGTCGCGTGCGCCATCGACGATGTCAGCATTGGAAATGCGGTTGATGATCTTGTAAAACATGCGGGCGAAGAATGATCTGATGGGAGGCTCGCCTTCGCGGGTGGTCCTGCGCGTAGCGACGTTGTCATAGTCTTCGGTTTGCAAGATTTCGTACATCTGCGGCAGGAGCGAGGGTGGATCCTGCATGTCGGCGTCCATGGTAGCGACATAGTCGCCCTTGGCGTGCTGGAGTCCAGCGTACAATCCCGCCTCCTTGCCAAAGTTTCTCGAGAAGGAGTACCACCGAATGGCGTACGGATGCATCGCGGCAGCTTCTTCTTTCATTACAGAAAGCGTTGCGTCCTTTGACCCATCATCGATAAGAATCGCTTAAAAGGATATGTTGGAATCGATTTTTGCCATGCTGCAGGCAACGCAATCGAGCTCCTTGAGGAAGATCGGGAGCGACTCCTGCTCGTTGTAGCACGGCACGACAATAGAAATGAGCGGCATGCGATTTACCTCGCGTTATTCTCGGCGCCGAAGCAGCTATTGCAGTCGTATGTGTTGTACACGTTGACCTCCCACTGCTTACGCTCAACCTTTGCAACGGAATCGAGGATAAGGCCCGTTGCGAGGCTCAGGCCACATAAGAACATAAACGACGCGGCGAGCATGGCGGTGGGGAAGCGCGGAACGAGGCCGGTCTGGAAATACTCGACAACGATGGGCATGCCCAGGGCGAGGCCGATCACCGCAAACAGAAGCGCGACGAGGCTGAAGAACTTTAGAGGGCGGTAGTCCTTGAACAGCGTACCGATCATCGCGACGACTTTAATGCCGTCGCTCACGGTATTGAGCTTGGACTCGGAGCCTTCCGGACGGTCGCGGTACTCGATGGGCACATCTTTGATGCGCCAGCGGTGGTCGACGGCGTGGATCGAGAGCTCGGTTTCGATCTGGAAGCCCTCGGAAAGCACAGGGAAGGTTTTAACGAACGGGCGGCTCATGGCGCGGTAGCCGGTCATGACATCATCGAAGCTGTAGCCATAGATCCACTTGATCATGGCGCGGACCAGATTGTTGCCAAAGCCGTGGAAAGCACGCTTGTTTTCCTCGGCGTAGGTGCCGTTGGAAAGGCGGTCGCCTACGGTCATGTCGGCCGTGCCGTTAAGGATGGGCTCGCAGAGGGCCTTGGCCGCCTCGGCGGGGTAGGTGTCGTCTCCGTCGACCATCAGGTAGCAATCGGCGTCGATATCGCGAAACATCTGGCGGCACACGTTACCCTTTCCCTGACGGGGCTCAAAGCGGACCGTGGCGCCGTGTTCGGTGGCGATGTGTGAGGTGTCGTCCGACGAGTTGTTGTCATAGACATAGACCTTCGCTTGCGGAAGCTCGCGGTGAAAGTCGTCGATGACTTTTCCGATAGTGACCGCCTCGTTGTAGCAGGGGATAATAACGGCAATCGTTTGCTCGGCCATAAATGTTCCTTTGGTCGCGTACAATCGAATCGTTTGTTACATGGTTAGGATGGACGCATTGATTCGACAGTTCAAGTTTTCAGACGTGGCGCGTGCTGTTTTGCTGGTTGCAGCAAGCATCGTTACGGTGACGTATTGTAGTGGTTCCTTCGACCTGTTTCCATCGGTCTTGGCATGCGTTGCGATAATCGCATCATTGGTTTGCTTCAATAAGTTGGGGTGCAGGGATTTCGCATTTCCTTCTCTTTTTGGCCGAGTTTGCTGCCTGGTACTTTCTCTTGTTTTTTCGCTTGTTCTTGTGCTGGGCGCACATATTGTCGTGGCAGAACCGGTGATTGCCGGCGGGATTTACGAGAATTATATTGAGTCGTATTCCGCGCTTGATGTTGTTGCCTTTTGCGTTATGTCGGCGTTGGTCTTTTGGGTCTTATCGGCTCTCGTTCAGCTGTCTAGCTGTTTCTGCTGCTGTGGTTACGGCGAAGACACGTTGCGGGCGGATGGTGGCTGTTCGTCCATTCGAGTCCCGTCCGTTGCGGTTCGCGCCCTAGTGATATTTCTTTTGTATCTGCCGTTCTTCCTGAGGTATTGTCCCGGCCTGTTTTTTGGCGACACCTTCTCGTCATTTGCGCAGATTATGGGGTGGAATCCTTTGAGCAACCATCATCCGGTTGCATTCACCATGATGATGGCTGTCTGTATCAAGATTGTCGGCCTAATGGGGATGGGTCCTTCGGCGGGCGTTGCCTTGCTGACGGTGCTTCAGATGGCATGTGTTGCCAGCACGTTTGGCTATCTGTCTATTTGGGTGTCTTCCCGTTTGGGGGTTTCCTCTCGTTGGTCCTGGTTGCTCGTAGCCTTTTTTGGCTTGTCTCGGTATTGCGCTCTTTATTCTGTGGCGCTTTGGAAAGATCCGCTGTTTTCGTGCTGCCTTATCTTGGTAGTGACCATGCTTGCCGATGCCGTTATGGGAAAGGGTTCCTGGTCGAGCGCGTTGCGTTTGCTCGTTTTTGGTGCCCTGGCGTTGGGCGTTATGCTTCTGCGAAATAACGGTTTGTATATTTGCGCTGCGCTATTCGTGGTGCTTGCGATCGTCGCGACATTAAGCCGGCTCGGCCGCATTGCCCCGTTGGAGCCTGCCCCTCGTTTGGCCGCATCTTTCGGTTTGGCGCTTGTTATATGCCTGGTTATTACGGGGCCCGTGTACTCGGCAATCGGCGTTGTTCCATCGGAAGCTGTTGAGTCGGTGGGTATTCCGCTTGCCCAGATGGCCCGCGTTGCTGCGCTTGACGGTGATATGACCGAGTCCGACCGTTCTTATATGAACGAGCTGCTTCCGCTCGATCGTTACAAAGAGGTGTATCGCCCCAGTTTTATCGATCCGCTTAAATGGAATGAAGACTTTAATGCGGAGCATCTTGAGGATGGGTTTTGGACTCATTGGGCCTCGATGCTCTCGCGTAACCCTTCGATATACTTTGAAGCGTGGGAGCTGCAGACGTTTGGTTTTTGGGCCCCAAATGTAATAGGCGCCGACAATCTGCCGGAAAACTTTCTTATGGGTGCTCCGTATAACCTTATGGCAGATACAGGGGCTTCTGCGGGAGTTGCATTTCGCAACCTGCTTGCATCCTTTGGCGATGGCGTCGATGCGGCAATTGGGCTGAACGCCTGGTCTATTTCTGGTGCCGTTGTCTTTTGGCTGCTCGTGTTTTCGGCAGTTCTTTTGGTATCGCGTGGGCGTCCACGTTTCGCATTGCCGCTTTTGCCTTTTTTGCTGTTGTACGGAACGCTCTTTATTGCGAGCCCTATTTGGTATTGGCCCCGTTATATCGTAGCGGCTCAATTTGGTCTTCCGGTTGTGCTTGTGGTAGTTGCTCGCGGCTTGCTGCCTGACGAAAGGCATTCCGAATCCGATGTTGTGGGATAGTTTTCCAGTTTCGCAATGCCGCCTTCCGGTGTTAGGAGCGGGTCTATACTGTTCGTTTGTCAACGATTACGAGTAAGGGAGTTGCATCCGTGTCGGATCAGACAAAGCAACAAGAAACTCGCAGTCTACCTGCGACGTTTGCTAAGAACGAATTTGAGAAGGACGCGTTTATCCTTCGTCAACTGGTTACCAAGGATTTTAAGATCAAGTATCGCCGCAGCGTGTTGGGCGTTGCGTGGTCGGTGCTCAATCCGCTGCTGATGATGATTGTCATGGCCATCGTGTTCTCGACGATTTTTGGCCAGGGCCGCAATGGCTCAATGACGCCCGAGATGTACCCGCTGTACTTGATCGTGGGTAACGTGACCTTTGCCGTCATGTCCGAGTCTACGAACCAGGCCCTGACGTCGATCGTGGGTGCGGCTCCGCTGCTCAAGAAGGTTAAGGTGCACCGCTGGGTCTTCCCGGTGCAGAAGGTGCTCTTCTCGCTGGTCAACTTTGCCTTCTCGCTGGTCGCCGTCGCCATCGTTATGCTGTGGTTCCGCGTTATGCCTTCTTGGCACCTGATTCTGCTGCCGGTTTGCCTGCTGCTGCTTATGTGCTTCTGCATGGGCCTGGGCATGATGCTCTCCGCCCTTACGGTCTTTTTCCGCGACGTTATGCATCTGTGGAGCGTCGTCATTACGGCGTGGACTTACATTACGCCCATCTTCTGGACGACTGACTATATTGCGCAAATGCCGCATCTCGTGCGTATCTTAATGTATGCGAACCCCATGTACAACTACCTGCAGTTTATGCGTGATATCTTCCTGTTCCAGACCACGCCCTCGCTTTTGACGTTTGGTATGTGCGTTGCCTGGGCTGTTCTTGCGCTTGTTATTGGTTACACCGTGTTCCATAAGTCCGAGCGCAAGTTCATCCTCTATATCTAAGGAGTGCTGTGATGACTGAATCTGTTGTTGATTACAGCGAGCAGCCTCTGGCTGTCGAGGTCGACGACGTTACCATGATCTTTAACATGGCGTCCGAGTCGCTGACCAACCTCAAGGAGTACTTCATCAAGCTTGCCAAGCACGAGCTGTTCTTTGAGGAGTTTCGGGCGCTCAAGCACATCTCGTTCGATATTCATCGCGGCGAAGTTGTCGGTCTGGTTGGCACCAATGGTTCCGGTAAGTCTACGATGCTCAAGATTATCGCTGGCGTGCTTGAGCCCAGTGAAGGCAGCGTTAAGGTGCACGGTAACATCGCGCCGCTGATTGAGCTTGGTGCTGGTTTTGACCCCGAGCTGACGGCCCGCGAGAACATCTATCTGAACGGCGCCCTGCTCGGCTATACCAAGGAGTTCATCGACGCCAACTTTGACGGCATTATTGAGTTCGCTGAGCTTCAGAACTTTGTTGACATGCCGCTCAAGAATTTCTCCTCGGGCATGGTCGCGCGCATCGCTTTTGCAATCGCGACGATCACTGAGCCCGACATTCTGATCGTTGACGAAACGCTATCCGTTGGTGACGTGTTCTTCCAGCAAAAGTGTGAGGCTCGCATTCAGCACTTTATCCAGAGCGGTGACGTGACGGTTCTGTTTGTCTCGCATTCCATGGAACAGGTCGAACGCATTTGCCAGCGTGCCGTTTGGATTGAGAAGGGTGACCTTCGCATGGACGGCCCGGTCGATGAGGTCTGCAAGGCGTACCGCGAGCAGTTCAACTAGGTTATAATTACTTGCGCCTGACAGGCTTGCGCTTGCTTGGGCGTGCGGTTATTTGCTCCATTAGCTCAGTTGGATAGAGCAGGGGACTTCTAATCCCAAGGTCGACGGTTCGAATCCGCCATGGAGCACCATCGTTTATTAAGCCCAGACCGCTTGGTGGTCTGGGCTTTTTTCACATGCAAGTGTTCTTTATTCTTGCCGGGTATACGTTTAGGCCGAAGCCGTGGCGCGAGCTGCTGTTGTGCTGCTGATGTGGATTGGCTATACGGCGCGCCAAGGGGGGCTCGAGCCGAGCGTGAGCAAGCCCCTGCTGTTTATTGGAGCCGGTGTCGCTTGGCTTGTCCTTGCCGCGCTGAGTGGGCTTGAGCTTTCGAGCCGCCGCGTGGATGGGTTCGTGGTTGCGACAGTTGCCGCTCTTGCCGGCAGCTATTGCGTGTGCTGGGTTTCCATGGCGCTGGAGAAGTTGAAAGACGTGCCGGTTTTGGGGTCCTTTGAACAAGCGCTCGTGTTCTGCGGACAGGCCAGTCTTGCCATCTTTGCAATCCACGCGGTCGATTGGTTTATCCCCTGGCAGACCATGCCTCTACTTATGACGCTGCCAGCATCGTGGCTCTTCGCATCAATCGTGCGTTGCGCCTGCGATATTGGATTGGCGTACGTGATCAAGAAGGCGTAATTTAAAGCGGGGAGGACCAAGTTGGCCCTCTCCGCTGTCATTATGCCTTCAGACACTCGGGCAAAACGCTTGCAACTGTACTTATCGCTTGCGGCTTGAGATACTGCTCGTTGAGCTTTGCCTTTTTGTAGGCATAGCGAGTGTCTGCCGAGTACTTGATCAATACATCGGTGAAGAACCGCTCCCAGCTCAGGTAGTCGCGGCTCTCGATGTAGTTCGAGGGGTCCTCGAGAATCTTTGGGATATCGTTGCTGGGAATGAGGCCAGATTGCAGAAGTGTCCACTCAAATGATTCCGGGAGGAACAAGCGAACGTTCTTGTAAACGCGCTGTCCCAGCACCTTTTCGATGTAGGGGCCAAACGCTGCGCCGTCTCCTATGGCAAGTATGTTTTGCTCGGGACATTCGTGAATCGTTCGTTTTAGGCTTGCTACGCCGGTGGCGGAATAGCAGGGGATTCCCAGTCGGTTGCAAAGGACGCTGTAGAATTGATAACCCGATTTGCTGTCCTCGACAACTACGGCGTCGGGTATCTCGAATCCAACATTTAGATCCTGATACAACATGCTTGCCGTGTGGTCATATAGCGGCTTGGTCACCGAGTAGAAGCGTCTGTCGCTCTTGCGGCCATTAATTGTCTTGCTTGTGGTGTTGACTAGCTTTAGGATCTCGTCGACGCTGTAGGGGAGTTCGTTGGCGTCGCGACGAGATATCAGAACAAAATAGTTGGACGATCCGTTGATGGCTTTGGCGAAGTCCTTTGAGTAGATAAACTCGTTGCCCTCGTCTAAAAATACAATAGAATCCTCGATGATCGACAGCTCGCGCTCCCAACGTCTGCCGGAAAGCGTTTCGCAGGGCACGTCGCAGCTGAGTGTAACGCCGCTTTCCGGTCCTCGGTCGTTGTAGTCGCGAATCATCGAGATGAGCGTCGTTTTGCCCGTGCCGCTGTTACCGCGAATGAAGGAAATGTTGCGTTTAAACGTGAGTGTGTATTTGACCTTTGCGCGCTCTACGACAACGGTATGCGTTCCCTTCATTACTCATCAACATCCAGAAAATCATTGGTGGCACCGACAAACTCCTGCATGTTCCTGACGATGCGGCCATCATTATTGATGCGAATCTCAAAACGCTTCCAGGGGAACTTCATGATGTGGTAAAGGGTTACCAGCACATCCTGCTCTTTGCCAATTTTGAGCAGCCAGCGAGCGCAGTTATCTCCGCAAGTGGATGCATTGAACACCATGTTTGGGAGATTGCGCACCAGCAGCAGCGTCTTAACGCCGCCGGACAGTTCGAGTGGGGTGATTGAGCCCAGCTGCTTGCTTACGATGTTGTGGGGACCGATGAGCTCTGATCCGTCCACGCTTTTAATAATCTGTGCGGCCATAGGATCTTCGAACCATGAGTCCAAGTATGAGTTCCTAAAATAGGTTTCGGTATCGTAGATAGAACCGGGGTAATCCCCCAGATGGATGCTTAACATGCGCGTCTCCAGACGTTGTGTGACTGCAACGATTATATGCTAGTAATAAAGTGCCGCCAGTAGCGAGGTTGCTGCTGGCGGCACTGGCATTATTAGCGTATGAATCGCGTTGATGGATTTGCTCGCGAGGCTACTTTTCGAGACGTTCCCCCAGCAGCTCCAACGCGTGGGCGTAGCCTTGGAGGCCTTCGCCAGTGATAGTGGCGAAGCAGGCTAGGCGTGCATAGCTCACCTGGCGGAAGTCCTCGCGCGTCTCTACGGCGCTGATGTGCACCTCGACGGCCGGGATGGCGACGGCTTTGAGCGCATCGAGGATCGCCACGCTCGTGTGCGTGTAGGCCGCCGGGTTGATGACGATGCCGTCGACCTTGCCGTAGGCCTCCTGGATCTTGTCGACGATGCTGCCCTCGTGGTTAGACTGGAAGACCTCGACCTCGTCGAAGCCCTGTGCAGCGCCCGCTTCCTGGCAGATCTGCACTAAGCGGTCGTAGTTGTCGCTGCCATAGATGCCCGGCTCGCGAATGCCGAGCATGTTGAGGTTGGGGCCGTTGATGACGAGTGCTTTCATGGTTGCTTCCTTTGTGGTTGGTTGGCGTGGCCGGTCTTGTGGTCTTCGACGTTTGCCCAGATAAAACCTTCCAAAATAAACCTGTCCCTTTTTGGCAGGTTTAGAGGGTGTCGAGGAGGGCGCGGGCGGTGTTGGCGGCGCAGTCGCGTGAGTCGATGATGTAGTCGGCCCAAGCGCAGTAGCGCGGCATGCGCTGCTCGGCGAGCTTGTCGATACCGTCGCGGGCGGTGATGGGGCGGCCCTTGTGGGCGAGTTCGTCGAGCTTGCGGTTGAGCATCACAATCTGGCTGTTCTGGTGCAGCAGCGGGTAGTTCTCGTCCCGCGTGACCACGCCGCCGCCGGTGGAGAGCACCAGGCCGCTGCGCTTGGAGATGTCGGACAACGCCGCCGTCTCCTGCTCGCGGAAGGCCGCCTCGCCGCGCTCGACGATATAGTCGGCACAGGGCATGCCCAGACGCTTCTCAAGCGCGGCGTCTAAGTCGATGTGCTCGCGGCCAGTGAGCAGGGCGATCTGCTCACCCACGCGGGTTTTGCCCGAGCCCGGCATGCCGATCAGGGCGATGTTCTGTTCGCGGCGTGACAAGCGTTCCGTCACGTCCAGGATGCGCTCACGCGGGGTGACCTGGCCGGTATAGCGCTCGACGGCTTGCGCCGCCTGGGCCACAAGCATGAGCAAACCACCGATGCAGGGGATGCCGCGGCGCTCAGCCTCGAGCATCAGGCCCGTGCGGGCGGGGTTGTAGACAATGTCGATAGCGCCTTCGAGCGCATCGAGCCCCTCGAGTGTGCAAGGCGCGTCAGGGCAGTGGGGGAACATACCGGCAGGCGTGCAGTTGACGAGCAGGGCGGCGTCGGACTGCTGCGCGATGTTGCCGTAGTTGACCTCGCTCGTGCGGCCCACGGGCACGACTGCGGCGCCCAGATCGCCGAGCACCATGCTTGCCGTGGTGCCGGCACCACCGGTGGCACCAAGCACGAGGACCTTCTTGCCGGCAACTTCAACGCCCAGCTCCTCGACTAGGCACTGGAAACCGAAGTAGTCGGTGTTGTCGCCGCGCAGGCGGCCGTCGGGCAGGCGCGTGATGGTGTTAACGTTTCCCATGCGCTCGGCCAGCGGGCTCAGCTCGTCCAGGTAGTCCATGACGGCGCGCTTGTAGGGGATGGTCACGTTGGTGCCTTCCCATTCGTTACCCGTCATAAAAGCCTCAAGATCCTCGGGCTCGCGCTCAAATCGCACGTACTCAAGCCCAACGAGCTCTTTGTAGATGGTCGGGGTGTAGCTGTGGCCCAGCACACGGCCCAGCACGCCGTAGGGACGGGTTGCGGCGGTATCGGTCATCTAGAGCACCTCCGTGTAGCTGCCAAAGTAGGTGAAGCTCTCGCATACGTCGTCGATGGAATCGAGCAGGTCGTCGAGGGCCTTGCTGCCAAAGGGGCAGTCCAGGTCAAAGTAGAACATAAACTCAAAGTCGCGGCCGGGGATGGGGCGGCTCTCGAGCTTGATGAGGTTGATGTTGAGTGCGTAGAAGCGCTCGAGTACGCGATAGAGCGCGCCCGGCTCGTTGGCCGTGGTGATCATGAGCGAGGTGCGATTAGCGCCGGGGTAGACGCGCGGCTCGCGGCTGATGACGACAAAGCGCGTGTAGTTGTTGTCCGAGTCCTGAATGTTGGGCTCCAGCACCTCCAGGCCATAGAGTGCCGCGCAGCTGCGCGATGCGATGGCGGCAACATCGGTGCGCTCGGAGCTGGCGACCATCTCGGCCGACATGGCCGTGTTGGGGTACTTGGTGGCGTGCAGGCCGTGCGCCTCGATAAAGCTAGCGCACTGCGCGATGGCCTGACCGTGGCTGTAGACCTCGCGTATGTCCACGAACTTGGTGCCGGGCTTGACGAGCAAGTTGTGGTCGATCTTGAGGCGCAGCGAGCGCACGATATAGAAGTCGAACTGGGCGAGCAGGTCGTAGACAGCGTTGACCGAGCCGGCGGTTGAGTTTTCGATGGGCAGCACGCCAAACTCGCAGAAGCCGTCGCGCACGGCGCGCATGACGCCCTCGAAGGTCTCAAAGAACGCAATATCGGGCACGTCGAAGAGCTTGCACGCGGCGATCTGGCTGTAGGCGCCTTCCACGCCTTGACAGGCAACGCTGGCCGTCTGGGGGAAGGGCGTATCGAAGGTTGCGGCCGTGGCGTGGGCCTTTTGCGAGATCGTGATGCCCTTGAGCTCGTTGATGTAGCGCTGCTGCTCGGCTTTGCTCATGCTCATGAGGAGACGGAACAGGGCGATGGTCTGGGCCTCGTAGCGCTCGGGCGCGCGGCTGGCGAGGTTGTTGAGTTTGGAGCGCTCGCGGGCGGGGTCAAAGACGGCCTTGCCCATCTCGATCTTTGACTTGGCGACCTCGGTGGCAATGTCCATGCGCTCGACAAAGCTGTTGAGGAGCGTGGTGTCGATGCCATCGATGGCCTGGCGAATATCGGCAAGGTCCATGGAGGCCCCTTTCACGTAATGGCAGAGCTGACGGGCAACCCAGGTGAGTCGGGTTAGAGCTGGGCGGCGTCCTCGAGGAGGGCGTCCCAGATGGCGAGGGCGGCGGCTGCTTCGGCTACGGGGACGGCTCGGGGGACGATGCAGGGATCGTGACGGCCGTGGACCGAGAGCTCGGCATTTTCCATAGCGTCCATGTCCACCGTCTGCTGCTCGCGGCCAATGGAGGGCGTCGGCTTTACGGCCATGCGCCACATGACGGGCGCGCCGGTCGAAATACCGCCCAGGATGCCGCCGGCGTTGTTGGACTCGACCTCGATCTCGCCGGTCTCGGCATCGATGCGATACGGATCATTGTTCTCGCTGCCGCGCATGGCGGCCACGGCAAAGCCCATGCCAAACTCCACGCCCTTTACGGCGGGAATGCCAAACGCGATTTGCGCGATGCGGTTCTCGATGCCGTCGAAGATGGGGTCGCCGATGCCCGCGGGCAGGCCGTAGATGCCGCACTCCACGATGCCACCGATGCTGTCGAGCTCATCGCGCGCGGCCAGAATCTCCTCGCGCATGCGACCGGCTGCGGCGGCGTCAATGCAAGGAAGATCGTTCGTTAGGATCGCCTTACGGTCGGCCTCGCGATAGACCATGTCGTCCATCGGCAGGTCGGAGATGCCGCCGATCTGCGCGACGTGCGCCATCACGTTAATGCCGCGGGCCTCGAGTGCCTGCAGCGCAATGCCGCCGGCAATGCACAGGGGTGCCGTTAGGCGGCCGGAGAAATGCCCACCGCCGGCGACGTCGTGCATGTTGTGATACTTCACGCGCGCAGGGAAGTCCGCATGTCCCGGACGGGGCTTGCGGCGCAGCTCAGAGTAATCCTTGGAGCGCGTGTTGGTGTTCTCGATAATCGCTGCGATGGGCGCGCCGGTGGTGTGCCCATCGACCACGCCGGCAATGATATGCGCGGCATCGGCCTCGCGGCGCTTGGTCGCGGTCTCGTCGCGGCCGGGGGCGCGACGGCTCAAAAAGGCCTGCAGCTGCTCCTGATCAACGGCAATGCCCGCCGGGACGCCATCGAGCGAGCAACCGATGGCGGGGGAGTGCGACTGGCCGAAGATGCTTAAGTGCAAGACGTTGCCAAAGGTCGAGGACATGCTATTCCTCCTCGAGCGTGACCTTGCCGCCCAGCAGACGGTAGTGGTCGAAGAAATCGGGATAGGACTTGTTGACGGCCTCGGCGCCGTGGATCACGACCTCGCCGGTGGCGCGGCTCGCGGCGATAGCGGCCATCATGGCGATGCGATGGTCGTTGTGCGAATCGACCTCGCCGCCGGTAAAGGCGTCGACGCCCTTGATGATGAGGTCGTCGCCGGCAATGCGCACCTGCGCGCCCAGCGCGGTGAGCTCGCGGGTGGTGGTGACCAAGCGGTCGGATTCCTTGATGCGCAGACGGGCACAATCGCGGATAAAGGTGCGGCCCTGTGCCAGCGAGGCCACGGCCGAGATGACGGGCACCAGGTCCGGAATGTCGTGGGCACTCATCTCAAAGCCGGCGAGCTTGTCGGACTGCACGGTGGCGGCGTTGGTGGAGCGCACGATGCGGGCGCCAAAGCGCGAAAGCGCGGCAAGCACGTTACGGTCGCCCTGTGCGGAGCTTAGCGACACGCCCTCGACGGTGATTGGGTCGGTACCGATGGCGCCGGCGCACAGCCAAAAGGCGGCGTTGGACCAGTCGCCCTCGACGGCCACGCTGCCGGGCGTGCGGTACGAGCCACTGCTCACGCGGAAGTTCGTGACCTCGGGCTGGCCGTCCTTGGCCGGAATGCGCTCGACGTTGACCTCGACGCCAAAGGCCTTCATGGCCTGTATCGTCAGGTTGATGTAGGGGCGGCTCTCGATGAGGCCGGTTACCTGCACGCAGGAGGGCTGGGCCAGCAGCGGGGCTGCCAGCAGCAGGCCCGAGATGTACTGCGAGCTCACGTTGCCCGGAAGCACAAAGGTGCCCGGGCGCATGCGGCCGCTCGTCTTGAGCGGAAAACCGCCCAGACCCTGTAGGTCGCAGCCGGCGGCGATGATCTCGTCCGAGAGCGGGGAGAGCGGGCGGGCGCCCAAGCGCCCCTGACCCACAAAAGTTGCTTCTGCACCCAGCGCGCAGGCGACAGGCAGCATAAAGCGCAGCGTGGAGCCGCTTTCACCGCAGTCAAGCGTGCCGCCGGCAAGGGCCTTGAGCAGGCCAAACTCAACACTCTTCATGGTGGGGTGGACCTGGAAGCCGTCCTCGACGGTCTCGATGCGAGCACCCAGTGCCGTAAGGCAGCGCACCGTGGCCTCGATGTCGGCGCAGGTGGTGTTGCAGGTGACGTGCGTCTCGCCGTTGGCAAGCGCGGCGCAGATGATGAGGCGATGCGCCATCGACTTGGACGCGATGGCGGGAACGGTGCCCTTAAGCGGGGACGGGGTGATGCGGGCTAGCATGCGGATGCGTCTCCCTTCTGGCCGAGGCCCTCGGCAATGAGTTCGTGGAAAGTGGAAAGCGGCGTGCGGTCGATGCTGCAGCGGCCAATGCCGTGCGGAATCACCAGATCGATAGTGTCGCCCGCGCGCTTCTTGTCGTGGAGCGCCTCGGCAAAGACGGTATCGGCATCTAGGTCGCAGCGGGTCTTGAGGCCATGGCGGGCGCAGAGTTCCTCAATACGATCGGGCAGTGCAGCATCGCAGACGCCGTGCAGGGCCGCGGCGCGCGTGATGATGCCCATGCCGATCGACACGCAGTTGCCGTGTCCGAGCTCAAAGTGCTCGCAGGCCTCGACGGCGTGTCCGGCGCTGTGTCCAAAGTTGAGGAGCTTGCGCTGGTTGGTTTCGCGCTCGTCGGCGACGACCACGGCGCGCTTGATGTCGATATTGCGGGCGATGATGAGCGCTACGCGGGCCACATCGCGGTTGAGCAGCTCCAGCGTGAGCGGGGTCTTCTCCAGCTCGGCGAAAAGCTCCGGGTCGGCGATCACGGCGTGCTTGACGACCTCGCCGCAGCCGTCGGCGAACTGCTCGGGCGTGAGGGTGGCCAGACACCCCACGTCGGCGATAACCACGCTCGGCTGCCAAAAGGCGCCGGCCAAGTTCTTGCCGGCAGCCAGGTCTATGGCGGTCTTGCCTCCCACCGACGAATCCACCATGGCGAGCAGGCTCGTGGGGATCTGCACAAACTTGCAGCCGCGCATGTAGGTGGCGGCTACAAAGCCCGCCACGTCGCCCACGACGCCGCCGCCGAGTGCCACGATCACGTCGGAGCGCGAAAGCTCGTGCTCGGCCACAAACTCCAAAATGGCAACGTAGGTCTCGGCGCGCTTATGGGCCTCGCCGGCCTCGAAGGTGCAGATGCTCACCTCGTAGCCTGACGCCTCCAGGCTCTGCTTAACGGGCATCTGGTAGAGCGGGCCCACGTTGGTGTCCGTCACGATGACGGCCTTGGTGCCGCCGGCGGTGGCGCGCACGAGCGGCCCCGCCTGCTCCAGCAAAAACGTGCCAACATGCACCTGGTAGGGGCGTGCAGTGTCGATATCGATGGTAATCGCCATAAGCTTCGGTCCTTTCGACCTGGCGTGATGGGTTGTCTAGTGGGAGGCCTCGTCGTCGAGTGCGCGCTTAATGCGGTCGCCCTCGGCAAGGAGATTCTCCAGATAGCGCTGGTCGCGGTCCTTGAGCGCGCGGCTGTAGGCGCCAAGCGATTCGATCAGATGGTCGATCTCGAAGGCGAGCGCGTCGGCGTCGTCGATCATGAGCTCGGACCACATCTGGGGGTTGAGGTGCGCCACGCGGGTGAGATCGCGGTAGCTGCCGGCCGAAAAGCCGTGGTGGACCTGGGCAGTGGGGCTTTTGACGTAGGCGTTGGATACCACGTGCGCAAGCTGGCTCGTGAAGGCGATGACACGGTCGTGCTCGGCGGCGCTGGTCACGCTGAACTTGCCAAAGCCCAAGGGGCGCACCATCTCGCGCACCTGGCCCAAAAGCTCCAGCTTGAGCGCATCGTCCACCGCGGGCGGTACGAGCACCAGCGGGGCGCCCTGGAACAGGTCGGCGCGGGAGTGTGCATAGCCCGAGTACTGCGTGCCCGCCATGGGGTGCGCGCCCACAAAGTAAAAGCCGTGCTCGCGGGCAAGCTCAAAGGCGCGCTCGCACACGATACCCTTGACGCCCACCGTGTCAATTACCACGGGGCCCATGATGGCCTCGGTATCGGTGGCGTCGGCGAGTGCCTGGGCGTGTGCCTCGAGCCATTCGATGCAGGCTTCGGGGTAGCAAGCCAGGACGATGATGTCGCATTCGCCGAGTGTCTTGTCGTTGAGCTCTCCGGCGACGGTGCCCATGCTGGCGGCGGTCATGACATCGTCATCGGGATCCCAGGCCAGCACGCGAACGCCCGCCTGCGCATAGCCGCGGGCAAAGCTGCCGCCGATGAGGCCAAGGCCGACGATGCCGGCGCACTTGGGGCCGCCCTGGTTAACGCGCGCGTTTCTCACTGTACCCATGGGCTACTCCATGGTCTCTTGGCAGACAACCTCGCGGATGGCTCGGATGCGACGCATGGTGTCGTCGAACTGATCGGGGGTGAGGGCCTGAGCGCCGTCGGACCATGCGCGGCTGGGCTCGTCGTGGACCTCGATCTCCAGGCCGTTGGCACCGCAGGCGGTCGCGGCGAGCGCCATGGGCTCAACGTAGCGGGTGTAGCCGGTGGCGTGGCTGGGGTCGGCGACGACGGGCAGGTGCGACAGGTGGTGCAGCACCGGCACGGCGTTGAGGTCGAATGTGTTGCGAGTACGGGTCTCGAAGGTGCGGGTGCCGCGCTCGCACAGGATGACGTTGTCGTTGCCCTCGCTCATGATGTACTCGGCGGCCATGAGCAGCTCATCGATCGTGCCGGACATGCCGCGCTTAAGCAAGATCGGAGTCTTGGTCTTGCCGACCTCTTTGAGCAGGGGGAAGTTCTGGGCGTTGCGGGCGCCGATCTGCATGACGTCGATCTTCTTGTCCAGGAAGACCTGCACGTCGCGTGGGTCCATGATCTCGGTGACGATCGGCATGTCGAGCTCAGCAGACGCCTCGCACAGCAGGTCCAGACCGGCGGGGCCCATGCCCTGGTAGGCGTACGGGGAAGTGCGGGGCTTGTAGGCACCGCCGCGCAGCATCGTGGCACCGGCGGCCTTCACGCGGCGGGCGATGCGGATGAGGTTCTCGCCCTCGACGGAGCACGGGCCGGCAATGACTTGGAACTGATCGCCGCCGATCTTGACGCCGTGGCCGCAGTCGATGACGGAGTCCTCGGGGTGGAACTTGCGATTGGCGCGCTTGAACGGCTCGGAGACGCGCTGCACGCGCTCGACGACGTCCATGGACTCGAGCAGGAACGGGTCGATCTTGGTCGTATCGCCCACCAGGCCGATGATCGTCTCATTCTCGCCGCGCGAGACGTCGGTCTTCAGGCCCTTTTTCTCAATCCAGCTGACGATATGGCTGACGGCCTCGTCGCTGGCGCTCTGCTTTAAAATTGCAATCATGGTGTGCCTCTCACCTCGATGGATAACCCTTGCAAAAACGGCCCGCATCGCGAGCCGTGTATATATGGTGCATGAGAGTTTATACTATCTGATTCGCTTTTGCCTTCTAAAGTGAGCCGTTGTGCCGCGTCTTCCTCGGAATTGCAAAGCTTTTTCTTTTATTTTGATAGCCCGTGGTGCACTTGGGTATAATGCCAAACGTTGGCCCTATTAGCTCAGGGGATTAGAGCGTCTGCCTCCGGAGCAGAAGGCCGTTGGTTCGAATCCAACATGGGGCACCATCGAACGTAAGGCCGTCCGAACCTCGCATGGTCCGGGCGGTTTTTCTTATACCGACGCGACGTGATGGGATGTGGTATGGCAGCAACGGATATCGAGCGCGGACTCTCGACCGCCGAGGTCGAGGAGCGCATCGCCGCCGGTAAGATCAACCGCAACATGGAGCTCAAGACCAAGTCGGTCAAAGAGCTCATCATCGAGAACCTCTGCACGCTGTTCAATTTGATCAACGTGATCTTGGCGTTCCTGGTCATTTTGACCGGTTCGTTTAAGAATCTGACGTTCCTGTTCGTGGTGTTCCTCAATACTGCTATTGGCGTCATTCAATCCATGCGTTCCAAGAAGATGGTCGATAAGCTCACACTGCTGACCTCCAAGAAGGCCATCGCGGTGCGCGACGGCGCCGAGGTGGAGCTCGACCTGGACCAGATCGTGCTCGATGACATCATCCGCTTGGGGCGCGGCGACCAGATCCCCGCTGACGCCGTGGTGGTTTCGGGCGAGGCGCTCGTGAATGAGAGCCTGCTGACGGGCGAGAGCGATCTTATTAAGAAACAGCCCGGTTCCGAGCTCATGAGCGGCAGCTTTATCGACTCGGGCCTGCTGCGCGCCCGCGTGATCCATGTCGGCGCCGACAACTACGTAGCCAAAATTAATAACGAGGCCAAGTACGTCAAAAAGGTCAATTCCGAGATCATGAACGCGCTTAACGCCATCGTGCGGTTTGCGAGCATCATCATGATCCCGCTCGGTTTGGCGTTGTTTTCCTCGAGTGTGAGCGAGCTGTGGGATGCCGCGGGAACCCCGGGCGATAGCGCGCTTTCGTGGTGCTTCTCCGAGCTGCTGGCCGGCCGCGTGCCCTCGTCGGCGCTGCTGTCCACGGTGGGCGCCCTGCTGGGCATGATCCCGCAAGGCCTGGTGCTGCTGACCTCGTCGGTGCTCGCCATCGCCACGGTGCGCCTGGCCCGCCGCAAGGTGCTGGCGCAGCAGCTCTACTGCATCGAGACGCTCGCGCGCGTCGACGTGCTGTGCCTGGACAAGACGGGCACCATCACGTCGGGTCGCATGGAGGTCGAGGGCACGTATCCGCTGCCGGTCGAGGGTATGGGTGCGGGGGAGAGCGACGCCGCCGTCCCCGTCGATACCACGGTGCTCGATTTTGCGCTGGCTAACGTGGCGCGTGCGACTTCGGCCGATGCCAACGAGACCTGCCAGGCGCTGCTCAACTATTACGCCGATCGCCCGGTCGAGGTGTCTGAGCCGCTGTCGGTCATTCCGTTCTCGTCCTCCAAAAAGTGGAGTGGCGCTTCGTTTGCGCAGGGCTCCTATGTGATGGGCGCTGCGCAGTTTGTGCTTTCGGAGCGTGCGTTTTCGCAGGTCGAGAACCGTGTCGCCGAGCTTGCCGATACCTGCCGCGTGCTCGTGGTGGCGCGCGTGGATGGCTTTACGCCCGATGGCGATATGGTGGGCGAGGCCGAGCCCGTGGGCTTTGTGACCATACGCGACGAGATCCGTACCTCGGCGGCCGAGACCATCGGCTACTTTAACGAGCAGGGCGTGACCCTCAACGTGATCAGTGGCGACGACCCGCGTACGGTGTCGTCGATCGCGCGCGTGGTGGGCGTGCCGGGGGCGGACGCTTATGTGGACGCCACGACGCTCGATACGCCGGCCAAGCTCGATGCCGCAGTGGACCGCTACCATGTCTTTGGTCGTGTGACCCCGCAGCAGAAGCGCGAGCTCGTGCAGGCGCTCAAGCGCCGCGAGCACACCGTGGCCATGACGGGCGACGGCGTCAACGACGTGCTGGCGCTCAAGGAGGCCGACTGCTCCGTGGCCATGGCGGCCGGCTCCGATGCCGCGCGTAACGTGGCCGAGATCGTGCTCGTCGACAACGACTTTGCCTCGATGCCCGCCGTGGTGGCCGAGGGCCGTCGCTCCATCAACAACCTGCAACGTTCGGCCTCGCTGTTCCTGACTAAGACGCTGTTCTCGATGGGCCTGGCGGCGTTGTGCATCGCGCTGCCGCCGTACCCTTTCGAGCCGATTCAGATGACGCTCATCAACTTCTTCTGCATCGGCGCGCCGGGCTTTGTGTTGGGCCTGGAGCCCAACAATGCTCGCGTGAAGGGGTCGTTCCTGACGAACGTGCTCAAGCGGGCACTGCCGGCGTCGATTGCGGTCATTATGGCTGCGGCGCTCGATATCTTTGTGGCACGCGTGTTTGGCTTTAGCCAGCTCACGCTGTCTACGATGTGCCTGCTTACGTCGTGCGCGGCGAGCGTCAGCCTGATCTGGCGCATCTCGCAGCCTCTCACGCCCCTACGTGTGGTGCTCTTTGTGTTTGTAGTTGCCGGCATCCTGGTGGGCGTTATCGGATTCCCGAAGCTGCTGTCTATTGCCAACCTGTCGATGGGCCAGATGGTTATCTTGGCTGTCATCGTGGTCATTACCTGCTCGGTGTTCTTTAAGCTCGCCACGATGATGGATTCGCTCAAGCCGCGTCGTCGTCATGCCGCAACTGGTTTTGGCCGCGGTGTGCGCGTCCGCCTGGGTCGCGGTGGCGGCAAGGTGAGCTCGACGGGTTCGACGGCGGAGCGTTTTGCCAAGCGCGTCGCCGCCGACATGGCGCAGCGCCGCGAATCTCGCACCGTTCGTGAGGCCGAGGCCCGCGCACTCGAGGGCGTGGCCCAGGCCCAGCCCAAGAAAAAGAAGGGTAGCGGAGCCAAGCGCTCTCGCGTAACCAAGTCCGCCCAAGGCATCAAAGTCTCGATGCCGAGCAAAAAGAAGAAGTAACTACGCGCCCTGGCGATGTTGAATTGGTGCCTTGCTCCTGTGGGGCCGTGGCGATGTTATGCTCTAACCTCGATTGTTTGAATTGCTTCGAAAAGAGGATGCCGTGATCTGCCCGCATTGCCTTAAGACTATCGAGGACGGCGCCTCGTTCTGCCCCTACTGCAACGCCTATGTGGGTCCGGGCGATGGTCCCGAGCACACCGAGTTTGTGTTCTGTGAGGGCTGCGGTGCCCGTCTTTCTCCGCATGATCGTACGTGCCCCAAATGCGGACGCCCCGCTCCGGGTATCCTCTCCGAGGACGCGGCCGCATCCGACCTGGCAGCGGGCCGCACGGCGGGCTTTCCGCGCCTAACGCAAGAGCAGATCGATACCGAGGTGCCGCATGCGCCAGCCTCTGCCGCTGCGGTGCTTTCGGACGCCGCCGACCCCAATGAGACCTGCGTGCTGCCGGCTTTCGATAAGGATTTCGGTATCCCCAAGGTCGATATTCCCACGCCCGTTTCCCTGCACGACGATGCTCAAAAACCCAAGCGCAAGGTGCACCCCGACGAGGACGCCTATCACAAGCACAAGCGTCATATCCCCAAGCCGCTCATTATCATCGCGGTCCTTGCCGTCGTGTGCGGCGGTGCCTATTGGTTCGTGACGGCCGATCCTATGGGTGTCATGCCTGGCTTCTACGACCAGTTTGGCCAGGCCGCGCAGACGACCTTCCCCACGCGCCAAAAGAGCGAGGCGACTGAGGACGATACCAAGCAGGACGATTCTGCCGAGGTGGTCCAGGAAGAAACCGTGCTCACCGATGATCAGCTCTATACCAGGCTCGATGGTCTGTATCAGACCATCGTGTCCTATGGTGACGAGGATCAGATCGGCGAGGTCATCGCTTCCTTCAACAACGGCTATCTCCGAACGCCGCTGTCCACCCGTCAGGAGCTGTCGCAGAGTGCCTACGCCCTGCGCGACCAGATTAAAAAGACGCAAGATGAGCTCAACAATCTTAAGTATCAGAACGATACGGTCTATGCGGACGACATCGCCCACTTAAAGCAGCTTGCCGAGTGGATGTATGAGCGCGTTGACGTGATCTGCCAGAGCTGGGATATCTCGCTGGCCATTCCCGATGGCGAGTCGATGAGCTCCCACCAAAGCGAGATCCTGGCGCCCATCGCGCAGAGCGGCAACAGCGCGCTGAATCAGTACGATGCCAATGTGGGTTCCTGGAAGCCGCAGCAGCGTTCCTAAAATTAGTTCGCCATAGTCGGCATAACCTACGTGCGCAATTGATGTAAGCCCATGCTTATTGCTACAATTCGTACAAATATGCTTTAAACGCACGAGGAGGGAACCACATGTTTGGTTTTAAGAAAGAGCTCTACACGCCCGAGTATCAGCTTGCCGGCGACGAGTGCGCCGTTATCGAGACGTCGAAGGGTACCATCAAGGTCAAGTTTGACGGCGAGGGCGCTCCCATTCATGTCGCGAACTTCTGCGAGCTTTCCACGATGGGTTTCTATGATGGCCTTAAGTTCCATCGCTATGTGCCCGGCTTTGTTATCCAGGGCGGCGACCCCAATACCCGCGACATGTCCGGCGCCGACGTCGCCGCCGGTCTTGAGGGCCCCGACGGCATGCCCGGTACCGGTGGCCCCGGCTACTGCATCAAGGGCGAGTTCGCCACCAATCCGCGCAACAGCCATGTCGATGGCGCCCTTGCCATGGCACGCTCCATGGACCCCGATTCCGCGGGTTCGCAGTTCTACTTCTGCCTGGGTGCCCAGCATAACCTCGATTCCGGTTACACCGTCTTTGGTACCACGGTCGAGGGTCTCGATGTGATTTCGCAACTGCGTGCCGGCGACGAGATCGTCCATGTCGAGATCGTTCACGAGTAAAGGGGACTTCCTTGAATAGCCAGCTGATCCAACAGGGCCGCGCCGCTTACCGCGCGGGTGATTTTTCCGCTGCAGCCCAGATGCTTGGGGCGGCAAAAACTCCCGATGAGATTATGGGCGAGGCCGATCACCTTCGTGGTAACGCCTTGATGCACCTGGGCATGTATGCCGAGGCCGCCGAGGCCTATGCCGCCGCCCTCAACGACGGCACCTACGGCAAGCGCGGCGCGCTGCTCACCAACCGCGGCAAGGCGCTTGCCGCCGTGGGCGACTACACGACGGCCGCTCAGGCTTTCTCTGCCGCTACGCAGGATGCTTCCTATGCCACGCCGTTCAAGGCCTATCTGGGCCTGGGCAATGCGCTGTTCCAGTCGGGCGACTATGCCAACGCGGGAACCGCCTTCCGTCAGGCTGCCATCGACGGCGCCAATCCGGCTCCTGCCGCCGCACTCGGCGAGCTCGGTCGTTGCTTCATTAAGCTCGGCCGTCCGGCGGACGCCGTGGAGACCTACCGCACGGCTATCGACTTTGCCGGCCCCCGCGACGACACGCGTGCGCTCAACGCCGGCATGGGTCAGGCGCTTTCTGCCGCCGGCCGTCCCTCCGACGCACTCGACGCCTTTAACACCGCTACTGCCGATGGCATCTACCAGCTCACCTCCGAGCAGGCCGATGAGCTTGCCCGCGTGCAGGATTCGCTTGCCGCGCTGTCTGCCCAGACGGCTATGGCCACGGCTCCGGCGCCCGCGATGGACGCTCCTTCCGTCGATCCGCTCGATCCTACGGGCGCGACCGGTCAGTTTATGCCTGATCCCTCGGACACCGGCTTCTTTACGCTGTCCGAGTCCGAGATGGTCCAGCAGGACCGTCAGGATCGTAAGCAGGCCAAGGTCCGTCGTCGCCATCGCCACACGGGCCTCAAAGTCTTCATCATGCTGCTTCTGCTCATTTTGATCGCCGCGGGCGGTCTGGGCTTTGCCTACACGCGTGGCTTTGGCTTCCCGTCTCAGGAGTCTGTCGTTACCGATCTGTTCCAGGCTGCCGGCGACGGTGACGCCGCAAAGGCCGAGTCTTGCCTGGCCTCGAGCCTGTCCGAGGACGCTAAGTCGATGATCATCTCCTCGATTCCGCAGGGTGCCACCGTGTCCGTCGAGGGCATGGATCAGTCCATGACCGAGACGACCGCCAAGGTGAAGGCATCGCTGTCCAAGGGCGGCGAGCAGGAGTACACCGTCAAATTCGTGCGCTCCGACAACCATATCGGCTGGGCCGTTTCTTCGCTCGATATGGATTTCTCGGCTGCTGACAACCAGTAGTGACCTTATGGGATTTAGCCTTGCCCGGCGCTTCACCGCAAGTGAGGTGCCGGGCTTGCGCTAGTATGATGAGCTAGTAGTTTTCCAGCAATCATCCAACACATCAGGAGTTGCGTTGTTTTCTTTGATGGATATGTTCTTCGGTAGCTATGCGGGCGATCTTGCCATCGACCTCGGCACCGCAAATACGCTTGTCTCCGTGCGCGGCAAGGGCATCGTTATTCGCGAGCCCTCTGTTGTTGCCATCGACAAGAACGACGAGCGCATCCTGGCGGTCGGTATCGAGGCAAAGCGCATGCTCGGCCGTACGCCCGGCAACATCGTGGCCGTTCGTCCCCTGAAGGACGGCGTCATCGCCGACTTCGATGTTACCGAGGCCATGCTTCGCTACTTTATCGACAAGGCGTCCGAGAAGCGCTATCCGTGGACTCCGCGTCCGCGTGTTGTCGTCTGCGTTCCCTCCGGTGTCACGTCGGTCGAGAAGCGCGCTGTCTTTGAGGCCACGATCCAGGCCGGTGCCCGCCAGGCCTATCTGATCGAAGAGCCTATGGCAGCTGCTATCGGCGCCGACCTGCCCGTCGAGGAACCCACCGGCTCCATGGTCATCGACATCGGCGGCGGTACCACCGAGGTTGCCGTTATCGCTATGGGCGGCATCGTCGTCTCGCAGTCCATCCGTATTGCCGGCGACGAGTTCGATCAGGCCATCCTCACGCACGTTCGTGATGCCTACAACCTGGCCATCGGCGAGCGTACGGCAGAGGACATCAAGATCAAGGTCGGCTCCGCCGTGCCGCTCAAGGACGAGCTCGACGTCGAGGTCAACGGCCGCGACGTGATCACCGGTCTGCCCAAGACCGTGCGCATCGAGAGCGAGGAGATTCGTCGCGCACTCAACAAGCCGCTCGACGAGATGGCCAAGGCCGTCAAGGACGCACTCGACGCTACGCCTCCCGATCTTGCCTCGGACCTTATGTACTATGGCATTTTGCTGACCGGTGGCGGCGCGCTGCTGCGCGGTCTCGATGTGCGCCTGCGCGATGAGACCGGCGTTTCGGTCAATGTTAGCCCCACGGCGCTCGATAACGTTGTTAACGGCTGTGCCCGCGTGCTCGAGGCCAATGCGTTTGATGGCGGCTTCGTCCAGACCAATGCTTAATTTCCAAAAGGTGGATTCCATTTGGCACGATCTTCGGGTTTCTCCACAAATCTGAATACCAAGCGACAATCAACGGGTATGCGCCCGTTGATTGTTTTCAGCCTGATTTCGGTGTTGCTGCTCACGTTTTACATCCGCGAGGGCGAGGCAGGACCGATTCATGCCGTGCGCTCGGGCGTGACGACGATTACCTCGCCGGTGCGCTTTGTGGGCTCGGCTGTGGCGGCTCCCTTCAATGCGATCGGTAACGTGTTCTCTAACCTTACGGCGTCGCAGGACACGCTTGACGAGCTTAAGAAGCAAAACGAGGAACTGACCTCTAAGGTTGCCGAGCTCTCCGAGGCTCAAAAGACCGCCGAGCGACTGGAGGGGCTGGTCGGCCTGCAGTCGACCTACAACCTCAAATCAACCGCAGCTCGTATCGTCGGCGCTTCGGGCGATGCCTGGACCTCGACCGTCACCATCGATAAGGGTTCTGCCGACGGTCTTACCATCAACATGCCTGTGACGAGTTCTGCCGGTGTCATAGGCCAGATTATCGAGGTCTCGGCCAAGACGTCCACCGTGCGCCTGATTGGCGACGAGAACTCGGGCGTATCCGCTATGGTGCAGGACACGCGCGCCCAGGGCATGCTGCAGGGTCAGGCTGACGGCACGCTGCGTCTTGAGTACGTGAGCGTCGACTCCGACGTTAAGGTTGGCGACATCATCGTGACCTCGGGCATTGGCGGTGTGTTCCCCAAGGGTCTACCGCTCGGCACCGTCTCGTCGGTTGAGAAATCGGCAAACGACGTGTACTACACCATTGTGGTGCGCGCCCAGACGACGGCCGAGAACAACGAGGAAGTGCTGGTCATTACCTCGCTGACCGACGAACAGTCGGCCTCGGATGAGGACGTGAACACGGCCAACAGCACGCCGCAGGGAACGTCGCGCGATGCTGCGACCAAGACGAAGGACGAGAGCCCGGATGACAGTTCCGACACGTCCGAGACGACCGATTCCGGCTCGAGCGAATAGGGGGCATGTCCATGGATCTACATGAGCAGGGGATGAGCTCCCGCACGTTTGTAATCGCCGCCATCGTGTGCGTGCTGTTGCAGGCAGGCCTGGCACCGCAGATCTCCATTGCGGGCGGTCGCGTCAACTTTATGATTATCCTGGTGTGCCTAAGCGTGTTCTCGGGCGACCCGACCCGTGCCGTCGTGTGCGGTTTTTGCAGCGGCTTGTTCTATGACCTTTCCGCTGCCGTGCCGGTGGGCGTTATGTCGCTCCTGCTGACCGTGGGTTCTTTTGCCCTGGTGCATAGCGCTGCCGGTCAGACGGGCGGTACCCCGAGTGCGCGCGGCATCACTGTGGGCGCCTTCGCGTTCGTCATTAATGTGATCTACAGCATCATCTTGCTGTTTATGGGTTTGGAGACGAGCTTTGTCGTGGCGATCTTCGGCCATGCACTGCCGTCTTCGCTCCTGACGGGTCTGGTTGCCATTCCGTTTTTGATGTCCGGCGTCGTGCCGCAGTCCGGTTATGGATTCTCCGCACGTGGCGGACGCCAGACGGGCATGCGCTTTAAGCCCAAGACCCGTAAGCTCAAATAGGGGAGGCTCGTAGATGTCTTCCCAGATGACGGTTATTATCGCCGGTATCGTGCTGGTTGTGGCCATCGTGGTCGCACTGGTCATCATGCGTCGCGGCGATTCTCGTTTTACCTACGATACGCAGCATGGAACGGCCCCGCGCGCCACCGAGGGCGAGGGCAATACCGCGGCGACCGCCTTTAAGGGCCGCTTCTCCATCCTCACCACGGGTGTGGGCGCGATGTTCGCGGCGCTTGCCGTCAAGCTGTGGGGCATGCAGATGGTCTCGTCGGACTATTACGAAAAGCAGGCTAATAGCAATCAGACGCGCACCGTTACCACACCCGCTGTGCGCGGCCGCATCCTCGACCGCAATGGCGTGGCACTTGTCCAGAACCGTCCCTCACTTGCTGTCGTGGCCTACCGCGACCTTGCCGAGGATGAGGTTCTGGTTCGCCATCTTGCCAACGTGCTCGGTATGCCCTACGTGGCGGTTCTGCGCAATATTCAGGACAATTCCGAGGGCGCTCAGAGCCTGCATACCATCGCGACGGACGTCCGTCGCTCCACGGTTGCCTATATTCAGGAGCACGCCGGCGAGTTCCCGGGCGTCAAGATTGCCGAGCGTACCGAGCGCCAGTATCCATATGGCGAGACGGCATGCCATATCTTGGGCTATACCGGCACCATTACCTCCGAGCAGCTCGAGGCCCAGAATAAGAAAACCTCTGGTGATGATGATGCTTCTGCTGGCCGGATTACGTACCAGTCGGGCGATATCGTGGGCCAGGCGGGTGTTGAGAGCTACTACGAAAACCTGCTGCAGGGTATTCGTGGCGAGCAGACCGTCAAGGTCGATGCCTCGGGCAACGTGACCGGTCAGGCCGGCGCCGTGCCCGCCAAGGCCGGCTCCGACATTAAGCTCACGCTCGACCTTAAGATCCAACAGGCCTGTGAGACGGCGCTGGCGAGCGCCATCGAGCTTGCCAAGACCACTGGCTACAGCAATGCCGGCAACGGCGCTGTGGTGTGTCTCGATCCCAACAATGGCGAGATCCTGGGCATGGCGAGCCAGCCCAAGTTCGATCCGTCCGTCTTTATCGGCGGCGTCTCAAATGACGTGTGGACCGAGCTCAATGATGACAAGGGTTCGCACCCGCTGCTCAACCGCGCCATTAGCGGACAGTACATGTCGGCCTCGACCATCAAGCCGCTCTCGGCACTGGCCGGTCTTGAGTTTGGAACCTACACTTCAACGCAGACAACCAACTGCACGGGCTATTGGACTGGCCTGGGCAAGGCTTGGGGCAAGCGCTGCTGGTTGACGTCTGGCCACGGCACCATGACGCTGCAGTCGGGTATCGCCAACTCGTGCGACCCCGTCTTCTACGACATGGGCAAGGCGTTCTTTTATGACGAGCAACATTCCGAGGGGCTGCAGGAGGTCTTTCGTCGCTGGGGCCTAGGCAAGACCTGCGGCATCGATCTGCCGAGTGAGGGCGCGGGCCGTATTCCCGATGCCGAGTGGAAAGAGTCGTACTTCACCGACGCCTCTGCCGAGGACCGCAAGTGGAATGCCGGCGATATGACCAACATTGCCATCGGCCAGGGCGACATTTTGGTGACGCCCCTGCAGATGGCGTGCGCCTATATGGGTCTTGCCAACGGCGGCAAACAGTACGTGCCTCACGTGTTTTTGTCTGCCGTGTCGCGCGATGGCGACGGCGATGCCTATAAGTACAACGGCAAGGGCAAGAAGAAGCGCCTGGAGGCCAAGATCAACAGCGATTCGGATTTGGCTCTTGTTCGCAACGGCATGCACGACGTGATTTACACGGCATCGACGTCCCTGGCGGCTCACTTTGGCACCCTGACGCCGCAGGTATACGGCAAGTCGGGCACGGGCGAGAAAAGCGGCGAGGACGAATACGCGTGGTTCTGCGCCTATGCACCGGCCGATGATCCCAAGTATGTCATCGCTACTGTCCTGGAGCAGGGCGGCGGTGGCTCAGATACCGCGATGCATGTCGTGCGCGATGTGCTCGGCGTGATTTATGACGAGCCCGATACCTCTTCGGCCTCGGGCGATTCTTCGGTTCGATAGGAGGTTGCGATGGATTTTTCTCCGGCGGATCTGTTCCGTTCAACCAAGACCGGCTCTCGCAGCAGCCTGGACCGCGTCAACAAGCAACTTTCGGCCTCGCGCGGCACGTTTCGTCAAAAGGTGCATATCGGTGTGCTCGTGGCTACAGTGGCGCTTGTCGCCTACGGTGCCATCATTATTTGGTCGGCTTCGCAGTTTAAGGCCGATGCTTCGTTCTCACGCCATCTGCTGGGAATTGGTATCGGGGCGTTGCTGGCGGTGCTGGTCTGGCGTACCGACCTGCGCGGTATTTCCAATTTCTCGACGGCGTTGCTCGTCATCGACCTGATCGTGATCTTCTCGCCCAAGATTCCGGGTCTGTCCTATACGGGCGGTCTGGGCATGACGGGCTGGATCAAGATTCCCGGTATCGGCTTGACATTCCAGCCGGTCGAGCTTGCCAAGCTCATCACCATCTTCTTTATTGCCACGCTTGGCTCGCAGTATAACGGCCGCATCGATACCGTTCGCGACTACGTCAAGCTCTGCGGCATGCTGTCCATCCCGTTTTTGGCCGTCGTCGCCATGGGCGACCTGGGCTCGGGCCTGGTCGTGCTGGTCTCGGGCGCCATCGTCATCTGCATGAGCGGTGCGCGCCGCGAATGGGTGCTGTCGACCCTGGCCCTGCTCGTGGGCCTGGTAGCCCTCGTCCTGGCGCTCGATTCGGTCTTTGATTCGTTGCTCGGCCACGATGTGCTCATCAAGCAGTATCAGATGAACCGCCTGACGGTCTTTATCGACCCCGATAATGCCGATTCGGACGATGCCTACAACCTGCAGCAGTCGCTTATCGCCGTTGGCTCGGGTGGCTTCTTTGGTAAGGGTTTGGGCCATGCGACGCAGTCGGCCGGCGGCTTTCTGCCCGAGTTCCACACTGACTTCGTCTTCGCCTTCCTGTCCGAGACCTTTGGCTTTTGCGGTTCCTTTTTGCTCCTATGCCTCTACGTGCTGCTGATCTTTTCGACGATTCGCGTCGCCTTTAAGTGTGAGTCGCTGTTCTTGCGCCTATCGTGTGTGGGCATCGTTGGCATGTGGGCGTTCCAGACCTTCGAAAACATCGGCATGTGCATTGGCATGATGCCGATTACCGGTATTCCGCTACCGTTTATTAGCTTCGGTTCGTCTTCGATGATGATTCAGCTGCTGACGGTGGGTATCGTACAATCCATATGGCGGCATCGTTCGGGCGCCGCGTAACCGCTGGAGGGGTTTGCTATGAAAATTCCCGTAGATAAGCTGACCCGCGCTTTTAAGATGGGCGCGTCCGTTAAGAAGGATTCCGATACGCCGGTGCGCGTCTCGGTCTATTTGGATTCGTCCGCCTCGCGCTTTCTGGCCGAGACGGTGCGTGACGCCTTTGTGCCGCAGACGACCTCGGGCATTGTGCGCGTCGAGCGTCTGGGGGAGGAGCGAATTGCTCCAAAGACCGATACCGATGTGGTACTGGTGCTCTCGTGCGGTTCCGACCGCTTGGAGAGTGCCGTGCAGGAGCTCGTGATCGCCGGCGCGCCCGTGTGCGTGCTTGCCGAGTCAGCTGTGGAGGTGCCGTTTATCGAGGAGTCCACGCCCATGCTCGGCGTGGTAGCGGCAACCGATAAGACGTATCTGCTCGAGACGCTTGCCCGCTGGATTCTCGATCGCACCGAAAAGGAAACGGCTTTTGCGGCGAACTTTGCCTTCATGCGCATCGCGGCGGCCAATCGTATCATCACCTCGTGCGCGCTCACTAATATGGCGACCGGTGCGCTGGTGTTTTTGCCGGGCGCCGATTATCCCGTTATGGCGCTGGCGCAGGTGGGCATGCTCTTTGAGCTCGCTGCCGTCTTTGGACGCGGCATTAAGCCTGAGCGCGGCTACGAGGTCGCGGGCGTGCTTGTCGGCGGTCTTGTGATCCGCGCGGTCACCCGCGCGCTCGTCAAGCAGACGCCGCATATTGGGTTTGCCGTCAAGGCGCTCACTGCTGCCGCGGGCACCTATGGCATGGGCCGTGCGCTCGTTTCGCTCTACGAGCGCGATGTCGACTACAGCCGTGCCAACGAGGTGGTCACTGCCACGTTCTCCCGCGTTCGCGATCTGGTGACCACGGTCGCGGGCGCTACCCGTCCTATGGCGTCCTACCAAGACGCGTCCGATCTCGCTGCTTAGGGGTTTTCCGTTGCGCGTTCCGTATCAAGACTGTTTTCATTTAATTGAGCCGCTGCTCGCCAAGGTCGAAAAGCCGAGTCGCTATATCGATCACGAGTGGGGCACGCTTTCCAAGGCCGATGCCGACTACCGTTGCTGCCTGATCTACCCGGATGTGTACGAGGTTGGTCTGCCCAACCAGGGTATCGCCATCCTCTACAACATCCTTAACCAGGCCGAGGGCATCTCCTGCGAGCGTGGCTATGTGCCGTGGCCCGATATGGGTGACGCTATGCGCGAGGCAGGCATTCCGCTGCTCTCGCTCGAGGGTGCAGCGCCGGTCGCTTCGTTTGATATCGTCGGCCTGCATGTGCCGCACGAGATGGCGGTGACGAACTTCCTTGAGGCACTCGATCTCGCTGGCATTCCGCTGTTAGCGGCCGACCGAGGTGAAGACGACCCCATCATCATCGCCGGCGGCCCCTCGGTGTACAACCCCGAGCCGTACGCGGCCTTCTTCGATGCCATCCTCATCGGCGAGGGCGAGGAATCGCTGCTCGAGACCTGCCAGCTGCATCGCCGCCTGCGCGACGAAGGAGTCCCGCGCGCGCAGATTGTTGAGCAGCTTGCATCCATTGCCGGCAACTACGTGCCGTCGCTCTATGAGGTTCGTCACGACGAGCCCTGCTCGCCGCACGGCTACACCGTGCCGCGCGAGGGCAAGGATGCGCCGACCGTGGTCTACAAACGCGTCGTCGAGGATTTCGGCGCCACGAATCCGCTGTCGCAGTCGTGCGTGCCCTATGCGCCGCTGGTTCACGACCGCCTGTCTATCGAGATTCTGCGCGGCTGCGCTCGCGGCTGTCGTTTTTGCCAGGCCGGCATGACGTATCGCCCGGTGCGTGAGCGTTCGGCCGACCAGATCGTCTCGTCGGTGATTCAGGGTCTGGAAAAGACCGGCTATGACGAGGTGTCGCTGACCTCGCTCTCCACGACCGACCACTCCTGCATTCGTGACGTGCTTGACAGGCTCAACCGTCGCCTGGAAGATACGGGTATTCGCGTGTCTATTCCGTCGCAGCGCTTGGATTCGTTTGGCGTGGATATGGCCGAGTCGGTCGCCGGCGAAAAGAAGGGCGGCCTGACGTTCGCGCCCGAGGCCGGCAGCCAGCGCATGCGCGACATCATTAACAAGAACGTGACCGAGGAGGACCTGGACCGTGCGGCCAAGGCGGCCTTCGAGGCCGGCTGGAACCGCATGAAGCTCTACTTTATGATGGGCCTTCCCGGCGAGCGCGACGAGGACATCGTGGCCATCGCCAATCTGGCCGATCACGTGCTGGAGCTCGGTCGTTCCGTGGTGCCCAAGGCTCGTCGCGGCTCGATCTCGGTGTCGATCTCGGTTTCGGTCTTTATCCCCAAGGCTGCCACGCCGTTCCAGTGGTGCCCGCAGCTCGACTACGACGACGTCAAGCGTCGCCAGAAGCTGCTCATCACGAGCGTTCGCAACCGTGCCGTCCGCGTTCATTACCACGATGCCGAGACCTCGCTCATCGAGGCCGCGCTGTCCCGCGCCGGTCGTGACATGACGCCCGTCATCATCGACGCTTGGCGCTCGGGCTCTCGCTTTGACGCCTGGGTAGAGCATTTCTCGCTCGATAACTGGAAGGAGGCTGCTGCCAAAAACGGCATCGACCTCAATGAGCTCGTGCACCTGCCCTACGAGTTGGACTGGCGCCTGCCGTGGGAGCATGTGAGCCCCGGCTGCACGCGTGGCTTCCTCGAGCGCGAGTACCGTCGCTCGCTCGAGGGTGTCACGACTCCCGACTGCACCCGCACGTCGTGCACCGGCTGCGGAATCTGCCCCACGCTCCACGTCAAGAATGTATTGATGGGTGATCGCGCATGAGTGAGTGCCTGACCGACAACCCCACGCTCTTTAGGCTTCGTGTTCGCTATGGCAAACGCGATCGCCTTAAGTACCTGGGCCATCTCGAAGTAATCCATACCATTGAGCGCATCGTGCGCCGTGCGGGACTTCCCTATGCCGTCACGCAGGGCTTCTCTCCGCACATGCGCGTGGGCTTCTCTTCGGCGCTACCGGTGGGTACGTCGTCGACCTGCGAGTGGTATGACCTGTTTATGACCGAGTTCGTGGCGCTCGACGAGGCGTTTGGGCGCCTGGCTGCGGCGTCACCGGCCGATCTGGCGCCCATCGAGGCGGCGTATATCGACGTGCGCACGCCGGCGTTGACGGCGCAGCTCACGCGTCTGTCGTATCGCATCGACCTGCACTTGGATCCCGAGACGCCCGTAAGCGCCGACGAGGTGCGTCGTGCGATCGACACGCTGCGCGCCGACCATGGCATCGACTACGCGCGCGGCAAAAAGAGCAAGCGCTTGGATTTGGATCACACGCTCGTGGGCTATGAGCTCACGGCTGGGGAGCGTCCGGACCATCTGGTGCTCATGCTCGACACCCATGCCGACAACGAGGGCTCCATGCGTCCGGAAATTTTGCTTTCCGCTGCTGATGTTTTGTTGCAGGGCTTGACCCCGGGCGTGGATGCACCTATTGTTTCCACCGGTATGCAAGACCTCGTGACCATCTGCTCCTACGATGTCGAGCGTCAGAATCAAGCATGCGAGGACGACGAGGGCCGACTCGTCAGCCCCATACCTGTGCGAACTTGTGGATTTGCTCCACATACTCGTTGACGGGGGTATTTTCGCCTGCTACTATATTCGGCTGTTGCACTAACTGATGCATGAAGGGCAAGTAAACATGTACGCAATCGTTAACACGGGCGGCAAGCAGTACAAGGTCGCCACCGACGATGTCATCACCGTCGAGAAGATCGAGGGCAATGAGGGCGACAAGGTCACCCTGCCGGTCATTTTCCTCAACGATGGTAAGAAGATCGTCACCGATCCCGACAAGCTGGCTAAGGCCAAGGTTACCGCTCAGATCGTTGAGCAGTTCAAGGGCGAGAAGCAGCTGGTCTTCAAGTTCCACAAGCGCAAGCGCCATCGTCGTCTGAAGGGTCACCGTCAGCAGCTCACCAAGCTGAAGATCGTGAAGGTCCAGGCTACGTCCCGCGCCAAGAAGGCTGTCAAGGCAGAGGCCGAGGCTGTTGCCGAGGCTCCCGTCGCCGAGTAGATTACACTCGTAACGAAAGAGTAGGTATACACAATGGCACACAAAAAAGGACTCGGTTCCTCCCGTAATGGCCGTGACTCCCGCGGTCAGCGCCTTGGCACGAAGCGCTATGCCGGCCAGACGGTAACTACGGGCACGATTCTCGTCCGTCAGCACGGCACTCACATCCACCCGGGTGAGAACGTTGGTCGTGGCAAGGACGACACGCTGTTCGCGCTGGTCGACGGTACCGTTGAGTTCCACAAGGGTATCAAGCACAGGGTCAGCGTACGCCCGCTCGCGAACGCGTAATTCACCCTTCATAGAGCACATATGTGGGAGGCACTTGAGTTTTAGAATTCAAGGGTCTCCCTCTTTTTGTAGGAGGCGATTCTGTTGTCACAGTTCACCGATATCAGCCGCATTAACGTGTGCGGCGGCGACGGCGGAGCCGGATGCATGTCGTTTAGGCGCGAGGCATTTGTCCCCAAGGGCGGCCCCGATGGCGGCGACGGCGGTCGTGGCGGCAATGTCGTCATCCAGGCCGATGCTCAGCTGTCTTCGCTGATCGATTACCGCTTTAAGCATCACTTCCGCGCCGAGCGCGGCACGCACGGCCAGGGCGCTCGTCGCAATGGCAAGAGCGGCGAGGACCTGATCCTGAAGGTTCCCATGGGCACCGTGGTGCGCGAGCTCGATCCCGAGACGCAGACCCCGATGTTCGAGATTGCCGACCTGGTGCACGACGGCGAGCGCGTTGTCGTGGCGCCCGGTGGCGCCGGCGGTCTGGGCAATACCCACTTTGTGACGTCGGTGCGTCGCGCGCCCGCGTTCGCTCAGCTGGGCGAACCGGCCGAGGAGCACTGGATTGAGCTCGAGATGAAGCTTATGGCCGATGCCGCGCTCGTGGGCTTTCCCTCGGTGGGTAAGTCTTCGCTCATCGCGCGCATGAGTGCCGCCCGTCCCAAGATCGCCGACTATCCGTTTACCACGCTCGTGCCGAACCTCGGCATGGTGCGTGCCGGGGAGTATTCTTATGTCGTTGCCGACGTTCCTGGTTTGATCGAGGGCGCGAGCGAGGGCAAGGGCCTAGGCCACCAGTTCCTGCGCCACATTGAGCGTACGGCCCTGATCATGCATGTCGTCGACATGACGGGCGGTTTTGAGGATCGCGACCCGGTTGAGGATTACCGCATCATCAACCGTGAGCTCGAGCAGTATGGCGCAGAGCTCTCGGAGCGCCCGCAAATCGTTGTCGCCAACAAGTGCGATGCGCCGGGCACGGCCGACAAGATTGCCGACCTCAAGCGCGCCGCGCTCGACGATGGACATATGTTCTTTGCCGTGTCCGCCGTGACGGGCGCCGGTCTCAATACGCTGATGCTTGCCGTGGGCGAGCAGGTGGCTAAGCTTCGCGCCGAGCTGGCGGTTTCCGATGAGCCGGTCGATCTTCGCGACGAGGAGTGGGAGCGCCGCCGTCTGCAGCGCGAGAAGCGGTTCCGCATTGTCCAGGAGGAGCCCGGTGCCTTCCGTGTGGTTGGTCGTGCCATCGAGCGCATGGTCATCCAGACCGATTGGGAAAACGAGGAAGCCGTCATTTACCTGCAGCATAAGTTTGCGCGTATGGGTGTTGACGACGCGCTCGAGAAGGCCGGTTGCCGTGCGGGCGACGAGGTCCGCATTTGCCAGCGTGCCTTTGACTTTGAGGGCGCTGAGGACTTCTCGGAGTACGAGGAGCTCGAAGGCGCTGGCGAGGACGTTGCCGTTGAGGCCATTGACGTGGCCGATGCTGCGGATGAGGGCGTCGAGGTTGTCGATGCGGCGGATGCCGCGGACGATGCCGTGACCTCGGAGGGCGAGTAGGCCATGTCGCTGCGCGGTGGAATCGGTTTGCCCGAGCTGCCCATAAAAGTGGGCAAAGAGTTTCGGCTTGGCATTATGGGCGGCACCTTCGACCCGATTCATTACGGGCACCTGGTGACTGCCGAGCAGGCACGCGAGTCGCTCGACTTGGACGCTGTGCTCTTTATGCCGGCGGGCTCTCCCGCCTTTAAGCTTGACAAGCCGGTTACGCCTGCCGAGGACCGTTATGCCATGACGGTCCTCGCCACCGCCGCGAACCCGGCCTTTTTGGCGAGCCGGTTCGAGATTGACCGTCCGGGTGTAACCTATACGGCCGATACGCTTCATGCCCTTCGCGATTTTTACCCGCCGCAGGTAAAGCTCTACTTTATTACGGGCGCCGATGCGATTATCGATATTGTGACCTGGCATGATGCCGAACGAATCGCTGAGCTTGCTACCTTTATTGCGGCGACGCGACCGGGCTTTGATATCGATACGGCGCGTGCCCGAATCAAAGAGTCGGGGCTGCCGTTCGACGTGCGCTATATTCAGATTCCGGCGCTGGCGATCAGCTCGACGAACATTCGTAAGCGAGTTGCCCGCGGCATGAGCGTGCGCTATCTTACGAGCGAGTCCGTGCTCGGCTACATTCGCAAGCGCAGGCTATATGCCGATTTGGGCCAAGAAGATTTTGAGTGATGGGGGCTACGTTGTCGGTAGAGGATCAGTTTGAGGGCGATGAGCGCGCGCTGCTCAAGCGCATTCAAGAGCTGCTCGATGTTCGCATGAAAGATAAGCGCAAGCGCTATGTGCATTCGCTGGGTGTTGCCGAGACCGCACTTCATCTGGCCGAGGTCTACGGCGTTGACCGCTTTGATGCGGCTGCCGCCGGCTTAATTCACGACTGGGACAAGGTTCTTTCCGATGACGAGCTCGTGGCCCGCGCGCTTCACTATGGCATCAAGGTTGCCGGCTCTCCTTCCGCCGCGACGCCGCTTTTGCATGGCCCTGTTGCCGCCTATGAGCTTCCGCAGCTTTTTCCCGAGCTGTCACCGGCCGTTTTCCAGGCTGTCGACCGTCACACCGTGGGTGCCTGCGACATGACGCCGCTCGATATGGTGGTCTTTGTGGCAGATGCCATCGAGCCCAACCGTCACGGCGACTATGCCCATGCGCTGCGCAAGATGGTGGGGAAGTTCTCGCTCGATGAGTTGTTCTTCTCCTGTTTTGCGCAGGGTCTGGTCTATGTGATCCAGTCCGGGCGCTATCTTTATCCCACGGCTATTACGATTTACAACCATTACGCCCAGCTGCGCTAGCTCGGGTGTGTCTAGAAAGAGGTATTCCATGGCCGACGAGACCATGACTGACGAGCAGATTCTTGAAGGTGTGGAGCACAAGAGTTTCGTTGCCACGTCCGACCGCACCGCCGCCTCGCTGTCCGCGAGCGGTGTCGCCGCCGAGGATGTCGCCCGCGCCGCCGCGCAGGCCGCCTACGACAAGAAGGGCGAGGACGTGCAGGTGCTCGACCTGACCGAGCTTTCCGACGTGTGCGACTACTTTGTGCTTGCCACCGGTACCAACAACCGCCAGGTCGATTCGATTGTCGACGAGATCGAGGAGAAGGTTGCCGAGGCTTGCGGCGAGCATCCGCTCTCCATCGAGGGCCGCGAGCAGAAGACCTGGATGCTCATGGACTACGGCTCGGTTGTCGTCCACGTCTTCACTCCCGAAGCCCGCGACTTTTACCGCCTAGAAAAGCTCTGGGGTGACGCCCCCCAGCTCCCCCTCGACCTCCTCTAGTGGCTCATTTAATATGGGGCTTTTAGCTAGCCTCGCGCATTTCGCCGGGCAGTTGCGGTTTTCCGCACCTGCCCGGCTTTCTTTTTGCCCAAAGGCGGTTAATCGTCGAAGCGGGATTGGCGGCCGAAAGATAGGGCGGTGTCGCCGAACTTGTCTCGGACGGCATCGATCGCGACGGAGAGGTCGCGACGGTCGCTTGATTGGGCTCCGCGGTCGTCGACTTCGCAGAACAGGTCGGTCTGGATGCCGCCCTGATGGTCAAAGTCGCTCATCCCGATACCCGCCAGACGCACATGCATGCCTTCCTGCCAGATGTTGTCGAGCAGTTCGAGTGCAACCGCCACGAAGATATTCTCATCGTCGGTCGGATGAGGCAGCCGCCGCTGCGCCGTTCGCCCGCTTCCATACGTATACTTGAGCTTGAGCGTCACCGTGGCGCCCGTTAGCCCCTGACGGCGCAGGCGGCGTCCCACTGACTCTCCCAACAGCGCAATCGCCGCCTCAATATCCCCACGCTCAGTCAAATCTTTCGCGAAGGTGCGCTCATTGCTCACCGATTTAACCTCGCGTTCCTCGTCCAGACTCGTGACTTCGGAAACCTCGAGTCCCAGCGCACGCTGGCGCATGCGTTCGCCGTTGACACCAAAAATAGAGGCCAAGGTGGATTCCGGTGCACGTGACAGCTCGCCGAGCGTGTAGATGCGCATGCGGCGCAGTCGCTCCTCGGCCGAGCGCCCGATGCCGCTCATGGCAGATACCGGCAGTGCGGCCAAAAAGCGCTGCTCGGTTCCGGGGCGCACGATGGTCAGCCCAAACGGCTTGTCCCGCTCGCTTGCGATCTTTGCCACCGTCTTGTTGCAGCCCACGCCAATGGAGCAGGTCACTCCCAGCGTTGCCACGCGGTCGCTTATGCGCCGTGCAACCTGCAACGGGTCTTCGGGCTCAAAGCGACCCGGTGTGATATCGATAAAGGCCTCGTCGATGGATACGCGCTCAACGCGCGGGGTCTCGTCGGCGAGAATCGCCATGACCTGAGCACTGACCTCGCGGTAGCGGTCGAAGTGCCCGTGTGTCCAGATGGCCTGCGGACACAGACGCCGTGCCTCGGCCGAGGGCATGGCGGAATGCACGCCAAAGCGACGCGCCTCGTATGAGCAGGTGGACACAACGCCGCGGGAATCGGCATCGCCACCCACGATGAGTGGCTTGCCGCGCCACTCGGGATGGTCGAGCATTTCCACGCTCGCAAAAAACGCATCGAGATCCATGAGGCCCACCGCCGGCCCCGTCCAGGGCGGCGGCGTGACGCCCGCAGCATCTTCATAACCGTATGTATGTTCGCGTCTTTTCATGGCATGAGTATACCGCGCAGCTCATGTGGGGTGCGTGGATGTGCTTGCAAATCGCGAATTCTTGTCTAAGATATGGATTTGCCTTCGACTACACCGAAGAAGTTGGTCTCACGGACTTCACCTGCCCGCGTCGATGGCGTATTATGTTCAACTGTTTGTTTGTAGTTGCAGCCTAAAGCTGCTTGGTTGGAGGAGTTTCCTTTGGCAGTCAAGATTCGCCTTGCTCGTCACGGCGCTAAGAAGCGTCCGTACTACCGTGTCGTCGTCGCCGATTCCCGCGCCCCGCGTGACGGTCGTATCATCGAGGAGGTTGGCCGCTACAACCCGATGACCGCCCCCAAGACCATCAACCTCGACCTCGAGAAGATCGCCGACTGGCAGTCCAAGGGCGCTCAGCTCACCGACGCCGTCGCCGCTCTGGTCAAGGCCGCCAACGAGGGCGAGAAGACCGAGACCGTCGTCAAGAAGTCCAAGAAGCAGCTCGCCAAAGAGGCCGAGGCCGCTAAGGCTGCCGCTGAGGCCGCTGAGGGCGCCGAGGAGTAAATCGTGCCTGAGGTTGACGCTGCACAGCTCGAGGGTGAGGCAATGCTCTCAGATCGCATCGCCGATCTCGTCGAATATCTCGTTGTTCAGATCGTCGACGACCCGGATTCCGTGAGCCTTGAGGTCATCGATGGTGACGACGCCTCCACGATTGAGGTTTCGGTCGCCGAGGATGACGTCGCTAAGGTCATCGGCCGTCGTGGCCGTACCATCAAGGCCATTCGCACGCTCGCCCGTGCACTGGCCGCTCGCCTCGACACTGCTGTCGAGGTAGAGGTTCTGGGCTAGGACCTTGATGTCCCAGTACAAAAACATCGCCCGTGTGGTCAAGCCGCACGGAAGGAAGGGGGAGGTCCTCGCGCAGCCGCTGCGGGGGCTTCCTTCTGTATTAGAGCCGGGTATGCGCGTCGCCCTGACGCCGCCGGCGCTCAAGCGCGACCGCTTTTGCACGGTCGTGTCCGTCACCGATACGGGCGATGGCGATCTGGTCTCGTTTGAGGGCATTGACGACTTGACGGCCGCCGAGGGCATCACGGGATGCTATGTGTTGGCAAATCGTGACGATTTTGAGCTCGATTCACTCGACGCCGCCTATTCCGACCTGATGGGTCGCGAGGTGGTCGACGAGCGCTTCGGTTCACTCGGTACGATCGTCGAGATCATGTCGACGCCCGCTAACGATGTTTGGGTCGTCGAGGGCGATCGGTACGGCGAGGTACTGATTCCCGTGATCGAGCAGGTTGTGCTCGATCTTCCCGACACAGGAACAATTTCCGTCCACGTTATGGACGGCCTGATCGATATGGACAAGTAGGGAGGACAACATGCTGATTGAGACCCTTTCGGTCTTTCCCGAGATGTTTGAGCCCGTCATGTCCACATCGATTTTGGGCCGCGCCCGCAAGGCCGGCCTTTTTGATTTTAAGGCGTATAACCTGCGCGACTGGACGCACGACCGCCATCGTACCGTCGATGACGAGCCGTACGGCGGCGGGCAGGGCATGCTCATGAAGGTCGAGCCTATCGCCGAGGCCATCGAGGCCATTAGCGCGGAGGGCCCCAAGCCGACGGTGGTGTTCTTCACCCCGTGCGGCGAGCCTTTTACGCAGCATGTGGCCGAGCGCCTGCTCAAAAGCGAGCGCTTGCTGTTTGTGTGCAGCCGTTACGAGGGTGTCGACGAGCGTGCCTATGCGTATGCCGACGAGCGCCTGTCGATCGGCGATTACGTGCTCACGGGCGGCGAGCTTCCCGCTATGGTCGTTGCCGATGCTGTCGTACGCCTGATTCCCGGCGCCCTTGGTGACGAGATGAGCAACGTCGACGAGTCGTTCTCGACCGCCGAGGACGGAGGCCTGCTCGAGTATGCGCAGTACACTCGCCCTGCTGAATTCAACGGCGAGGGCGTGCCGCCGGTGCTCGTGAGCGGTGACCATGCCAAGGTCGATGCCTGGCGCCGTAAGAATGCCATCGAGCGCACCTGCCGCTGGCGTCCCGACCTGATCGAGACGGCACGGCTTACGCCCCAGGAGCGCGCATACGCGCAGGAGATTCTGGACGCTTAGTATTCGCAGAGCGAGGAGTGAGAATGGTTCCATCGCAGCATTCCGCGTTGAGGGGCGCTTTTGAGTGGGTCGCGGTCATCGCGATCGCGCTCGTGGCCACCTTCCTGATCCGCACCTTTGTGGTCGAGCCCTTTGTGGTACCCACCGGCTCCATGGAGGACACGATCGAGATTGGCGACCAGATCCTGGCACAAAAGGTGAGCCTCGAGCTCGGTCAGCCCGTCAAACAGGGCGATATCGTGGTGTTCCACAACCCCGATGCCACTTCCGAGCATGATGTTCTTGTCAAGCGTGTTATTGCCACGGCCGGCCAGACGGTCGACCTGCAGGACGGCAAGGTCGTCGTCGACGGCCAGGCGCTCGATGAGGACTATACGACCGGCATGAGTTGGCCGCTTTCGGTCCAAGCGCCTGGCGCCCAGGTGAGTTATCCCTACACCGTTCCCGACGGGTGCGTGTGGGTGATGGGCGACAACCGCGAAAACTCTGCCGACTCGCGCTACTTTGGTCCCGTCGATCGCTCTGATTTGATCGCTGTGGCGCTTGTGCGCTACTGGCCGCTCAACCGCATCGGCGCTATCGACTAAAAACCGCTATAGTACAGTACCTAACCGTGTAATCGTTTCGACGAGGGGATATTAGAGGCATGAACGCTTCATCGCTTTCCTTCCAAGACATCATCCTGCGCCTCCAGCAGTACTGGGGCGAGCAGGGCTGCGTCATTATGCAGCCCTATGACTCCGAGGTCGGTGCCGGTACCTTCCATACCGCGACCACGCTGCGCTCGCTCGGTCCCGCCGAATGGCGCACCTGCTATGCGCAGCCCTGCCGCCGTCCCGCCGACGGCCGCTACGGCGAGAACCCTAACCGCATGCAGCACTACTATCAGTTTCAGGTGCTCATTAAGCCCTCTCCGGTTAATGCTCAGGAGCTTTACCTGGGGTCTCTTGCTGCCATTGGCCTGGACCCCAACGACCATGACGTCCGTTTTGTCGAGGACGACTGGGAGAGCCCGACGCTGGGCGCCTGGGGCCTTGGCTGGGAGGTCTGGCTCAACGGCATGGAGGTCACGCAGTTTACGTACTTCCAGCAGGTGGGCGGTATCGAGGTCGACCCCGTGCCCGTCGAGATCACCTATGGCCTGGAGCGTATCGCCATGTACGCTCAGGGCGTCAACTCGGTCTACGATCTGGTGTGGAGCTATCTGCCCGACGGCACGCCCATGACCTACGGCGACGTGTTCCTCGAGAACGAGCGCGAGTTCAGTGCCTATAACTTTGAGGTCGCCAACGTCGAGATGATGCGTCAGAAGTTTGACGACTACGAGGCCGAGTGCCACTCTTGCCTGGAGCGCAAACTGCCGCTGCCGGCGTACGACTGCGTCATGAAGTGCAGCCATGCCTTCAACCTGCTCGATGCCCGCGGCGCCCTGTCCGCGGTCGAGCGTGCCAACTACATCCTGCGCGTCCGCGCCGTCGCCAAGGCGTGCTGCGAGGCCTACATGGCCGAGGTCGCCGGAGTCAACGAGAATGCCGACCAGGAAGGCGAGGTGGCGTAAGCCATGGCAGACGCTAAGGATTTCCTGTTTGAGATCGGTACGGAGGAAATGCCCTCTGCACCGCTGAACAATGCCGTCAAGCAGCTTGGCACCATGATCGCCAAGGGTCTCGATGAGGCCGGTCTGGCCCATGGCGAGGTCCGCGTGATCTCGAGTCCGCGTCGCCTGGCTGCGCTCGTTGCCGACGTCGCCACCGCGACCGATGAGGTTCACGAGGTCAAGCGTGGCCCCGCGGCCAACATCGCCTTCGACGCTGACGGTAACGCCACCAAGGCCGCCCAGGGCTTCGCCCGCAAGTGCGGTGTGGCTGCCGAGGACCTGGTCCGTCGCGAGGACACCGATGGCCGTGAGTACGTCTTTGCCGAGAAGAACATTCCTTCCGCCCCGGCCACCCCGATCCTGACGGCCCTGTGCGAGAAGACCATCGCCGGCCTGCAGTGGCCTAACTACCGTTCTCAGCGCTGGGGCCACGAGCACGCCACGTTCGTGCGCCCGGTCCGCTGGATCTGCTGCCTTTTGGGCGAGGACGTCGTGCCCGTGTCGTTTGCCGACGTGACGAGCGGCAACACCACGCGCGGTCATCGCGTACTTGGCCCCGGTGATCATGTGGTCGCCAGCCCCGCCGTCTACGAGCAGGTGCTCGAGTACGCCGGCGTGCTTTCTGCCGAGCGCCGTCGCGAGGCGATTCTCGCCGGTATCGCCGAGGTCGAGGCTGCCCGTCCCGGCTGCCATGTCGACACGCCTAAGAAGGTCTTTGAGGAGGTCATCAACCTCTGCGAGTGGCCGACGGTGCTCGTCGGTACCTTCGACGAGGAGTTCCTCAAGGTTCCGCACGAGATCATCTGCGAGTCCATGCTCACCAACCAGCGCTACTTCCCGATCTATGACGGCGAGGGCAAGCTGACGCGTGAGTTCGTGGTCGTCTCCAACAGCAAGCCCGAGAACGCCGAGCGCGTGATCGACGGCAACGAGCGCGTTGTGCGCGCCCGCCTTGACGACGCCAAGTTCTTCTACGAGGAGGATCTGAAGATCTCCCTCGACGAGTTCCGTGAGCGCTTGGCCAAGGTTGCTTTCCAGGAGAAGCTTGGCAGCGTGCTCGCCAAGTCCGAGCGTATTGAGCAGCTCGCGCTCGTCATCGCTCGCGAGGCCCATCTGGGTGCCCACCTTGCCGCCGATGCCGGCCGTGCCGCGCACCTGTGCAAGGCCGACCTGGTGTCCAACGCCGTCGTCGAGTTCACGAGCCAACAGGGCGTGATGGGCGGTTACTACGCCATCGCGATGGGGGAGAACGACGAGGTCGCTCATGCTATCCGCGATCACTATCGTCCCCGCTTTGCCGGCGACGAGCTGCCCGAGGGCACCGCTGGCTGCATCGTGGCCTGCGCCGATAAGCTCGATACCATTGCCGGCATCTTTGCCATCGGCGAGCCCCCGACCGGATCTTCCGACCCGTACGCGCTGCGTCGTGCCGCCATCGGCATCATCAACATCCTGCGCGACCGCCTGCCGATTGACCCCACGTCGCTCATCGACTTTGCGCTCGAGCTCTACGCTGAGCAGGGCATTGAGTTCGACGCCGCCGAGGTCGCCCAGCAGGTTCGCGACTTCTTCCACGGCCGTCTGGTGAGCATGGCCCGTGACGAGAAGATCCCGGCCGACACCGTTGCCGCCGTTTCCGCGGTGCACATCATTGCCCCGTCGGTCTTCTTCGCCCGCTGCGCCGCCCTCGACGAGGCCCGCAAGAACGACGCCGAGACCTTCGACAACCTGGCGACTGCCTACGCCCGAGCCGCGCATATCTCCAAGCCCGAGCTGGGTGTGGAGTACGACCGCAGCCTGATGGGCGAGGTCGAGCTTGCACTTGCCGACGCCTCCGAGTTCGCTCAGACCGCTGTCGATGCCGCCCTTGCTGCCGAGGATTACCCTGCCGCGTTTGCCGCTCTGGCCGCCCTGCGTGCCCCCATCGACCGTTTCTTTGACGAGGTTATGGTCATGGACAAGGACGAGCAGCTCCGCGATAATCGCCTTAAGCTGCTCAACCGCTTCGAGGCCGTTTTCTCCGGCATCGCCAACATTGGTGAGCTTGCCCGCAAAAAGTAAGCTAGCCTGCGCATAAGCGCAAAAGGAGCCCCGCATGGATTGCCCGGTCACCGCTCGTCCCACCGTTATCGTTATCTCCGACTCGCTCGGTGATACCGCTTGTGAGGTGGTGCTTGCGGCGTCCGGGCAATTTAATGAAGGGGCTTTTCGTGTTTTACGTCTGCCTAAGGTGACCTCGGTGGAGCAGGTTAAGTCGTTTGTGGGCCCGAGAGTCGATGCCGACCATCGCGATATCGCCGTGTTCCATACCATCGTCGACCCGGCGCTTCGGGCTTGCGTGCTCGACTACTTGGGCATGCTGCACATTCGCTCTGTCGACCTGATCGGCCCGTCGCTCGCGGTGCTGTCGTCGCTTATTGGCGTGCCGCCAAAAGGAGTGGCGGGTGTGATCCATAAGACCGATGACCGGTATTTCCATCGTATCGAGGCCATGGAGTACTTTGTCGAGCACGATGACGGGCGCGGCTGCGATGATCTGTCGGGTGCCGATATCGTGTTGCTGGGTGTATCGCGCACATCCAAGACGCCGCTTTCGATGTATTTGGCCTATCAGGGCTACAAGGTCGCCAACGTTCCGCTGGCGCACGGTATGGAGCCGCCCAAGTCGATTTACGAGGTCGACCCGATGCGTCTGTTCGGCCTGATTTCGACCGTCGGCGTCATCTCCGAGATTCGCGATAGCCGCCTGGGCGACGACTATGCCCGTGCCGTTGCCGGTTCCTATGCCGAGCCCGAGAGTGTACGCAGCGAGCTCGAGGAGGCTCGCGCCCTCATGAAACGTCTGGGTTGCTTTGTGGTGCGTACCGACGGCAAGGCGATCGAGGAGAGTGCCTCCGAGATCATCGCTCATCTCGAAGAGATCCAGGAAGCCAGGGCCCGCCGCGCCGCCCGTCGCGCCCAACAAAGCTAGCTTATGTGGGATGGGTTTGTCTGGGTGGCTAATTTGGGACGGGGCTATTTTAGCTACCCATAATCCGGATACGGCTCGGGGCCGAACGCTCGTGTGGGGTAGCTAAAATAGCCCCGTTCCAAATTAGATAGCCAAAGAGGATACCTGAAAATAATGCATGATTATGGTAAAGCGATTTAGCAGTTTTTACTGCTTCTGACCTGCAATTACACTCTAGTGGTATCTTCATAAGGTAACCACCTTTACCTACCGTTTACCGTGAGTTTTAGCACGTTTACCAAACCGCGTATCCTCTGCTCAAGCCCGTTCAAATCCCGCCGTATAGTTCCCTCACGGCCCGCATCCGGCGGGTCGATTCGTTACCACGGTCGTGCGCGAGAGCGCATGGAAGGGGAAGTATCGTGAGCGATTGCAAGAGGGTTTACCGTTTTGGAACCGATGCCCAGGGCACTTGTGTCACCGAGGGCGACAAGTCCATGAACTTCGTGCTTGGCGGCAAAGGTGCTAACCTTGCCGAGATGAGTCGTATCGGCCTGCCGGTTCCCGGTGGCTTTACCATTACCTGCCAGACCTGCGTTGAGTACTCTGGTGCCGGCAACGTGTGGCCGGAGGGCGCACTCGATGAGATTGTTGCCGCCGAGGCCGATCTCGAGGCCCGCTGCGGCAAGAAGCTCGGCGATGCCTCCGATCCGCTGCTCGTCTCGGTGCGCTCGGGTGCTCCGTTTTCCATGCCCGGCATGATGGACACTGTGCTCAACCTGGGTCTCAACGACGATTCCGTCCAGGGCCTTATCGCCCAGACGCAGAACCCACGCTTTGCCTGGGACAGCTATCGTCGCTTTATCCAGATGTTCTCCAACGTCGTCATGGGTGTCGATGCCGACTTGTTCGAGAATGCCCTGACCCAGGCACGCCTGGTCGCCGGCGTTCGCGCCGACTCCGAGCTTTCGGCCGAGGACCTGCAGGAGCTCGTCGAGACGTTCAAGGGCATATTCTCCGACAACGTCGAGGCCGCCCTGTACCCCGAGCTCGAGGTCACGGACGGCAAGCCCATCTTCCCGCACGATCCGGAGCTCCAGCTGCGCCTTGCCATCCAGGCCGTCTTTGGCAGCTGGATGAACGAGCGCGCCTGCATCTACCGCAAGCAGCATGGCATTTCCGATGACCTTGGAACCGCCGTCAACGTCCAGGCTATGGCGTTTGGCAATAAGGGCGAGACCTCGGCGACTGGCGTCGCCTTTACGCGCAACCCGGCCGACGGCACCAAAGAGTTCTACGGCGACTTTCTGGTCAACGCCCAGGGCGAGGACGTCGTCGCCGGCATCCGCAACACCGAGCCCATCGCCGACCTCAAGACCACCCCGGGCCTCGAGTCCGCAGGTGAGGAGCTTGAGCGTGTCTTCCTGAAGCTTGAGGATCACTACCGCGACATGTGCGACATCGAGTTTACCATCGAGCAGGGCAAGCTCTGGATGCTCCAGACCCGCGTGGGCAAGCGTACCGCAACCGCCGCTCTGCGCATCGCTATCGAGATGGTCGAGGAAGGCCTCATCACCCGTGAGGAGGCCGTGAGCCGCATCGACCCCGCGCAGCTCGACCAGCTCCTGCACCCGCAGTTCGACTCCTCTAAGAAGTACGAGGCGCTCGCACGCGGCCTTAACGCCAGCCCCGGTGCCGCCGTGGGTGAGGTCGTGTTCTCGAGCGATGACGCCGTCGCGCGTTCTGCCGAGGGCCATAAGGTCATTCTGGTCCGCTGGGAGACCAACCCCGATGACCTGAAGGGTATGGTCGCCGCCGAGGGTATCTTGACGAGCCACGGTGGCAAGACGAGCCACGCCGCCGTTATCGCCCGTGGTATGGGCACGCCCTGTGTCTGCGGTGTCGAGCGTTTCCATATCGACGCGGCCGAGAAGGTCGTGCGTATCGAGGGCAGCGACCGCGTGCTGCACGAGGGCGACATCATCTCCATCGACGGCACTCAGGGCATCGTCGTCGATGGCGCCGTCGATCTGGTTTCTGCCGAGCTCACCGGCGATCTGGACACCATCCTGTCCTGGGCCGACGAGATCCGCCTGGACGAGACCGGCGGTCACCCCAATCACGTGCGCGTCAACGCCGATAACCCCGAGGATGCCGAGCTCGCGCTCGAGTTTGGTGCCGAGGCCATCGGCCTGTGCCGCACCGAGCATATGTTCCTGGGTGATCGCAAGAACATTATCCAGAGCTTCATCCTGTCCGATGACGAGGCTGTGAAGCAGCAGGCCCTGGCCGATCTGCTCAAGGTCCAGACCGAGGATTTCTTGGCGATGTTCAAGACCATGTCCGGTCGCGATGTGGTCGTTCGCCTGCTCGATCCGCCGCTGCATGAGTTCCTGGATGATCCGCGTGAGCTTGAGGTCGCCATCACCAAGAAGGAGGCCGCCGGCGCCAACGAGGAAGAACTCGCCGCCCTGCGTGCCCGCCTGCGTCGTATCGACGGCATGGTCGAGTCCAACCCCATGCTCGGCTTGCGCGGCGTGCGCCTGTCCGTCGTCTTCGGCGACCTGCCGCTCATGCAGGTCCGTGCCGTGGCAACGGCTGCCGCCCGCCTTATCAAGGAAGGCGTAGACCCGCGTCCCGAGATTATGGTCCCGCTCGTTTCCATCACGGCCGAGCACGTTCAGACCCGCGAGGTCATCGAGCGTGTGATTGCCGAGGTTTCCTCCGAGGAAGGTGTCGAGCTCAACATTCCCGTGGGCACCATGCTCGAGCTGCCGCGCGCTTGCATGGTCGCCGATGAGATCGCGCAGCATGCCGACTTCTTCTGCTTTGGCACCAACGACCTCACGCAGACGACGTTTGGTTTCTCACGTGACGACGCCGAGGCTAAGTTCATCCCGCTGTACATGCACAAGAAGATCTTGAAGGACAACCCCTTCGAGACCATCGACTCGGCGGTACTCGAGCTGGTGCGCATGGCCGTGGTGAAGGGTCGCGCTACCAACCCCGGCATGCACTTTGGCGTGTGCGGTGAGCACGGCGGCGACCCTAAGTCCATCAAGGGCCTGTTCAACGTGGCCGATGTGGACTATGTGTCCTGCTCGCCTTACCGCGTGCCCCTGGCGCGTCTGGCTGCCGCTCAGGCCAAGCTCGAGGCCAAGCGCTCCGCTTAACCGAGTCGCGTTCCATTTGCGCCTTTAACGCCCCCCTTCGCGCCGTCGCGCCCCCTGTGGACGCGGCGGCGTTTTACGTTGGTCCAATACATTGGCAACTGACGGGAGGACTGCGATGAAAAACCTCACCAGGTATTTGCAACGAGCGCGTCGGGGAGCACAGATGACCCTGTGCTGGGTGGTCGTTGCGGTCACGGCGCTTTGCGGGATGCCGACAGCAGGTTTTGCCCTTCAGGATGATTCGCGCGACGAGCTCTATGGCGACGTGGTCAACCCGCTCACCATTACGGTCAACGATCGCGAGTGCACGTTTGTAGATATCGATGACGGCAAGCTCGAGGGCCGTACCTCGATGTACGACAACGTCTCGTTCTATACGGCCGCCGTCAAAAAGGTGCTGCCCAACTGGGCATCGCTTTCCTATAACATCCTTGGCTATGGCGGAGGCGACGACTCCAAGGACTTTTTGTACTGGGACCACGCCGGTAAGGGCTTTGAGAAGGACTTCGGTAAGGGTCACTACATCTATCTGTATGATGCGCTTTCGGGCGGCAACGGCGAGCATTCCGACGGCGCCGACAAGTCCATTCAAAGTGGCCTGACGTCGGCGAAAGGTCTGAACGCGGTCTATGAGCGCCTGACCGAAGATATCGCCGACTGCATCGGCCACAAGCTTACCGGCGAGGATTTTCGTAAATACGTGCCACTCGACGGCCTGTCGCAAGACACGAGCGAGCAAGACGTGATCTATGCCACCATCGCGTGCGTGGACAAGCTCGGCGGCACCTATCAGTACGATTTCAATGGCTTTGGTATCGCGTTCTATAACTTTAGAGTTCAGCAGCTCAACAGCGTGAACAAGCTTAACTGTGCGCCCGAGGACGCGCCGGGCTATTCCTTTGTTGATTCTAAGACTGAGCAGGAGCTCGTTACCTCAGCACTTAACGTCGGCTATGAGGACGCTTCGCAGAGCATCACGCTCGCCCGCGGTACCGAGGAGACGGTCGGCACGAGCACTTCTGAATCCGCATCGTATTCAAAAGGCGGCTCGTGGGGCGCATCGGTGAGCCTCAAGGAGTCGCTGGGCGTGCCCGGAACGGTGAGCGAGGAGATCGAGACCTCGTTTTCGGCCGAAACCACGATGTCACAGTTGTGGGAGGCGAGCAAGACCGAGGAACAGTCGATCACCACAACGGACAATCAGTCGGTCACCGTCAATATGACGATTCCGGCGCACACACAGGTCAATAGCAAGCAGACGAGTTCTACCACGACGCTGTCCGAGGACTATGACCAGCCGGTGGGCGTGACGTTTGACGTGATCATCTTTAACATGAACGGCGAGTGCTACGACGACAACGCCGCCGTGCAGGAGTTCCATACCGCCGGTTATGATCAGCGCTCGTTCTACACCACCTTTGGTGATCAGTCGACCGACGCCGTGCAGAACCTGTTCCTGCGCTCAATCGCCCATCGTGGCGACGACGGCTACGATACCACCGCCGGAAACGTCACGAGCTGGTCGCATCGAACCAACAACCATATGGTGCGCGCCATCGATTGGAATTCGGTCCTGGCCGATCGCGAGGTGCCTTCGCGCAACGGCGGCGCCCCGCGCACGTGCAACGTGCTCAATGACATGGCCGCGACCTATCCCATGTCCATTACGGGTTCCAATCTGTCGTTTGAGTCGGTAACGGTCGATACGCAGCTGGGCACGCCGCAGCCTATTAAGCCCATCTCCAAGATTCTCGTGTCGCTGCAGACCGATAAGACCCGAAGGCTTACGGTGGGAGAGGAAGACCCCATCTCTTCCTATCGCGTACGTGCAAGGGACGAGGACGATGTTGACTACTACGGCTTTGTGAAGTCGTCGGGTGACTGGCGCGTGGTGGACAAGAAGGGCAAGGAGTGCAAGTCTGACGTCATCGAGATCCAGACCGACCCTGTCACCCACGAGCAAGTCGTGGTGGGTAAAAAGGCCGGCACCGCCTACGTAAAGTACTTTATCCCCGAGGACACCTATGTGGACGTGAACGGGCATGTCTCGACCAATGATGAGATCGACGCCGCGGCCTACAAATATAAGGTAAGCGACGTTGCGCCCGAGCCGTTTAACGGCAGCATCAAACTCGAGGGCTCGGCGCAGACCGTCGTCGGCGTCGAGGAAAACCTCAACGGAATCGAAGGCCTGACGGCTACGGTCTATGACACGACGGGCAAGGAAGTCGATAGAGTCTGCAGCTGGGAGGCCCAGGAGCTCGAGAGCAAGGGCATTTCGGTCGCGACAGACGGCACGATGACCATCTCGCAACCGGGCACCTTCCATGTTCGCGCCTTTATTGACGGCGTGTATTCCGATTGGGCCGAGGTCATCGCTGCACCCGCACCGGTCGACCCGATGACGACCGTGGTCGAGACACCGGTGAGCGTTACATCCCTTTCTTCGGGGGATTCTTCGGCAACGATGGATAGCACGGCTCATTCCCAGGGAGAGCAGGCAGCTTCCGATGCGAACGCGGCCGAGTCAGCTCCGGCGAGCGACGATGCCACTGCATTGACTGATGGCACCGCGCCTGCTGCCGCGAAGGATGCCTCGTCGATTCCTACGGGCCTCGTTACCGTTTTGACCGATATCTGCCGCTACGGCATCGATCACGGCCTCATCAGCACATCAAACAAGGAGGAGATGACCAAGCAGGACTTCGACATCTTAGGCATCCTGTACCTGATGGCGGACAGCCAGGACCTAGTGCCCCAAGACGCCGAGGACGCGATGAACGAATGGGCCCATGACAACTATAATGACGAAGAACTTGTCACCTGGAAGCAGCATGCGCTTTCGGTGCTGCTCGAATACGGCTATATCGCGCCCGGAACGACCGTGACGACGCCGTCGACTGATGCTGCGGACGGCGCATAAGTGCAGAAAGAGTGCGTGTTTTTGTCTTTTTGCGCACGGGCAAAATAGTTCTTGCAGCCAAGGTCGTGGCGTGTATACTCGAATACGTTTGTTCAACTACGTGCCGGCCAAGGTGGTACGGCACCTCTAGAAGAGTAAGGAATTGCACATGGATTACATCCGCGCAATCGAGCGTCAGCAGATCCGCGAGGACATCCCGCAGGTCCGCGTTGCCGACAACGTCAAGGTTCACTACCGCATTAAGGAAGGCGACCGCGAGCGCATCCAGGTTTTCCAGGGTGACGTCATCCGCATGGCCGGCGCCGGTGCCCGTGAGACCTTCACCGTCCGCAAGATTTCCTTCGGTGTCGGTGTTGAGCGTACCTTCCCGCTTCACAGCCCCAAGATCGCCAAGCTCGAGGTCGTCCGTCATGGTCGCGTCCGTCGCGCCAAGCTGTACTACCTCCGCGACAAGGTGGGCAAGGCTGCTCGCATCCCCGAGAAGCGCTAAGAAGATCGCAGCGTCTGTCCACTCGTTTGGACAAAAGGGTCACCTTCGGGTGGCCCTTCTTTTTATCTGATTTGCATGCAAGGAGGCCCCGATATGGCCAACATGACGAGCTCGGTTTCGGCATCGCAGGTTGCCGGTGAGCTGGCGAGCGCTACGTTTGAGGAGATTCCCGCCCTCGTGGAACATTATCGTGAGGATCCGCGCCAGCAGGTGATCAAGGCTTGCGAGCGTGCCCTTAAGCGCCATGCCAAGGAACTTGCCGAGCGCGAGCGCGTCAACGGTATGTACGAGCTGATGCACGAGCTCGGTGGGGATGGCGTGGTCGTGGGCGTCGACGAGGTGGGTCGCGGCTCGGTGGCCGGTCCTTTAACGGTGTGCGCCGTGTGCCTTCCCATGGAACCGCGCGTCTGGGGCATCAACGATTCCAAAAGGCTCACGCCGGCGCGCCGCGAGCTGCTCTCGGTGAAGATTGCCGAGGTCGCGACGGCGATTGGTTTTTGCCACATCGCGCCTGCGGATATCGATGATATGGGCATGGCCCGCGCCATCCGCGCTGCCGTTGCCGGCGCCGTAGCCGATACGGGGCTCGAGCCCGATTGCGTGCTTATGGACGGTAACCCCTTGGGTGCCGTTCCCAACGAGCGCGACGTGGTGAAGGGCGATGCCAAAATCGCCTGTATCGCCGCGGCGTCCATCATGGCCAAGGTCACACGTGACGAGATGATGGTCGAGTACGACGCCGAGTATCCCGAGTATCACTTGGCCGAGTCGAAGGGCTACGCAAGCCCCGAGCACATTGAGGCGATTCGCAAACACGGACTTTGTCCGCTGCATCGTGTGAGCTATTGCGGAAACTTTCTGCAGACTGAGCGCCTTTTCTAGGTCAATTGTGGAGACGGGGACCTCTGGCGTTTTATTAACCTGCTGGTAGCGGGCCGTGTGCAACGTGATTGTTGCGTACGGCCCGTTATTTGTCGGCATTTGGTCAGCTTTTGGTTTGTTTCCGGTACTTACCCGCATGAAAGGTGCCCTCATCATCGGGGCAATGCAGTGTGCGGGAAAGGAGACCCCATGTGTGCCGCAAGCAAAAAGAGCAAGACGCAGCAACTCAAGGAGCGCTGGGAAGACGGCGAGCTCGACTGCGGAGCGATTACGCCCGAGTTTATCAAGGGGCTCAGTCCCCGCGAGCTCGGCATGCTGGGCGAGCTGATCACCATCGACTACTTTAACGAGCGTGGATACACCTTGTTGGAGCAGGGTTATCGTTGTATTGAGGGCGAAGCCGATCTGGTGCTGCTCGATGAGCTCGACGATGTCGTGGTGATGGCCGAGGTCAAGACGAGACGCGTCGCCCTGGATTGCACCACGCGGGTCTTTCCCGAGGAGGCCGTGGACGCCCAAAAGCAGCGTCGGTATCGCCGTATCGCAAGTTGCTATCTCATGGAGCACTATCCGCTCAGGTCGATTCGCTTCGATGCCGTGGGCGTCACCATCCGCGGCGGGCATATCGCCGAGATCGAGCACCAGTACAATGCGTTCGATTGGCAGGTGTCGTGATGGCGTTCGAGACGTTTGCCGTACACGCGGCCTGTATCCGCGGCGTCGAGGCAATTCCCGTCACCGTCGAGGTCTCGCTTGCCGGTGGCGTTCCGGGCATCCAGATGCTCGGCATTCCGAGTATGGAGGTGATGGAGTCGCGCGGGCGTATCCGGTGCGCCATGCGCTCGGCCGGCTTCGAGATCCCTCGGTCTGGCATTACCGTCAACCTGGCACCCGGCGATATTCGTAAAACTGGCAGCGGTTTTGACCTGCCGATTGCCATCGCGGTTCTGGCGGCCGATGGGCAGATTCCCCGTGACAACCTCGATCGCTGCCTTATCGCAGGTGAGCTTGGTCTGGACGGCACCGTGCTGCCCGTTAAGGGCGAGGTGGCGTTTCAGCTGTTGGCGCGCGATATGGGGCTTTCCTTTATCGCCGGTAGATCCGATCAGCATGTCCCGCTTGCGGGCGTTGACTGCGGGTTTATCGACCATCTATCTCAGCTTGCCCACGGCATGGGGGATGCCGCACGGCATTATCTGGATTCTGAAGTGCTCGAGGCGGCCTTTGATCCCGAGCTCGATTATGCCGACGTTCTGGGGCAGGAGGTCGCCAAACGTGGCATGGCGCTTGCGGCCGCCGGCGAGCTCGGCCTGCTCATGATCGGCTCGCCCGGTTCGGGCAAGACCATGCTTGCGCGGCGCATGACGGGCATTTTGCCCGAGCTTTCTCTCGAGGATCAGCAAGAGGCACTGTGCATCCATTCGGTCTTGGGCGAGAACATCGATGGACTGCTTGCGGGGCATCGCCCCTTCCGCAGCCCGCATCACAGCATTTCGACCGCGGGACTCATCGGCGGCGGGCGCCCTGTGCATCCGGGCGAAATAAGCCTGGCTCATGGCGGCGTGCTCTTTTTGGACGAGCTCGCCGAGTTTCCCACCGGCGTGCTGCAGACGCTGCGTCAGCCCATCGAGCGCGGTTACGTGAGGATCGTGCGCGTCGACGGGGCCTTTACGTTCCCGTCGCGCTTTCAGCTGCTGGCCGCGAGCAATCCCTGCCCCTGTGGGTTTTTGGGCGATCGCGAAGTACCGTGTCGCTGTTCCGCGTCGATGGTCGAGCGCTACCGGGGCAAGTTGCGCGGTCCATTGGCTGACCGTATCGACATGATGATCGATGTGTCCCGCCCCGATCCCCAGGTGATCATTGAGGGCGCGGAGGGTATGTCATCGGCCGAGCTGCGCGATTATGTCGTGCGAGGGCGCGCCTTTCGCGCCTGGCGTGAATCCCGTATGGACGATGCGGGCTCCGAGGCCGAGGAAGATGAGTCGCGGTCCATTGACGGTGTCGTTTCGACCTTTGGGCTTGATGAGGCCGCCGAGAAATGCGTGCTTGGCCTGTCGAAGCGCACGCATCTCACGGGCCGCGGCATCGTGCGCCTGGTACGCATCGCGCGCACGATCGCCGATGTTGCCGAAAGCGAGCGAGTAACTCAAGACCACGTGCTCGAAGCGGCGATGTACCAGGGGAGGAGGGACCAGTAATGCCCGGTGAGACTTTTGAATTGCATCCCGGTGATGCGTTGTATCCAGATACGGTTTTGGAGCTCTCTGATGTACCCCAGACGCTCTATGTGCGCGGCAACCCCGAGGTGCTTTCGACGCCCGCGCTCTCCATCATCGGCGCGCGCAAGGCCTCGCCGTACGGTCTCGCCGTGGCGGAACTTGCGGCCAAGGTGGCGGTTGAGGCGGGGGTGACGGTGGTCTCGGGCGGTGCGGTCGGCTGCGACCAGGCGTCGGGCTGGGCTGCGGTCAACGCCGGGGGCAAGCATGTCGTGGTACTGGGGACCGGCGCCGATGTTGTGTATCCGCGCTCGAGCGCCGGCCTCATCACGCGCACACTCGATACGGGCGGCGCGGTCGTTTCGATTTCGCCGTGGGGTATGGGACCGCGTAAGTTCGCCTTTCCGCGGCGCAATCGCGTTATCGCCGCCTTGTCGCAGGCGCTCTTTGTTTCCGAGGCGGGCATGCCCTCGGGTACGTTCTCCACGGCGGAGGCCGCTATGGACCTGGGACGAGAGCTCCTTGCAGTGCCGGGCTCTATCCTTTCGCCCGAGTCGCGCGGGACCAACTACCTCATCGCTAACGGAGCCTGCTGCATTATCGACGAGGAATCAATCGAGATGGCCATCTCGCGCATCTACGGCACGCTGCGCTACTCGCGTCCCGATGCACCCGGCATCGCCGATCTGGACCCCACACAGCAGGCCGTGATGCACGCGCTTATCGCCTCGCCGCTCAAGGTCGACGACATTGCCGCGCTCGTCTCGCTTGATGCTGTCGGCGTGCTCAAGCTCTTGGGCTCGCTCGAGCTCGAGGGCCTTATCGAGCGCATGATGGATGGAAGGTATGCGCCCTCGAAGTTTGCGCTTCACGCCCAGACTCCCTTCGGTCACAATGGAAAGCGTGTCAATTAGAAAGGTGTTTGCAGATGCAGTTCGATCAGGTGACGGTTATCGGTGGCGGTCTGGCGGGTTCGGAATGTGCGATCCAGCTTGCAGATCGCGGGTTTGCCGTAAAGCTGTGCGAGATGCGCCCCCAGGTGAGCTCTCCGGCCCACCATACCGACCACCTGGCCGAGCTCGTCTGCTCAAATTCGTTTAAGTCAACCCGTCCGGATTCCGCTGCTGGCCTGCTAAAGGCCGAGCTCGAGCGCATGGGTTCGGTGCTGCTCGATTGCGCCCATCGTGCGGCCGTTCCCGCCGGCGGTGCCCTGGCGGTCGACCGCGTCAAGTTTTCCGAGCTTGTCGAGGCCGAGGTTGCCGCCCGACCCAATATCGAGGTCGTACACGGCGAGGTCACGCAGATTCCCGAGGGCCACGTGATCATTGCCGCGGGCCCGCTGTGTTCACCGGCATTGAGCGAAGAGGTCATAAAGCTCGTCGGTGGCGACGCCTTGGCGTTCTTTGACGCTGCCGCGCCGATCGTCGATGCCTCCACGCTCGATATGGACGTGCTGTTCTCGCAGTCGCGCTACGAGGAGCAGGGGAGCGGCGACTATCTCAACGCTCCGCTCAACAAGGAGGAGTACGAGGCGTTTATTGAGGCACTCACCACCGCCGACCGCGTGGTGCTCAAGGACTTTGAGGGCGGCGACCTCTTCCAGGCCTGTCAGCCCGCCGAGGAGGTCGCGCGTACCGGCAAGGATGCTATCCGCTTTGGCGCCATGAAGCCCGTCGGCCTGACCGACCCGCGTACCGGACGTCGTCCCTGGGCGGCGATTCAACTGCGCGCCGAGAACAAGGAAAAGACCGCCTATAACCTGGTGGGCTTCCAGACAAATTTGACTTTTGGCGAGCAAAAGCGTGTCTTCCACATGGTTCCCGGTCTGGAGAATGCCGAGTTCTTCCGTTATGGCGTTATGCACCGCAATACCTTTGTCGATGCGCCGCACGTTCTTGACGGCACCTTTGCCGTGCCTGGCACGGGCGTGCGCCTCGCCGGTCAGATCACTGGCACCGAGGGGTACATGGAAGCGGTGGCGACCGGTTTGCTTGCTGCGCTTAACACCTATGCCGAGGCTATCGGTGCGGCTTCTGTGGAGCTTCCTCGCGTGGGCGCCCTGGGTGCGCTCGTGGGCTATGCGACCGATCCGGCAACCGTGGGCTACCAGCCCATGCATGTCAATTTTGGCCTGGTGCCGCCACTCGAGGACGGCAAACGCCGCAGTAAGCGAGACCGCTACCAGGCTTATGCGGATCGCGCCCTCGAGGCCCTTGATGCCTACTTGGCCACGCGTTCCGACTTGTTTGGAGGCGACCGGTCATAGCCTTTGACCTGTACGATACCGTCGACTCGTTTATCGCCTACATCGCACGCGTCGAGGGGCTGTCTCCTAATACGGTGACTGCCTATGGATCGCGGTTGGAGCGCTTTGCTGCCTGGTGCGAGCGTGCGGGCGTCGATGCGCGTATGGCCGACGTGCGTGCCGTCCGCGCGTATTTGGCCGAGCTTTCGCGCGGGCAGGTGGCGCCTCGCACTCTTGCGGCACATTTGTCGGCTATTCGGTCGCTCTATCGTTGGATGGCTGCCGAGGGAATCGTGGAGGGCGATGCGGTCTCGGCGATTTCCTCGCCTAAGCTGCCGCGTGACCTGCCCGGGGTGCTGACGACCCAGCAGGTCGAGGCGCTGCTCCAAGCCCCCGACACCGCAACGTCCGCGGGACTGCGCGATGCGGCGATGCTCGAGCTACTTTATGCATCCGGCGCACGCATCTCAGAGCTTGCGGCGCTCAATGTGGAATCTATCTCATGGTCTGAGCGCACGCTGCGGCTATGGGGTAAGGGGGGCAAGGAGCGTATCGTTCCTCTGTATCGTCGCGCACTCGAGGCGACGCGCACCTATGTCGAGGAGGGGAGACCGGCGCTGCTTGCGCAGGCAAAGCGTCGCGATGCTGCAAACGGTCCCCATCCGCTGTTGATATCTGTGCGCGGCAACCGCATGAGTGCTGCCATGCTCAGGCGACGGTTCCATATGTTGGCGACGCGTGCCGGCATTCCGGCCGACATCGCGCCGCATGCGATGCGTCATACGTTTGCGACCGATCTGCTTGAGGGCGGCGCTGACCTGCGTTCGGTTCAAGAGTTGCTGGGACATGCGAGCCTGTCCACGACGCAGATCTACACGCATCTCACGCCCGATCGGCTTAAGCGCGCTGTGGCCCAGGCCCATCCCCGGGGCGAGTAAGCTGGGCGGCACGCGTTGCGCTTAGGTGTGTGGTTTTGATTGCGGGTTGGCAGGAAGAGGTAATCCTGCTATCATTCATCGGGTTGCTTCACGGCAACAGGTTTTTATCACGCACGCGCGGCTACTTCATACCGTGGTGCCCGGGCTTTGGTAGCACATGTCCGGGTTGGTTTTGGAGGATGACCCCGCGCGGAGGCAAACCACAGGAGGTTTAACATGGCTACCAAGATTAATATCCGCACCCTGCTCGAGGCCGGCTGCCACTTCGGTCACCAGACCCGTCGCTGGAACCCCAAGATGAAGCCGTTCATCTTCGGTGAGCGCAACGGCATCTACATCCTCGACCTCAAGCAGACCATCCTCGACGCCGACCAGGCCTACACCTTCGTCAAGAACGTCGCCAAGGGCGGCAACGTGCTGTTCGTCGGCACCAAGAAGCAGGCTCAGGAGGCCGTCAAGAACGCCGCTGAGCGCGCCAACATGCCTTACATCAACCAGCGTTGGCTCGGCGGCATGCTGACCAACTTCGTCACCATCCGCTCCCGCATCAACCGCATGGAGGAGCTCGAGGCCATGGTCGAGGACGGCCGCATGGCAGTTCTCCCCAAGAAGGAGCAGGCTGTGCTCGGTAAGGAGCTCACCAAGCTCCAGACCAACCTCGGTGGCGCCCGCGACATGAAGGGCCTGCCCCAGGCTCTCTTCGTTATCGACACCAAGCGCGAGGAGAACGCCATCAAGGAGGCTCAGCGCCTGAACATCCCCGTCGTCGCTCTGATCGACACCAACTCCGATCCCGACGAGGTCGAGTACGGCATCCCCTGCAACGATGACGCTATCTCCGCTGTCACACTTATGTGCGAGCTCATGGCTGACGCCTGCCTCGCTGGCTCCGGCAAGGAGCAGGTCTCCGAGGCCGAGATGGCCGCTGAGCCCAAGGCCGAGTAAATCAGTCTTAGTTAATTCTTTTTCATCTCTTTGAAAGGAACCACAATGGCCCAGATTACCGCCGCTATGGTCAAGCAGCTCCGCGAGATGACCGACTCCCCGATGATGGAGTGCAAGAAGGCTCTCGTCGAGGCTGACGGCGACATGGACGCCGCTGTCGACGTTCTGCGCAAGAACGGCCTCGCCAAGGCTGCCAAGAAGGCTGGCCGTGAGACCAACGAGGGCGCTGTCGCCGCGTTCGTCTCCGAGGACGGCAAGACCGGCGCTCTGCTCGAGCTCTCCTGCGAGACCGACTTCGTCGGCTCCAACGCCAAGTTCACCGGCTTTGCTTCCAAGGTCGCTGAGGTTGTCGCTACCACCGAGCCTGCTGACGTCGACGCTCTGCTCGAGAAGCCGATGGGCGAGGAGACCGTTTCCTCCGAGCTCACCGAGATGATTCACATCATGGGCGAGAACATGAAGATCTCCCGTTTCGCCGCCCGCAAGGCTGAGAACGGCGCTCTCGCTTCTTACATCCACATGGGTGGTAAGATCGGCGTTCTCGTCGAGTTCGCTTTCGAGAAGGCCGAGACCGCTCAGGCTGAGTCCTTCAAGACCTTTGCTCACGACGTTGCCCTTCAGGTTGCCGCCGTCGCCCCGATTTGCGCTACCCGCGATCAGGTTCCGGCCGAGACCGTCGAGCACGAGAAGCAGATCTACATGGCTCAGGCTGCCGAGTCCGGCAAGCCCGAGGCTATCCAGGAGAAGATGGCTGTTGGCCGTCTGGAGAAGTTCTACAAGCAGTCCGTGCTCACCGAGCAGGAGTTCATCAAGGACAGCTCCCTCACCATCAAGAAGTACGCTGAGCAGGTCTCCAAGGAGCTCGGCGACACCATTACCGTCGTTGCCTTTGACCGTCTGGTCCGTGGCGAGTAAATAAGCTCTTGTAGCTGGTAATGAGCAGGCTGTGGGTTTTACTCACAGCCTGCTTTTTCATGGCTCCCCGTTGAGCCTTTGATATTATGTTGTGAGTCTAATTAAAGGAGGATCGCTTTGTCCGACATCCGATATAAACGCGTGCTTCTGAAGCTCTCCGGCGAAGCGCTGATGGGCGATGGCAACTACGGCATCGACCCCAAGGTTACCGATCATCTTGCCAAGCAGGTCAAGGAGCTGCTCGCCGTTGGTCATGAGGTTGGCGTCGTTGTCGGCGGCGGCAACATTTTCCGCGGCATGGCCGGCGCCGCCGGTGGTATGGACCGCGCCCAGGCCGATTACATGGGCATGCTCGCTACCGTTATGAACGCGCTTGCCCTGCAGGATGCCTTTGAGCACAACGATGTTCCCTGCCGCGTGATGAGCGCTATCCAGATGAACGAGATCTGCGAGCCCTATATTCGCCGTCGCGCCATCAACCACCTGTCCAAGGGCAACGTCGTTATCTTTGCCGCCGGATCGGGTAATCCGTACTTTACGACTGACACTGCCGCGGCCCTTCGTGCCTGTGAGATCGGTGCCGAGATTCTGATTAAAGCCACCAAGGTTGATGGCATCTACGACAAGGATCCCGTCAAGTGCTCCGACGCCGTCCGCTTTGACAAGATCACCTATCACGAGGTGCTCGTTCGCGGCCTGCAGGTTATGGATTCCACGGCTACGGCTCTTTGCCAGGACAACCGTATGCCCATTTTGGTCCTCAACATCGATGGCGAGGACACCGTCAAGCGCGCGCTCGCGGGTGAGCCCGTCGGCACGCTCGTCTATCAGGAGGATTAAGCATGGCAGAGAACATCACCGCCCACATGGACAAGTCACTCGAGTCCCTCAAGCACAACTTCTCTAAGGTCCGCACTGGCCGCGCCAACGCCAACATCCTGTCTGACATCACCGTCGACTACTACGGTGTTCCCACGCCCGTCACGCAGGTTGCCGCCGTTAAGACCCCCGAGGCCCACATGCTGCTTATCGAGCCGTGGGATAAGGCGCTCATTAATGCCATCGTCAAGGCCATCAGTGCCTCCGACCTGGGCATTACCCCCAACTCCGATGGTACCGTCGTACGTCTGCCGTTCCCGGCTCCCACCGAGGAGCGTCGTCGCGAGCTCGTTAAGGAGTGCCGCGAGTACGCCGAGCAGGCCAAGGTCTCCATCCGCAACATCCGCCGCGACTTTAACAACAAGCTCGAGCGCGACGAGGAGCTCACCGAGGACGACGTCCGTCGCGAGCAGGCCAAGGTCCAGAAGCATACCGACGAGTATGTTGCCAAGGTTGAGGAGCTTCTGAAGGAAAAAGAAGCCGAGGTCATGGAGATCTAAGGTGCAATACGACGAGCATAAACTGGTCGAGTACTTTGCCGACGCCCCTGCGGGCGTCGGTTTTTCCGACCTTGACCTCAATAACATTCCGCACCATATTTCGTGCATCATGGACGGCAACGGCCGTTGGGCCACGGCGCGCGGTCTTGCCCGCACCGAAGGCCACAAGGCCGGCATCGTCTCGCTGCGCGAGATCATTACCGCCTGCGTGCGCCTGGGCGTCGACGTGCTTTCGGCCTATGCATTTTCGACCGAAAACTGGAATCGCCCGCAGCACGAAGTCAACGTTCTGATGCACCTGTTTGCCAAGACGTTTATCGATGAGTTACCGCTGCTTAAGCGCGAGAATGTTCGCGTTGTCTTTTTGGGCGATATTTCCGCGCTGCCCAAGAAGACCCGCGACGTCTTTGAGCGCGGCCTTGCCGAGTGCGCCGACCATACCGGTATGACGCTGGCGCTGGCCGTTAACTACGGTGCCCGTGCTGAGATCACCCGCGCTGTCCGCCAGATCGCACTTGATGCCGCCGCTGGAAAGATCGATCCCGCCGCTATCGACGATGATATGGTTGCTTCGCACCTGTACACCGCCGGTCTTCCCGATCCGGAGCTCGTGATTCGCACTTCTGGCGAGTTGCGTCTTTCGAACTACCTGCTGTGGCAGGTTGCCTATTCCGAGTTCTATGTCACCGATACCTATTGGCCCGACTTTGATCGTTGGGGCCTTGTCGACGCCATTTTGGCCTACCAGGGTCGCGACCGTAGGTTTGGTGGACTGAGTAAGACCGAGGAGGCTTAATCGTGTCCGAACGTCCAAAGGCATCCGCTCCCAAGGCGCCTACTTCCGCGAGGCCAGCGCGTAAGGCTGCCACTGCAGGAGCGCCTACAGCGAAGGGCGGCTCCGGTTCGTGGCTGGCGGGCTTTATCACCCGCGCCGCCGCCGGTATCGTCTATGCCGTTGTCTTTATCCTGTGCCTGGTTTTGGGTATTGTTCCCACGGCCATCTTCGTGTCCGTCATGAGCGGTCTGTGCTGCTATGAGTTCTTCCGTATGACGAGGCTCGATGGCAAGGTTGCCAACGAGCGCCTTGGTATTGCTGCCGCCGTGCTCTTTCCGCTCTCGGCACTGGGCGATTCGCTGCTGTTGAACGCCCTGCTGTTCGCTTTGATGCTTGCGGTTGGTATCTGGTATGTCTGGTCTCCGCGCACTCGCATCTCTGATGTTGCCGTGACGCTCATGGGTCCTATCTACACTGGCTTTATGCTGTCGGCCATCGTGCTGTTGCGCGATGCCGTGCCCGGTTTTGCCGGCGCCCTGCTTTCGGTGGGCGTTTGCGCGTCCCTTTGGGTCTCCGACTCGTTTGCCTACATCGTGGGCAGCCGCATCGGTAAGCATAAGATGGTCCCCAAGATCTCTCCCAAAAAGAGCTGGGAAGGCTTTGTCGGCGGCATTTTGGGCTCTGTCTTGATCTGGCTCATCCTGTGGGCAACGCACTTCTACAAGCTGAGCCTGCCCTATGCACTGCTGTGCGGCGTGGTCGTCTCCATCCTGGGCGTTATCGGCGACCTCATCGAGTCGCGCATCAAGCGCGGTGTGGGCGTCAAAGATTCCGGCAATCTTATCCCGGGCCACGGCGGCATGCTCGACCGCAGCGATTCGCTCATTTTTGGCTGCATTACCGCGCAGCTGCTGCTGATGATCGGAGGCGTGCTGTAATGGCGTATCAGACCACCTACGGTCCCGACGGGCGTCTTCGTGTTGCCATTCTGGGCTGTACGGGTTCTATCGGCGCTCAGGCGCTCGACGTGTGCCGCCAGCATGCCGATCGCCTGCAGGTGACGGCGCTGTCCGTTAACTCCAGCACCTCCGAGCTCGTTGCCGCTGCCCGTGAGTTCTCGGTTCCGGCTGTTGCCGTGGCGGACGCCTCTCATGGCGCCGACGCGGTGCTGCAGGAACTGCCCGAGGGCACGGAGCTCGTCGTTGGCGCACAGGCCGTGTGCGAGCTCGCATGCCGCGATGATGTCGACTGCGTGCTCGTGGCCATCGTGGGCGCTGCCGGTCTCGAGGCGAGCCATGCTGCCTTGACCTCGAACAAGCGTCTTGCCCTGGCCAACAAGGAGTCGCTCGTCGTCGGTGGCGACCTGCTTATGCCGTTGGCGCAGCCGGGTCAGCTTATCCCGGTCGACTCCGAGCATTCTGCCATCTACCAGTGCTATCTGGGCGAGAATCCGCGCGAGGCTCACTGCATTTGGCTTACCTGCTCGGGCGGCCCGTTCTTTGGCCGCACGCGTGACGAGCTTGATCGCGTGACGCGCGCCGATGCTCTGGCGCATCCCACGTGGGCTATGGGTGCCAAGATCACGATTGACTCTGCCACCCTCATGAACAAAGGTCTGGAGCGTATCGAGGCTATGCATCTGTTTGGCTGCGATCTCGATTTCATTAACGTGGTCGTGCAGCGCCAGTCTAAGATTCACTCCATGGTCGAGTTTGCCGATGGCTCCGTGATGGCGCATCTCGGCGCCTCCGACATGCGCATTCCCATCCAGTTTGCCTTCTCGTATCCCGAGCGTTGGGATACGCCGGCTCCGCGTATCGATTTCCGCGAGCTAGGGCAGCTTACCTTTGACGCGGCCGATATGGATACCTTCCGCTGCCTTGCGCTGGCCGAGCGTGCCGGCAAGATGGGCGGCACCATGCCGTGCGTGCTCAATGCCGCCAACGAGGTCGCCGTCGATGCCTTCCTGCATGATGGCTGCAGCTTTACCGATATCGACCGCATTGTGGAATCCTGCATGGATGCTCACGATGCGCAGACGGTCGATTCGTTTGAACAGCTTCGCGACATCGATGCGTGGGCGCGTGAAAAGGCCGCGCAGGTGCTTGCCGCAACCCGTTCTTAACCCATAAGGATTGCTTTTTCGTTTTATGGATACTGTTCTGAGCGTTCTCTCATCGGTCTTTTGGGGCCTGCTGATGCTTTCCGTCCTCGTGTTTTTGCACGAGGGCGGCCACTTTTTGGCGGCGCGTGCCTGCGGTGTCCGCGTGACTGAGTTCTTTTTGGGCCTGCCGTGCCGCTTTGATATCCATCACACGTCGCGTCGCATCGGCACTAAGTTTGGCGTGACGCCGCTGCTGCTGGGTGGCTATGCCGCCATCTGCGGCATGGATCCGACCGATGTCTCGTGTGCCGATCGCGTGCTCGCTGCCATTTATCACCACGGCCGGGTGACGGTGGCCGATCTTGCCGTCGAGCTCGAGCTGTCCGAGGAGGATGTGCTCGAGGCCTGTGCTTTGCTGTTGGGCTGGGGCTCCATCGCTCCCTGGTATGAAGAAGGGGAAAAGCCATCGCCCAGTTACTATCCCACCAAGTACCAGACCCTGCCGCGTGACGCGGCGGGGTATACCACCTTTGACGGCTGTCGGTTCGATCGCGAGCATGCGACTGCCGAGGGCGATGTATGGGAGCTGCCGTGCGACGAGGCCGAATTCCTTGCACGCGAGCGCTCGCACACCTATCTTGGCCAGGGCTTTCTCAAGCGTGCCTTTATGCTGCTTGCGGGCATTATCGTCAATATCCTGACGGGCTTTTTGCTCCTTATGAGCATCTATTCCATCGCAGGTGTCACCGTGCCGGTGGATACCAATGTGATCGGCCAGGTTGACGAAGGCTCGATTGCCGCCGCGGCGGGAATCGAGGGCGGCGACGCGATCCTTTCTGTCGACGGAGTATCGTGCTCTACCTGGATGGACGTTTACGATGCCATCGGCAAGGCTGCCGGTATGGACGATATCGCCATTGAGTACGAGCGTGACGGTAAGCAGCATTCGACCACGGTTTCGCTCAAAGAGGACGAGCGCCTAGGTGTGTATGCCTCTACGCAGGTGGTCTGTTTAGACCCCATCACGTCGGCTCGCCTGTCGTTCTCCTATGTCGTGCAGACTGCGGAGGGCGTGATGCGCCTGCTCCAGCCGCAGCATACGATGGAGATTCTCGATCAGTCCTCTTCGATCGTGGGTATTAGCGTTATGTCCTCACAGGCCGCTGCTGCCGGCCCTGCCACGTTCCTTTCGTTTGCCGCCCTCATTTCGTTCTCGCTTGGCTTTATGAACCTGCTGCCCATCCCACCACTCGATGGCGGCAAGCTGGTCATCGAGATTATTCAGAAGATTGCGGGCCGCGAGCTTCCGCTCAAGGTCCAGACGATTGTGAGCTATGTGGGCATCGCGCTCTTTGCGCTGCTGTTTGTCTATATGCTTCGTTCCGACATCCTTCGATTTATTCTGTAAGGGAGTGTTTGGATTGTCTTTATCCCATCCTTTGCCTCGCGAGCTGACGCGTCCCGTGCATGTGGGCGGCGTGCAGATCGGCGGCGGCGCGCCGGTGGTGGTCCAATCTATGACCTGCACCGATACCGCTGATGCCCAGGCAACGCTTGCGCAAGTGTGCGCGTTGGCGCAGGCTGGCTGCGATATCGTGCGCGTGAGCGTGCCCTCCGAGGCCGCGCTTGAGGGTTTCCGCACCATCTGTGCCGAGTCTCCGGTGCCGATTGTCGCCGATATCCACTTTAACCATAAGCTCGCCATTGGTGCCGTTGAGGCCGGTGCTGCCAAGTTGCGCATCAATCCCGGCAATATCGGCGATTGGGCCAAGGTTGACGCGGTGATCGATGCTGCGGGTGCCGCGGGCTGTGCGATTCGTATCGGCGTCAATGCCGGTTCGCTTGAGCAGGATATCGCCGAGCGCGACGACCTCACGCAGCCCGAAAAGCTCGTGATGTCGAGCGAGCGTTTCGTCAAGCATTTTGAAGACCGCGGCTTTACGAACATTGTGCTTTCGGCCAAGGCCCATAGCGTGCAGACGACGCTCGATACCTATCGAGCCCTGTCGCGTGAGATTCCCCACGTTCCGCTTCACCTGGGCGTAACCGAGGCGGGTACCAAGCTGCAGGGCACCATCAAGAGCTCAGTGGGTCTTGGTATCCTGCTGTCTGAGGGTATCGGTGACACCATGCGCGTCTCGCTCACGGCCGATCCGGTTGAGGAGCCGCCGGTCGCTTGGGGAATTTTGCAGTCGTTGGGCCTGCGTCGCCGCGGCCCCGAGATTGTCTCGTGCCCCACATGCGCCCGCTGTCAGGTTAACCTGATTCCTATCGCCGAGGAAGTAACCGAGCGGCTTAAGAACTATACCGCGCCGCTCTCGATTGCCGTCATGGGATGTGCCGTTAATGGCCCCGGTGAGGCTTCCGATGCCGACCTGGGCGTTGCTTGCGGACGTGGTCAGGCCCTGCTCTTTTCGCATGGCCAGATCATTGGTAAAGTAGCTGAGGATCAAATTGTCGACGCGCTTATGGCCGAGGTCGACAAGCTTATTGAGGAGAAATAAATGACCCGAGCAATGTATATGTCTAAGCTCTATGCGCCGACGCTCAAAGAGGATCCGGCCGACGCCGAGCTTGCAAGCCATCGTCTGCTGCTTCGTGCCGGTATGATCCGCAAGGAGGCCGCCGGTCTCTATTCCTATCTGCCGCTCGCTTGGCGCTCGATTCGTAAGATCGAGAACATCGTGCGCGACGAGATGGACGCCGCCGGCGCCCAGGAGCTCATGATGCCCATTATGGTCGATGCCGAGCTGTGGCGTGAGTCCGGCCGCATCGATGCCTATGGCAAGGAGCTCGTGCGCTTTGACGACCGTCATGGTCGCGAGTTTGTGCTGGGCCCCACGCATGAGGAAACCGTCACGGCCCTGGTGCGCAACGAGCTGCGCTCCTATAAGCAGCTGCCCGTCAACCTGTACCACATTCAGGACAAGTTCCGCGATGAGTTCCGTCCCCGCTTTGGCCTGATGCGCGGTCGCGAGTTCATCATGAAGGACGCCTACAGCTTCTCTGCCACGCAGGAGAGCCTGCAGGAGGAGTATGACAAGATGAAGCAGGCCTACGCCAACATCTGCGAGCGCTGCTACATCAAGGCTCTGCCCGTTGTCGCCGACTCTGGTGAGATCGGCGGCGACACCTCTGTCGAGTACATGGCTCTGGCCGACGCCGGCGAGGCCTCGCTCGTCTACTGCGACGATTGCGGCTTTGCTGCCGATGACGAGGCTGCAAGCACCAAGGTCGTTGTGACCGAGGGCCCCGGCTACGGCACGCTTACCAAGGTCGAGACTCCGAGTATGGGCACCATCGAGGCCGTCGCCAAGTTCTTCGGCTTCCCCGAGAACGGTACGCGCAAGTCGCTGGCGTTGATCGACGCCGAGGGCAAGCCGGTCGTTGCCATTGTCCCGGGCGACCACGAGCTCAATGACTGCAAGGCCGAGCATGTCTTTGGCAAGGGCTATCGCATGATGACCGACGAGGAACTTCAGGCGAACGGGCTGCACAAGGGCTTTATCGGACCGGTCAACCTGCCCGAGGGCATCCGTCTGGTGTGCGACGAGAGCCTGCGCGAGTCCAAGCAGTGGGCCTGCGGTGCCAACGAGGTCGACTATCACTTTACCGGTGCCTGCCCCGATCGCGACTTTACCGTCGATGAGTGGGCCGACCTGGTTACCGTCGTTGCCGGCGATCCCTGTCCGCACTGCGGCAAGCCGCTCTCTGCTGCCCGCGGCATCGAGGTTTCCCAGGTCTTCCAGCTGGGCACCAAGTACTCCGAGGCCATGGGTGCCACCTTTATGGACGAGGACGGCAAGGAGAAGCCGCTTATCATGGGTTGCTACGGCGTGGGCGTGTCTCGCTCGCTCGCTGCCGTCGTGGAGCAGCACAACGACGAGCACGGCATCGTTTGGCCGGTCTCCGTTGCCCCGTACGAGGTTGCGGTGATTCCGCTCGACCCCAAGAAGGAGGAGTGCGCTTCTGTCTGCGAGCAGATCGTTGATGGCCTGTGCGCCGAGGGTATCGAGGTCGTCGTCGACGATCGCGATGAGCGTCCCGGCTTTAAGTTTGCCGACAACGACCTTATGGGCTTCCCGTATCAGGTGGTGCTCGGCAAGCGTGGCCTTAAGAACGGCACCGTCGAGCTCAAGGACCGTGCCACGGGCGAGCGCGAGGACGTGGCGATCGATGAGGTCGTCGCCAAGGTTTCCAAGCTTGTGAAGGCGGCACGCCGTTAATTGTCGATTTCGCTTGTAGTTCGATATACGGGACGGCCCCGCATTTCTCCAGATAGGGGAGATGCGGGGCCGTCCTTTTGTCTTCTCGGCGTGCTCAATCGCTAAAAGGAAAACCCCACAGCCCATATGAGCTGCGGGGTTTTCTTTGTGCCTCCGATGCGAAATAAATCGCTCAGATATTACTGATAATCGACGACGTCGATCCAGTTCTTCAGGAACTCATCGTTCACGTTGCGCTTGCGAGCGAGCTCGGAAGCGGCTACGATGCTCGTCCACTGACGCACGACCTGCATGGGCATGTCGGCGCGGTCGCAGTAGAGCTCCAGATAGGCCTCGGCCTGATCCTTGCTATTGAGGGCAAAGAGCAGGTAGGTGGTGGCAACGTCGGCAGCAGGGGAGCCCTGGGTGGCGTGTGCCCAGTCGCAGACGTACAGCTGGCCGTCGTCGCCGACGATGACGTTGGAGGGGTTGAAGTCGCCGTGGCAGACCTTGAACTCCTTGGTCATGCCGTCCAAGCGCTCCTGAAGGTTGTAGCGCGTGGTGGCATTGAGCTGATCCAGGCTGTCGATCATGCGGGCGAACTTGTCGCGCTGACGGTTGAGCAGCGGGGAGGTGTAGCCGTGGATCTCGATCTGGAGGTCGACGAACATCTCGAGGTACTCACCGAAGCGCTGGGGCTCGGCAGTCATCTTTTCGGCAAGGGTGGTACCCGGGACCTTCTCGGTCACGAGCGCCCAGCCATTGGCGTTCTCGAGCTGGGAAACCTCGAGAGCCTTGGGGCTGCGGATGCCGCACTCATTGATGCGGGCAAGATTCAAAGCCTCGTTGAACACGTCGGAGACGGGCTTGGTCTCGTTAAAGACCTTGACGATCTTGTCGCCCAGGTCGTAAACGACCTTGTTGCCACGGCGGACGAGCTCGGTCTTGGAATCGGGTAGCAGCATGGTTGCATCCTTTCAACGATGCGATAGAAGCGACGGCGGGGGTGTGTGAAACACCCGTGCACCCCCGCCGTTAAAAACCGTGCTAGAACTAGCAGACGGCGTAATCCTGAGGCTCGCGGCCGTAGTAGGCGTCCAGATAGAGCTCCTTGATCTCGCTCATGAGCGGGTAGCGCGGGTTAGCGCCGGTGCACTGGTCGTTGAATGCCTGCTCGGTCATCTCGTCGAGGGTGTCGAGGAAGTACTGCTCGTCGACACCGTAGTCGGCGATGGTCTTCTTGACGCCGATGAAGTCCTTGAGCTCCTCGAGCTTCGTGATGAAGTTCTCGAAGACCTCCTTGTCGTCCTTGCCCTCGATGCCGCAGTACTTGGCCATCTCGGCGTAGTTGTGCAGCGCGTTGGGGTAAGGATACTGAGAGAAGGTACCCATCTTGACGGGAGCCTCGGCGGCGTTGTAGCGCATAACGCGGGTCAGGATGACGGCGTTGGCGATGCCGTGGGGCAGGTGATGGAAAGCGCCGAGCTTGTGGGCCATGGAGTGGTTGAGGCCCAGGAAGGCGTTGGCGAAGGCCATACCGGCCATGCAGGAGGCGTTGTGCATCTCCTCGCGGGCGTGCGGGTCCTTGGCGCCGTTCGTGAAGCTGGAGGGCAGGTTCTCAAAGACGAGCTTAGCAGCGCGCTCGGAGAGGCCCTTGGTGTAGTCGGAAGCCATGATGGAGACGTAGGACTCGATGGCGTGGGTCATGACGTCGATGCCGGAGGCAGCGGTCAGGCCGCGCGGGGCGGTCATGCAGTTGTCGGCGTCGACGATAGCCATGTTGGGGAGCAGCGCGTAGTCGGCGAGCGGCCACTTGATGCCGGTCTCCTTGTCCGTGATGATGGCGAACGGCGTGCACTCGGAGCCGGTACCCGAGGAGGTCGGGACGGCGACGAAGTAGGCCTTCTTGCCCATCTCGGGGAAGGTGAAGATACGCTTGCGGATGTCCATGAAGTCCATGGCCATGTCCTCAAACTTGCACTCGGGGTGCTCGTACATCATCCACATGATCTTGCCGGCGTCCATAGCGGAGCCACCGCCGACGGCGATGATGACGTCCGGCTCAAAGAGAGCCATCTGCTTGGCACCACGACGTGCGCACTGCAGCGACGGATCGGGCTCGACGTCGTAGAAGCAGTCGTGGGCGATGCCCATCTCGTCGAGCTTGGCCTCGATGGCGCGGGTGTTGCCATTCTTGAAGAGGAACTGGTCGGTGACGATGAAGGCGCGCTTCTTGCCCATGACGTTGCCCAGCTCGTCGAGGGCGACGGGCGTGGAGCCCTTCTTGAAGTAGACCTTCTCGGGAGCGCGGAACCACAGCATGTTCTCACGGCGCTCGGCCACAGTCTTAACGTTGATCAAGTGCTTCACCCCAACGTTCTCGGAGACGGAGTTGCCGCCCCAGGAGCCGCAGCCCAGGGTCAGAGACGGCTTCATGCCAAAGTTGTACAGGTCACCGATGCCGCCGTGCGAAGACGGGGTGTTGATGACGATACGGCAGGCCTTCATGACGTGCTCGAACAGGCTGATCTTCTCGGCCTGGGCGGGGTGCACGTACAGAGAGGCGGTGTGGCCCGGGCCACCGGCGAGCACCAGGTGCTCGGCCTTGTCGACGGCCTCCTGGAAGTCCTTGGCGTGGTACATGGCCAGGACCGGGGAGAGCTTCTCGTGGGAGAACTCCTCCTTGGCGGGGTCGGTGGAGGTGACCTCGGCGATCAGGATCTTGGTCTTGGCGGGAACCTCGATGCCGGCGAGCTCGGCGATCTTGGCGGCAGCCATGCCGGGGATGCGGTGGTCGAGAGCGCCGTTCTTGAACATGGCGGCACGCAGGGCCTCCATCTCGGCACCCTGCTTGACGAAGTAGCAGCCGCGCTTCTGGAACTCGGCCTTGACCTGGTCATAGATGCTGTCGATGACGGTCACGGACTGCTCGGAAGCGCAGATCATGCCGTTGTCGAAGGTCTTGGAGTGGATGATGGAGTTGACGGCGAGCAGCACGTCGGCGGTGTCGTCGATGATGACCGGGGTGTTACCGGCGCCAACGCCCAGGGCGGGCTTGCCCGAGGAGTAGGCGGCCTTGACCATGCCCGGGCCACCGGTGGCGAGGATGATGTCGACGTCACGCATGACCATGTTGGTCAGCTCGATGGAGGGGACATCGACCCAGCCGATGATGCCCTCGGGGGCGCCGGCCTTGACGGCGGCGTCAAGCACGAGCTTGGCGGCGGCGATGGTGCACTTGGCGGCTGCCGGGTGCGGCGAGATGATGATGCCGTTGCGGGTCTTCAGGCTGATCAGCGTCTTGAAGATTGCGGTGGAGGTGGGGTTGGTCGTCGGGATGACGGCGCCCACGATGCCGATGGGCTCGGCGATCTTGGTGATGCCGTAGGCCTCGTCGCGCTCCAGGACACCACAGGTCTTGGTGTTCTTGTAAGCGTTGTAGATGTACTCTGCGGCGTAGTGGTTCTTGATGACCTTGTCCTCAAGAACGCCGCGGCCGGTCTCCTCGATGGCCATCTTCGCCAACGGGATACGAGCCTTGTTGGCGGCCATGGCGGCCTCGTAGAAGATCTTGTCGACCTGCTCCTGCGTGTACGTAGCAAAAAGCGCCTGGGCCTCTCGCATCTGAGCGAGCTTAGCCTCAAGCGCCTCTACGTTGTCCACAATTGCGGGAGTAGTGTTTTCCGGTGACTTTTTCACCATTTGTGTCTCCTTGCGATCGGAGATTTACCCTACGTCTTGCATGATAGCAAGAAATAATTCGGTAAACGGTAAGATTCCCGTAAAAGGCACACTAAAACGCTTCAATAAACTAAAACGTTTCAACTAATTATCTGCCTGCTGCATCGCCCCGCTCATTGGGGACAGGCTTACATGAGTGCTTTCACTCATTTGGGACAGACATCGATTTGTCATTTTGTCGTTTTGGGCATGTTTTTGTCGTTCATTGTATATAAATAGGTCACAGGCTCAGCATTTCGCGTTGCTTCTCTCCTTTTAGGTGTTGCCTGTACAGTTTTGAAAGGAGAGATTATGCCCCGATGCGCCCGCGCCGTTTCGCTCACCGGCTATTACCACGTCTATGACTGCGGCAATTCCAAACAGATTATTTTTGAAGATGACTCCGACCGCTATCGTTTCTTATCGGACATCTCGGACAGGTTTGCTTGCCATGACGTGGCGGTGTTGGCCTGGTGCCTTATGGACAACCACTTCCATTTGATGGTTGATGACCCATTTGACAACCTTTCAAAGGCAATGCGCGCTGACGGCCTATGCCAAGTATTTCAATGGGAAAACCGGAAGAACGGGCCACCTGTTTGATAATCGCTATTCGCGGGTCGCGGTCGAGTCGGACACGCAGGCGGTGCAGTTGCTCGATTATATCCATCTCAATCCCGTGAAAGGTGCGCTCGACTCGCTTGATGCCTACCGCTGGTCAAGCTACAAGGCATACCAGTTGGGATACGATCCCTTTGATATCTGCGATGCGGCCCCCATGCTCGATATTGTCGGGGGTTCCCGTCGCTATTGCGAGCATCTTAAGGAAGTTGCCGAGCGGATCTGGTCAGTTGAGATTCTTCCGCGTCGACGGATTCCCGACGAGGATGCCCTTACCGTCGCACACGAGGCCCTGCCGAGCATTGATCCTGCGCTGCTCAAGGCCCTGCCACGCCCCGAACGCGATGCCTGTCTGCTAAGGCTCAGGCGGGCCCATCTTACGGTCAAGCAAATTGCCCGTATCACCGGTATCGGCGCTACAAGCGTAACCAAGGCCACCACAGGCTGGAACGAGGCGGCCTGAGGTATGGATTGGGGCCGATCGATGCACTGTGAGCTTAGGAAAGCATTCATCTAAGTCTGTCCCCAATGCGTGAAAACACTCATGTAAGTCTGTCCCCAATGAGTGCAAAAAAGGCGCCCTCCGTTGGGGAGGACGCCTTTGGTAAGTTCTATATGAACGCGAGGTCTTTGACCCGGAGAGTCCGAGGTACTTGTTGGTAAGACCTTATTTAGGAGCGCGCAACCTTGCCGGACTTGAGGCAGGTGGAGCAAACGTTCATCTTGCGACGGTGACCATCGACGACGACGTAAACGCGCTGGATGTTGGGGCGGAACTTACGGTTGGTGACGCGGTGAGAGTGGCTGATGGAGCGACCGGCAACGGGGTGCTTACCGCAAACTTCGCAAACTTTGGACATAACTGACCCTCCTTGGGCGACAAACGAACATGTCGCGTTAACAAACAAGCCTGAACTATAGCACAGAAGCAGCTCCCTGTGCGTAATCTACACAGAGATATTCCTCTTTTGGCGATAGTGCTCACGCCACGGCCCTGGACGTAGATCCGATTTGCGTGCAGCAGAGGGGATTATGCCAGCTCGTGCGTGCGTTTTCAAGCTCGTCCCACAAATATATATAGGTTTATGGAGCGCCTGCGCCCGTTTACGGATTGTTCTGTATTTATGCTCGCAATTAAGCTCGAGGTTGGCTACACTATCCCTTGACCATTAAAGGGGTACGAGATACCCACATGGAATTACATAGCTGCCAAAGAGCAGCCCTTCCTGTGGGTGTCTGGTCCGCTTTAAGCGGTCGGGCATCTATTTTTTTGACTGTGTCAGCAGTCAAGACATGTGAGGAAGGAGATCGATGGGCACGACTTCCCCCAAGGCGGTCATCATGGACGAGACCGCCGTCAATCGAGCGATGACCCGCATCGCGCACGAGATTCTCGAGCGCAACGAGGGCTGTGAAGACCTCGCTCTGGTCGGCATCGTCACGCGCGGCGACCTTCTGGCAAAGAAGCTCGCCGAGGAGATCAAGGAGATCGAGGGCGTCGACGTTCCGCTCGGCAGCCTGGACATCAGCTTCTACCGCGATGACTATGCGACCAATTTCGCTCCCGCGATCCACGCTACCAACATTCCCTTCAGCGTCGACGGCAAGCGCGTCGTGCTGGTGGACGACATCCTGTATACGGGCCGTACTATCCGCGCCGCTCTGGATGCCGTCATGGACCTGGGCCGTCCGAGCCGCATCGAGCTGGCAGTTCTCGTTGACCGCGGTCACCGTGAGCTCCCCATCTCGCCGGACTTTGTCGGCAAGAACGTTCCCTCGTCGCATGAGGAGAACGTGCACCTATATATGAAGGAAGTCGACGGCCACACCGCCGTCGAGATTAACGACGTCGCGCCGGGTTCCCACGTGGGCTCCGCGCCGCTGGGAGGTGAGTAGTACCGTGGCGTTCAACCATAAGCACCTGATCGACATTACCGAGTACTCCGAAGAGGACATCAAGCTCATCCTCGAGACCGCCAAGGCGTTCTCTGAGGTCAACGAGCGTGCGATCAAGAAGGTCCCCACGCTCAAGGGCAAGACCATCGTCAACATGTTCAACGAGCCCTCGACGCGCACCCGCAGCTCCTTCGAGCTCGCCGAGAAGCGCCTTTCGGCCGACAGCCTCAACTTTGGCGGCTCCTCGACCTCCACGGTCAAGGGCGAGAGCCTCGTCGATACCGTCGAGACCCTCAACGCCTACAAGATCGATTGCATCGTCGTGCGCGACAAGCATGCCGGTGCTCCCTACATCGTCACGCAGAATTCGCCCGCGAGTGTTATCTGCGCCGGTGACGGTAAGCACAACCACCCCACGCAGGCCCTGCTCGACCTGTACACCATCTGGGAGCACAAGGGTGACTTCCACGGTCTGAAGGTCGCCGTCGTCGGCGACATCGCCCACTCCCGCGTTTGCGGCTCGCTGATCCCCGCGTTGAAGATCATGGGCTGCGAGACCTACGCCGTCGCCCCCGGCACGCTGCTGCCGCCGGCGCCCGAGGTTCTGGGCTGCGACCACGTGACGAGCGATCTCGATTCCGTCCTGCCCGAACTGGACGTCGTCTACATGCTGCGCGTGCAGCAGGAGCGACTCGAGGGTGCCCCGTTCCCGACCATTCGCGAGTACCACAAGCTCTTCGGCCTGACCAAGGACCGTGAGAAGCTCATGAAGCCCGACGCGATCATTTGCCACCCGGGCCCCATCAACCGCGGCGTCGAGTTCGACTCCTATATGGCCGACCACCCGCAACGCTCCGTCATCCTGGAGCAGGTCTACGCCGGTATCTGCGTGCGTATGGCTATCCTGTATCTGCTGCTTGGAGGTGCCGATAATGGCCTTGCTTCTTAAGAATGCCCACGTCGTCGACCCGTCCGTCGAGCTTGACGGTGTCGTTGACGTCCTGATCGACGGCGACAAGATCGCCGAGGTCGGCGAGAACCTCGCCGCCGAGGGAGCCGAGGTCCGCGACCTTTCCGGTAAGTACCTCGTCCCCGGCCTGGTGGACATGCACGTCCACCTGCGCGAGCCCGGTTACGAGGTCAAAGAGGACATCGAGAGCGGCACCCGCGCAGCTGCCAAGGGCGGCTTCACCGGCGTGTGCGCCATGCCCAACACCGACCCCGTTACCGATAACGGTACCGTCGTTGAGTTCGTCAAGTCCCGCGCTGCCGAGGTCGGCCACTGCCGCGTCTATCCTTCTGGCGCCATGACCCGCGGTCTTAAGGGCGAGGCTATGTCCGAGATGGGCGATATGGTTGCCCACGGCGCCGTCGCCTTCACCGACGACGGTCGCGGCGTGCAGGGTGCGGGCATGCTCCGTCGCTGCATGGACTACGGCAAGATGTTCGGCAAGGTCTTTATGAGCCATTGCCAGGACGAGGACCTGGTCGGTCACGGTCAGATCAACGAGGGCAAGGTCTCTACCCGTCTGGCCCTCGAGGGCTGGCCGGCGGCAGGCGAGGAGCTGCAGATCGCTCGCGATATCGAGATCGCCAAGCTGACCGGTGCCAAGTTGCACATCCAGCATATCTCCACCGCCCATGGCCTGGAGCTCGTGCGTGCCGGTAAGGCCGCTGGCGTGCAGGTCACCTGCGAGGCCACCCCGCACCACATGTTCCTGACCGAGAACGACCTGGACGAGACCTACAACACCTCGCTCAAGGTCAATCCGCCGCTGCGTACCGAGGAGGACGCCGAGGCTATCCGTCAGGGCGTCATCGATGGCACCGTCGACGCTATCGTCACCGATCACGCTCCCCATACCCCGTGGGAGAAGGCCCGCGAGTTCGAGCTTGCGCCCTTTGGCATGATCGGCCTCGAGACCTCGCTGGCGCTCGTGCTCACCGAGCTGGTCAATACGGGCAAGATGAGCATGGGCCGCATGGTTGAGCTTATGGCCATCAAGCCTCGTGAGATCCTGGGCCTTGATCAGGTTCAGGTCAAGGCGGGCTCCGTTGCCGACCTGACCGTGTTCGACACGTCCGCCACCTGGACGGTCGGCGAGGACGGTTACGAGTCGCGCGCCGAGAACTCCGGTTTTGCCGGCCGCACGCTTACCGGTCGTGCCACCGATGTGTTTGTCGGCGGCAAGCAGACGCTCGCCGACGGCTGCATCTGCTAGCATAGCCTTATCGCTTTTGTGCGCGGTGCCCTTGCGGTGCCGCGCTTTCTGTTCGTTTTGACCATGCAACCGCATGGGGGATTGGAGCGTCTATGCCCACACCTTCCACTGCACGCATGCACGACTTCGAGGTCGTCTCGAACCAGGAGATCGCCGACGGCATCTTCTCGCTCGTCATCTCGGCCCCCAAGCTTGCAAGTGCGCTCAAGCCCGGTCAGTTTGTGAACATCGCCGTGCCCGGCGATGCGTCCTCGCTGCTTCGCGTGCCCCTGAGCTTCTATCGCGCCGACGCCGAGGCCGGCACCGTCGAGCTGTGGTACGCCGTCGTGGGCGACGACACCCGCCGTCTGTCGCAGATGGGCCCCGGTTCCACCTCTAACCTGCTGGGCCCTGGCGGCCGCGGCTGGCTGGTGCCCGAGGGCGCCAAAAAGGCGCTGCTCGTCGCCGGCGGCATTGGCGTTCCGCCCGTGCTCTGCCTGGCCGACATGCTTGTCGAGCAGGGTGTGGACGTTGACGTATGCCTGGGCTTTGGCACCGCGTCCAAGGCCGTGGGCGTCGATGAGTTCCGCGCGCTGGGAGCCACGGTCAACGTGTGCACCGACGACGGCTCACTGGGCACGCATGGCTTCTGTACCGATCCTGCCGCCAAGCTGCTCGGCGAGGGCGGTTACGACTACGTCGCCAGCTGTGGTCCCGCCGTCATGATGAAGAAGGTCGCTGCCGCTGCCGCCGAGGCCGGCGTGTACTGCGAGGTGTCGCTCGAGCGCATGATGAGCTGTGGCTTTGGCGCCTGCAACACCTGCAATGTCGAGACGGTCGACGGTATGAAGGGCGCCTGCATGTGCGGCCCCGTGTTTGATGCTTCCAAGGTGGTGGTCTTCTAATGGGTACCGTGAACATGGCCGTCGATTTCGGCGGCGTCAAGATGCAGAACCCCATCAACACCGCAGCCGGTACCTTTGGCTACGGTTGGCAGTTCCAGAACTTCTTCGATGTCTCCCAGCTGGGTGCCATCACCACCAAGGGCTGCGCTGCCGAGCCCTGGCCCGGCAATCCCGCACCCCGCATGGCCGAGATTCCCGGCGGCATGATTAATTCCGTGGGCCTGCAGAACCCCGGTGTGGCCGCTTTCGCCCGCGAGTCCGGTCCGTGGCTCGAGCAGCTCTCCAAGGACGGTTGCCAGGTCATTTGCCAGGTTGCCGGGCACTCCGTTGACGAGTTTGTCCGCGCACTCGAGATGTATGTCGAGCTGTGCCCCTGGGCTGCCGGCTACGAGATCAACGTGAGCTGCCCTAATATCGCCGCCGGCGGTGCCGCCATGGGCTCCACGACCGAGGGCGCCTCTTCCGTTATGGCTGCTTGCCGCAAGGTGACCGATAAGCCGCTGTTCGTGAAGATGGCGCCGGTCAACGTCGCCGAGATCGCCAAGGCCCTCGAGGCTGCCGGCGCCGACGGCCTTTCGGTCATCAACTCCATCCAGGGCATGGCCATCGACGTCCATACCCGCAAGTCCCGCGTGGCCAAGCCCAAGGGCGGCCTTTCGGGCCCGCTGTGCCACCACATCGCCGTGCGCATGGTCTGGGAGGTTGCCCAGGCCGTCGATATCCCCATCAACGGTGTCGGCGGTGTCATGACTGGCGAGGATGCGGCTGAGTTTATCCTGGCCGGCGCCACCTGCGTGTCGGTCGGCATGGCCAACTTCGTCGATCCGTGCGCTTCGCTTAAGATCGCGCATGAGCTCGAGGCCTGGGCCGAGTCCCAGGGCGTAAAGGACATCAACGAGCTGGTGGGTGCTTTCGAATGCTAGAGAATGATGCCCGCGACCGTGTTATCGTCGCCCTCGACTGCGACCGTGAGCGCGCGCTCGAGCTCGCCCACGAGCTTTCGGGCCATGCCGCCTGGCTCAAGGTCGGCATGACGCTCTATTACGCTGAGGGTCCCCAGATCGTCAAGACCTTTAAGGACCTTGGCTTTAAGGTCTTCCTCGACCTTAAGTTCCATGACATTCCGCATCAGGTGCGCGGCGCTGCCCGCTCGGCCTCGCTTGCCGGTGCCGACCTGCTTTCGGTCCACGGCCTGGGCTCGGGTGCTATGCTCGCTGCCTGCCGCGAGGGTGCCGAGGAGGCGCGTGAGGACCGCGCCAAGCTCGTCGCCATCACCGTGCTCACGAGCATGAATCAGGATGCCTTGAGCGAGATCGGCGTCGAGTCTCCCGTGGCCGAGGAGGCCGCCCGCTTGGCAAAGCTTGCTCAAGCCACTGGCATCGATGGCATCGTGTGCTCACCGATGGAGGCTCACGACATGCGTGAGCTGCTGGGTCCCGACGCGCTGATCGTGACCCCGGGCGTGCGTCCGGTGGGTGCCGCTCTTGGTGACCAGTCCCGCGTGGCGACGCCTTCCCAGGCTATCGAGCGTGGCGCAAGCCACATTGTGGTGGGCCGTCCCATCACCGGCGCCGACGATCCGGTTGCCGCCTTTGACGCTATTGTCGCTGAGCTGGTCGAAAACATCTCCTAAAAGATTCCCCTAAGTCACCACTTTTGGGTCTCATTAGCACAAAATAGCCCCTGTGCCTGCGTAAACTTTCCCATCCTTTGTGTGGAATCGCAGGTCAGGGGCTTAACTTTGGGCGCAGTATATTGCACTTTTTGCGGGTATCGTCTAACCTATGGAGCCGCGATTGGGCATTTTGTACGTTCTACGTGCTAAAATGCCAATTATTGAATCAGATATAACCCAACTATTTGGAGGTACGAATGGCACTCCCTCAGCTTACCGATGAGCAGCGCAAGCAGGCTCTTGAGAAGGCTGCTGCCGCACGTCACGCCCGCGCTGAGCTTCGCGAGCAGATCAAGAAGGGCGAGAAGTCCCTCGAGTCTGTGCTCAACTCCGATGACCCCATCGCTTCCCGCATGAAGGTTTCCACCCTCATCGAGTCTCTCCCTGGTTATGGCAAGGCCAAGGCCGCCAAGATCATGGAGGAGCTCGGTATCTCCGCTACCCGTCGCGTCCAGGGCCTCGGCGTCCGTCAGCGCGAGCAGCTCCTCGAGCAGCTGACCAAATAAGTGAGCGCTCAGGATTCCAAGCTCTTTGTGATTTCTGGACCGTCAGGCGCAGGCAAGGGTACGCTCGTCACTCGTGTGCGCGAGCGCCGCTCGAACCTGGGCCTGACGGTTTCGGCTACCACGCGAGCACCACGCAAAGGTGAGGTCGACGGCGTCAACTACTTTTTTCTGACGCGCGAGGAGTTCGACCGCCGCGTGGCAAACGGTGAGTTTGTTGAGTGGGCCGAGGTCCACGGTAACTGCTACGGCACGTTGGTGAGCGAGGTCACATCCAAGCTCGCCTCTGGCGCATCTCTGATTTTGGAGATCGATGTCCAGGGCGCCCTGCAGGTGAAGGAGCGCTTCCCCGAGGCCGTGCTGATCTTTATCAAGCCGCCTTCGCTTGAGGTACTCCGCGAGCGTCTAGTCGGTCGCGGTACCGAGACGCCCGAGACGATTGAGCTGCGTATGGCAAACGCCGCCGATGAGCTTGCCCTTGCCGACCGCTACGACGACGTCGTGGTTAATGACGATCTCGACCGCGCGACCGATGAGCTCGTTCGCGTTCTCGATATGCATGAAAGGATCTGAGGTCCGTGTCCGTTGTAAAGCCTTGCATTGACGATCTTCTGGAGAAGACCGATCACAACCGCTTCCTGCTCGCTTCGCTTGCCTCCAAGCGCGCCTGCGACATCAATAGCATGCTGCGTGGCCAGCACAACCGCGTGCTTGCCGTCCAGGATGTCGATGACATCACCATCGGACTTTCCGGTGCCGATACCATCTCGATGGCTATGGACGAGATTGTCGACGGCGACATCTCTTACGACGAGGCTCGTTACGAGAAGGCGCTCGGCCACAAGGTTGCTGAAGCCTAAATGGCGGCTCGCGTCTGCCTAGTCCACTATCACGAGGTTGGGCTGAAGGGCAAGAACCGCGCACATTTTGAGCATATCCTCATGGATAACATCAAGGCGGCCTTGGCCGCCTTTTCCGTGAACGCCGTGTCTCGAATTTCCGGTTATATCCTCGTGACCTTTAACGAGCATCAGGCCGACGAGGCGGCGCGTGTCATCCGCACCGTCCCCGGCGTTGCCCGTGTGTCTTTGGCGTATCACACCAACCGCGACCCGCAGGAGTACTGCGCCGCCGCTGTGAAGGCGCTGCGCGAGTTTGGTTCCTTCGATTCGTTTAAGGTGCACGCCAAGCGCTCCAATACTGACTATGAGCTCACCTCGATCGATATCAATCGACAGGTTGGCGAGGTGCTGTGTGAGGCGTTTCCCGATAAAAAGGTCCAGATGCACGACCCCGACGCGATGGTGCACGTTCTGGTGGTTCAGGGTAGTGTCTACGTGTATGCGCGCTCCGAGCGCGGCGTTGGCGGCCTTCCGGTGGGTTCTGCCGGCAAGGTCGTGACGCTTCTGTCGTCGGGTATCGATTCTCCGGTGGCGACCTGGATGCTCGCGCGTCGCGGCGCGGTGTGCGTGCCGGTGCATTTCTCCGGTCGTCCGCAGACGCCCGACACGAGTGAATACCTGGTGCAGGACATCATCCGTGCGCTTGAGCCGGGTGTCCAGATCGGCCGCCTGTACGTGGTGCCGTTTGGCGACTGCCAGCGTGAGATTTCGGTCACCTGTCCCAGCAACCTGCGCGTGATCATGTATCGCCGCATTATGTATTCGGTTGCTGAGCGCATTGCACACATCGAGGGTGCCAGGGCCATCGTTACGGGCGAATCGCTTGGGCAGGTTGCCTCCCAAACGCTTGAGAACATCATGGCCGTCAACGAAGCCGTGAAGATTCCCGTGTTCCGTCCTCTCATCGGTTCGGACAAACAGGAGATCATCGCACGCGCCGAGGAGATCGGTACGTTCGATATCTCGACTGAGGCCGCTCCCGACTGCTGCACGCTGTTTATGCCACGCCGTCCCGAGACGCACGCTAAACTCGATGCCGTGCATGAGGCCTGGGAACTGTTTGATCACGAGGAGATGATTGAGCGTCTGCTCAAGCAGACCGAGTACATCGACTTCGAGAGCAACACGTACAAGGCCCCTAAGACCTTAAAACGCAAACATTCTGAGCTTGCTCCGCGTGAGATTTACCAAGATCACGAGTAAATATGTGCATAGACCGACGATGCGCCTGCATCGTCGGTCTTTTGCTATCTGGGCATTTTGCGGCTAAGTGTTCATTTGCTGACGTGTGCCTGAATAAATGGACATTATTTCGTAAGGTTTTGGTCAGCTTTTGGTTTGACCGCGAAAACCGGTGTGGACGTGCGGAAGCTGCGGCGTTCGTTTCCTGACACGATGGTGTTGGGAGGTTTTGCTATGGCGCAGCGCGAACAACACGAACGAGTCAAAAAGATGGACCGCTGGGCGGGCAAACTGCTCGGTCATAAGGCAGTGGTGATGGCGATACTGGTCGTCATTGCGATGGCGAGTGGACTGGCAATGGCGAACTTTGGCGGCGGTGCCGGCGGTGTGTCGTTTGAGCGCACTGATGGTTCGGGCACGTTAGTGGAGCCGGGATCCGGCGATGCTTCGAGTGGAAAGACATCTGAAGGCTCTTCGCCTAAGGCGTCTGCCGCGGCAGAGGTCTATGTCGATGTTGATGGCGCCGTGGTGTCACCCGGTGTATATCGCCTCAAAGACGGGGCGCGGGTGGCTCAGGCGATTGATGCCGCCGGCGGGCTGGCGCCCGAAGCAGACGTTACGGGGCTTAATCGTGCATCCAAGGTCACTGATGGACAAAAAATTCACGTTCCAACGGTAGGGGAGCAGCAGGTGTCCATTGCGGAAGCCGGTGTTGATGGTGGGACTTCCGCATCATCAGGCGTCGGTGGCGCAACAGGCCTAGTAAACATTAATACGGCAAGCTCGGCAGAGCTGCAGACGCTCTCGGGAATCGGTCCCTCAATGGCACAGTCGATTATCGATGAGCGGACAAAGAACGGTGCTTTTGCTTCGGTTGACGATCTGATGCGCGTGTCGGGAATCGGCGAGAAGAAGCTTGCCAAAATCAAAGATTGCATCTGCGTATGAGTGCGACCGAGCGAGAGCACGTGATGCCTCCGCGGCCCCTGATTCCGTGGACGATGGCCATTTGTGCCGGCTTGTGTGCGAGCTGCGGATTGGTGCTTAACATGGCAGCCGATTTGCTGCTGGGAGAGCAGCCAGCGCCCGTCACATTGCTTATAGCCATTCCCATTGCGGCTGCGGTATTCGTTGTGCTGGCTCAATCTTGTGCGCGGCTTGCCCCTTTGAAGCGGTGGCTGTATGCCGCGTCCGTCGGTCTCATAGCGGGTGCGGTCGTTTCGGCGTGGTGGGCCGTGGGTGCGCTCAACGCCTCGAAGACGCTCGACGGTCGAGCGGCAAGCATTCTCGAGTTTGTCGTGCAGGGTGACCCATCCATAAATGACGACGTGTATTCCTATACCTGCGAGGCGCGCTCGGACGGTAAGAACTTGGCAACGGTTCGCCTATCGTGTGACCGTGAGTTCAAGGTCGGGGCGCACGTGCGTGTTATCGGTCGCGTGTCACGTTTTGAGAACGATGCGTATGGACGATCGCGCGTGCTCCGAGGCGAGGTACGCAAGGTTAAAGCCGTTCGGATTGTGTCGGTCGATGAGGGTTCTCCGAGGCCGCTGCTTCGGCTGCGAAATGGGCTGCTTGCGTCCATCGCGCCTGCGACCGACCCGGCGCGTGCGCTCATAGCCGGTGTCGTCTGCGGTCGTTCGGCCGAGCTGCGCGCCCAGCCGGCGGGCGACTGGTTTTCGGTGACGGGAACGGCGCATCTTATCGCCGTCTCGGGCAGCCATTTGGCTATCGTGGGGTTTGTAATCGAGGGTGTATTGCAAAAGACTCGGTGCTCACGTGGTCTTCAGCGGGCGATATTGGCGATAACGCTTGTGGGCTACGCTGCCTTTACGGGCGCGTCTCCCTCGGCCGTGCGCGCGTGCTGCATGGTGTTCGTGACGCTTGTCGTAAACGGCGCGGGGCGTCGTCGGCACGGCCTTTCGGCACTCTTCGTAACCATGTCCATCTTTGTGCTACTGCGGCCGACGGTGCTGTTCGAGATGGGCTTTCAGCTTTCATGCGCCAGCGTCTTAGCCATTCTGTGCTTTTGTCCCTATGCGACCTACGCTTTGGGTGAGCTAGGTGTGCCATCGGGCGTTGCCAGCGTGCTTTCCGTCACGCTGTGCTCGCAACTGGCGACACTTCCCATCACCATTCCTGCCTTCGGTACATTCTCGCTCATTGCTCCGTTGGCAAATGCGGTCATCGGTCCGGTGGTGAGCGTTCTGCTCGCTGTGTCGATCGTGCTGGCTCCCTTTTCGCTCGTGGGACCGTTGCGGACTTGGGCGCTCGTTGTGCCCATGATTGCCGCCCGTTGCGCGCTGTTCTTCGAGCAGCTGTTTGCCGCCGTGCCGGGTGCATACGTGAGCGTGCCGCCCGATAGCATGTGGATTTACCTAGTGCCGTGTTTTCTGGCGGTTCTGCTGGTCTGGTGGCCGCGTCCCCGTGCACGTCCTATGGCGGTGGGGCTTGCATGCCTGATGCTCTTGGCTGCGATTCCGTACGTCTATTGGGATCGATTCGCTCCGCCTTCGGTGACGGTGCTCGATGTGGGCCAGGCCGATGCGATTCTTATCCGCCAAGGCGGCGCAGTAGCTCTCGTCGACTGCGGGCTCGACGAGCGTGTGGTTGCGGCGTTGGTTCGCAATAACGTGCACCATATCGATGCCGTTTTTGTGACGCATTGGGATGAGGACCACTGGGGTGGTTTGCCTGCCGTGCTCGAACAGTTTTCGGTCGGAACGATTGCCGTGGCGGCGGATGCGCTGGAGGATGCTCCTGCCGAGGTATTGAACCGACCTGGCGTGGAGTATCGGCAGGTGCGCCATGGGGATGCGGTCGACATCGGCTCATTTTGCGCCCGCGTGATGTGGCCATTCGAGTTCGTGGATGGCGAGGGAAATGAGGACTCGCTTGTCCTGCTGCTCTCTTATGTTCAGGAAGGCAAGGGCCTGCGAATACTTCTCACCGGTGATGCCGAGCTCGACCAAGAGCGGGAATTCGTGCAGGAGGTGGGGGATATCGATGTCCTTAAACTTGGGCATCACGGCTCCAAGGTTTCAGTCGATGGCGAGTTGCTGGACGTCCTGAAGCCCGAGCTTTCCCTCGCAAGCGCCGGTGAGGGGAATCGATACGGCCATCCGTCCGATGCCTGCATCGATGCCGTTAAGGAAGCGGGTGGTGTGTTCGCGTGTACTATCGAACACGGCGACATTACCGTCACACCGACTGCGAATGGCTTTGCGATGCGATGCCAGCGACCGTGACGACGTCGTTGGCGTGTGGTGGGCCCCTGGGCTAGAATGGCACGGAACGAATACGAAGGCCTGCGGGAGGGGAGCGCAATGTCCGAAACCGGTTTGCTGCCGGCATATCTGATTGTCGGTACCGACGGAGTTAAGCGCGACCACGCCGTCTCGCGTATGAAAGCGCGTCTGGAAAAATCGGGTATGGTCGAGTTCAACCTCGACGAGCGAGACATGACCAAGGACCCCGATATCGAGTCCATTATCGGATCGCTTAACACCTTTCCCATGGGCAGCGAGTTTCGCCTGGTAATCCTTGACGGCTGCTCCAAGCTTGCCAAGGCGGTTTCCGAGCCGCTCGTCGAGTATCTGGCGAGTCCAAGTCCCACAACGGTCTGCCTTATTATCGCCGATTCGCTCGCCAAGAATACGCGCCTGTACAAGGCGATCGCCAAGATTGACAAGAAGGCCGTCATCGATTGCTCGGGCACCAAGCGCTGGGAGCTCCCACGCCGCGTGCAGCAGATGGCGACGCAACACGGCAAGTCCATCTCGGCGGCGGCCGCCGAGGAGCTCGTCTCGCGCTCGGGCGAGAACACCCGCATGCTCGATAACGACTTGGCTAAGCTTGCCCAGATGGTCGAGGCGCCCCAGATTGAGCTTGCCGACGTTGAGCGCTGGATTGTACGTACGGCCGAGGTTCAACCCTGGGACTTTCTCAATGCGGTCTCGGCCCGTGACATGCGACGCTCACTCGAGCTCTTCAATCTACTGCCCGCCAAGAGCTACGTGTGGACTTACACATTGCTGTGCGGCCGCATCCGCGAGCTTATCGTTGCCAAGGCGCTCGATGCGCGCGGACAGGGTCGTGAGCTGGCCGCAACACTTAAGCTCCAGTCCTGGCAGGTCAAGAATCACCTGACCTGGGCACGTCGCTTTTCGATGGCAGAGCTCGTTGCCGCGCTCGAGGGTGCGGTCGATGTGGAGCTCGCGCTCAAGGGTTCGGCCGATTCTCAGACGGCGCTTTTGCTCTGGATTACGAACATCTTGAGAAAATCGTGATGATACCTGCCTATTTGACAAATTCGTTCTATCCCTTTGAGAGGGAGCGTGCTATAGTAGGCGCTTGCATGACCTCACCGTGTCTCAGAGGTGTCATACATTTTTTGCAAGGAACTCGAAAGGAACTCCAGAAGTGGCAAACATCAAGTCTCAGAAGAAGCGTATCCGCACCAATGAGGCAGCTCGCATGCGTAACAAGGCTGTCAAGTCCGAGCTCAAGACGCTGACCAAGCACGTCCAGTCCGCCGTCGCCGAGGGCGACGCCGAGAAGGCCCAGGCTGCCCTCAAGACCGTCACCAAGCGTCTCGACATGGCTGCCGCCAAGCATGTTATCCACAAGAACCAGGCTTCCAACCGCAAGTCCGGTCTTGCCAAGCTCGTGAACAGCATCAACGCCTAAGTTGTAAATTTCACACCACACAGATTACGCGCATAAATGGAGCCTGTTTTATGGAACAGGCTCCATTTTTTGTACCGCTCGGGTAAGATAGTCCGCATGAATACTTCAATTGACATTTCCCACATCCGCAACTTCTCGATTGTTGCGCATATCGACCATGGCAAGTCCACGATCAGTGACCGCATCCTCGAGCTCACCCATACCGTCGACGAGCGTGACATGGAGTCGCAGCTGCTCGACACCATGGATATCGAGCGCGAGCGCGGCATCACGATCAAGTCTAATGCCGTTCGCGTTTCCTATGACGCCGACGATGGCGAGACGTATCAGTTCAACCTGATCGATACGCCGGGCCACGTGGACTTTACCTACGAGGTCTCGCGTTCGCTGGCCGCCTGCGAGGGCGCAGTGCTCGTCGTCGACGCCACGCAGGGCGTCGAGGCGCAGACCGTCTCCAACGCGACGCTCGCCATGAACGCCAACCTGGATATCGTGCCCGCCATCAACAAGATCGACCTGCCGTCGGCACACCCCGATGAGGTCAAGACCGAGATCGAGGATGACCTGGCGATTCCCGCCGACGATGCCGTATGCGTATCGGGCAAGACCGGCGAGGGCATCCACGATCTGCTGGAGTCCATCGTCTTTTTGATCTCACCGCCCAAGGGCGATGCAAACGCGCCGCTCAAGGCGCTCATCCTGGACTCGTATTTTGATGAGTACCGCGGCGTCGTCGCCACGGTCCGTGTCTTTGACGGCTCCATCAAGAAGGGCGATACCCTGCGCATGATGCAGGCCAAGGGCGATTTTTTGGTCGATGGCGTGGGTGTCAAGCGTCCCGCCGAGACGCCGGTCGACGCGCTGACCGTTGGCGAGGTGGGCTACGTGGTCACGGGCCTGAAGGACCCCGAGGCCGTGCGCGTGGGCGATACCCTCACGTGGGCCTCGAACCCCTGCCCCGAGCCGCTTCCGGGCTACCGCGAGGCCAAGCCCATGGTCTACACGGGCCTGTTCCCGATCGACAACAAGGACTACGAGAATCTGCGCGACGCCCTCGATAAGCTGCACGTCAACGACCCGTCGTTGGTGTGGGAGCCCGAGACCTCGGTGGCGCTCGGCTTTGGCTTCCGCGTGGGCTTCCTGGGCCTGCTGCACATGGAAGTCGTCAAGGAACGCCTGGAGCGCGAGTTCAACCTGGACCTCATTGCCACGAGTCCCTCGGTCGACTATCACGTCTACAAGACCGACGGCGAGATGATCGATGTCCGCAGTCCGCAGGACCTTCCCGAGGCCACGCGCATCGATCGTATCGAGGAACCCTACCTCAAGGCAAAGATCATCTGCCCGCCTGAGTACACGGGTGCCGTCATGCAGCTCGCCATTGAGCACCGCGGCGTCACAACCGATATGATCCACCTGACGAGCAAATCGGTCGAGATGCGCTTCGATATGCCGCTCGCCGAGCTCATCTTGGACTTCTTCGATCAGCTCAAGAGCCGCACCAAGGGCTATGCCTCGCTCGACTACGAGTTCAACGAGTACCGTCCCTCCGAGCTCGTGAAGCTCGATATTTTGCTTTCGGGCGACGAGGTGGACGCGCTTTCGTTTATCGTCCATAAGGACAAGGCATATGGCCTGGCCCGTGGCTTGTGCGACAAGCTCAAGGAGATCATCCCGCGTCAGCTGTTCGAGGTGCCCATCCAGGGTGCTATCGGCAACAAGATCATCGCCCGTTCCACCGTCAAGGCGCGTCGCAAGGACGTTCTTGCTAAGTGCTACGGTGGCGATATCTCGCGAAAGCGCAAGCTGCTCGAGAAGCAGAAAGAGGGCAAGAAGCGTATGAAGGCCATCGGATCGGTCGAGGTCCCGCAGGAGGCCTTTATGGCGATCCTCAAGGTGGACGAGTAGGTCTATGGCTCTTTCCGAATATAGTCTGCGGCTGCTGGGCGCCTATGCCGAACAGCCGTTCCTTATGGCTCCCATGGCGGGCGTTACCGACCCCGCCTATCGCATCATGTGTCGCCGCCGCGGTGCCAACCTTGCCTACAGCGAGATGGTGAGCGTGGCAGGCCTTGCCTATGCCAGCAACAAAACGTGGCGCCTGGTGCTGCCGGCCGACGAGGAGCAGCAGATTTGCGTGCAGCTCTTTGGCTCCAAGCCCGATCAGTTTGCGAGCGCCGTCGCCGCCGTCGAGGAGCGCGTTGGCGATCGCCTGTCGCTCATCGATATCAATATGGCATGCCCCGCCCGCAAGGTTGTCACCAAGGGCGAGGGTTCGGCGCTCATGCGCACGCCCGACCTGGCCGAGAAGATCGTCGAGGCCACGGTGGGCGCGGCGCACGTGCCCGTGACCGTCAAGATTCGCAAGGGCTTTTATGCCGAGGACCGCAATGCCGCGACATTTGCCCAGATGCTTGAGGGCGCAGGGGCTGCCGCAGTCGCCGTGCATGGTCGTTGCGCCACGCAGCTCTACACGGGCCAGGCCGATTGGTCGGTCGTCGATGAGGTTGCCGACGCTGTCGAGATTCCCGTGATTGGTTCGGGCGATGTGTTCTCGGCCGAGGACGCTGCTGAGCATCTGCACGGCTCGGGTGCCAGCGCGGTGTTTATCGCGCGCGGCATCTACGGCAATCCGTGGGTGTTCGGCGATGCCCGAGCCCTTGCACTCGATGGCACGCCGGTTCCTTCTCGCTCCTCGGTCGAGCGCCTGGAGGCTCTGCGCGAGCACCTGACGTTGACGCACGAGCTTCTGCCGCTCATGTCGCGTGCTCGCACGTACGCAAGCTGGTACTTAAAGGGCATGCCCCATGCCGCCGCCTGGCGCGCTCAGGTGGTGCGTTGCTCTACGTACGAGGAGTTTATGGCGCTGGTCGATGATATCGAGCGCGACGTGGTGGCCTGCGAGGCCGCGCTTGCCGCCGGCGAGTCGGTGCCTGCCCATCCGTTGGAGGCCTAACGGTGGCCGTTACCGCGCTGTACGTGCACGTGCCGTTTTGCGCTCAAAAGTGCCGGTACTGCGACTTTGACTCGCGCAGCTTTGCTGCGTGTGATTTGGATGCCGCGCTCGATTCCTATTTTGAGCAGTTGTATGCGCGCCTCGATTCCTTTGGCGACGCCGGGGCGCTTGCGCAGGTCCGCACGGTCTATACTGGCGGCGGCACGCCATCGCTGGCAGGGGAGCGCCTGGTGGAACTTGCCCGGCGTATCTCCATGTGGTGCAAACCCGTTGAATTTACTTGCGAAGCCAATCCTGAGTCCCTGACCGCTGAGCTCGCCACCGCGCTTGCCGAGGCGGGTGTCACGCGCATCTCTCTGGGCGTGCAAACCCTCGACAATACCGAGCTGGCTGCTATTGGCCGCATTCACGATGCTAATCGGGCACTTGCGGCTATCGCGACGGTGAAGGATGTTGGGCTCGATGTGTCGTGCGACCTTATGTGCGGGCTTCCCGGACAGACTATGGCGAGCTGGCAGCATACGCTCGATGGCGTGCTTGAGGCGGCCCCGCACCATGTGTCGGTCTATCCGCTCACGCTCGAGGAGGGCACGCCGCTTTACCGCATGGTGTGCCGTGACGAGTCGCTTGAGCCCGATGAGGATTTCCAGGCCGCATGCATGGACGTTGCGCGCCAGCGGCTGAGTTCGGCCGGCTACCATCCGTATGAGGTGGCGAGCTACGCGCTCGATGGGCATGAATGTGCCCATAATATCGCCTACTGGACTGGTCGGGGCTACCTGGGCCTGGGTCGTTCTGCCGCGGGCATGCTCGACGACGAGGATTTCGACCGCTTGGCTGGACTGTTTCCCGGCGTGGCTCCCCGTGGTGACTTTCACCGCGTGCGTTTGGTACAACGCGACGATGCCGCGACGATGTTTGATGCCGAGTATCTGTCGCGGCGCGAGGCGGCGGCCGAGGACCTGATGCTCGCTTGTCGCATGACGCGCGGTGATGATTCCGACCTGTTGGTTCGCGCGTCTCGTGTCATCCCTGCCGATGAACTGGCAGCGGCTTGTGATCGCGCTCTTGAGCTTGGGCTTGCCACTTGGGTGCCCGAGCACGGTGATACCCATGCGGGGCCTATCGCCTCTGTCGATGTCATCGCTGGCCGCACCTGTGCCCGTCTGGCGCCGACCCATCTGGGCTGGCTCGATGGAAATGTTCTGTTCGAGCTGTTTTGGGATCTAGCTTAGGCCGCTCGGGTAGAATTACCGGAATATATACGCTGCTGTGAGCAGGAGGTTGCCGCGCATGGCGACGATGAACGAAAAAGATTACTACGAGATTCTGGGTGTCTCCAAGGACGCCACCTCGCGTGATATTCAAAAGGCCTTCCAGCAAAAGGCCCGTAAGCTCCATCCGGACGTCAATAAAGAGCCGGATGCCGAGGAAAAGTTTAAAGAGGTTTCCGAGGCCTACGCCGTGCTTTCGGATGAGCAAAAACGTGCGCGCTACGACGCCATGCGTTCTGGCAATCCCTTTGCCGGTGCTCCTACGGCTTCGCCCTATGGTGGCGGCTACGCCGGCAGCACGGGCTATGGCAATCCCTTTGAGGGCGGCTTTCCCTTTGGTGGCGCCTGGGGCCAGCAGCGTCGCGGCCAGGCTGCCTACAATCCCGAGAACGGCGCCAACGTGGTCGTCGATATCAAACTCGACGCCAAGGAGGCCAAGGGCGGTGCCCGCAAGACCGTCCGCTACACGCGCTTCGATACCTGTAGCAACTGCGGCGGCTCGGGCTCCGTTTCGTCTGAGCATGCCCATACCTGCCCGAGCTGCGGTGGCCGCGGCCACATCGACGTCGACCTGTCCTTCCTGTTTGGTGCGGGCACGTTCCAGTCGGTCTGCCCCGAGTGCGGCGGTTCCGGTAAGGTCGTGGCCGACCCCTGCCCCGATTGCGGTGGCAGCGGGCGAACCCGTGTGACCTCCGAGCAGACGATTGAGTTTCCTGCCGGCACGCACGATGGCGACGAGGTCCGCATTGGCGGCATGGGTCATGCTGGCACCAACGGTGCCGCGGGCGGCGACCTGGTCGGCCGCGCCCATGTTGAGGCCGAGCGCTTGGAAGGCAAAGCTCGTACTGGCTTTTACTTGATGGGCATTGTGGCGCCGTTTTTGGTGCTGTCGGCCATCTCGGGCGTGTTCTCGGCCTTTGCCGTGATGTGCTTTATTCCGTTTACCATGGGCCTGTTCATGGTGCTTTCGGACGGTGTGCTTCATCGCAGCCTGCTGTGGTGGAAGCGCGGTGCGATGCAGTTTGCCAACGGTTTTGCCAACGGCTTCATGTTCGCGCTCGTGTCGGTTTGGTTCGCGAGCTGCTCGCAACGGGCCATGCTTTCGCCGTATCAAATGCAATAACATCAAACCCTTTGTTTGCGGTCGGCCCAGCTTGGGTATAGGACGCACTGTGACAATAATGAAAGTCGGAAGGATTCGGTCGTGTCGGAAAATAGGGATTGCTACGAGGTGCTTGGCGTCGACAGGGATGCCGACGCGCGGACGATTAAGCGTGCGTTTTTAAAGAAGGCCCGTACCGTACATCCGGATGTTTCGGACGATCCCGAGGCCGAGGCCAAGTTCAAGGAGCTCAACGAGGCCTATTCCGTTCTTTCCGATGAGCAGAAGCGTGCTAACTACGACCGTTACGGCACCGCGGACGGCCCCGGTGGCTCTGGTTATGTCGACATCAACGATATCTTTGGTGGCGTGGGCATGGACGACCTGTTCTCGTCGTTTTTTGGCGGCGGTGCCGGCGGTGGCGCCCGCAGCCGTCGTGAGCGTCGTCGCGGACGTGACATGGCCATCTCGCTTTCGGTGACGCTCGAGGAGGCGGCGCTCGGCTGCAAAAAGACGATCAGCTATGATCGCCTTGCTCCTTGCGAGGACTGCAACGGTACCGGTAGGGCCGAGGGTGCACAGGAAAAGCAGTGCGGCCGCTGCCACGGTACGGGCTACGTCACGACGGTTCAGCGATCGTTTTTGGGCCAGGTTCAGTCTTCCTCGCCTTGCCCCGACTGCCATGGCGAGGGCACGGTTATCGACCATCCCTGCGAGACCTGCGACGGTCAGGGCCGCACGCCTTCGCACGAAAAGATCGACATCGATATTCCCGCCGGCGTTTCGACCGGCCGCCAGCTGCGTGTGAGCGGCTTTGGTGAGGCCGGTCTTCGCGGCGAGCCTTCGGGCGAACTGATTGTCAACGTGCGCGTTGCCGACCATGAGCGCTTTAAGCGCAACGGTGACGACCTGTACCTGGTGAGCGATATCTCGATTGCGCAGGCTGCGCTCGGCTGCGAGATCGAGGTCGAGGGCATTATGCCTGACGAGGTCGTTAAGGTGACGGTTCCCGCCGGCGCCCAGTACGGCGACACCGTGAGCGTCAATAATTACGGCATGCCGCGCATTGGCGGTGGCGGTTCGCGTGGCCGCCTGATCGTGCAACTGCGCGTGGTCGTTCCCACCAATCTTTCCAATAAGCAACGCGAGCTGCTCCGTGCTTTTGCCGATGAGATGGGCGATGACGTCGCTTCCGGTAAGAAGTCGGTGACCGACCGTATCAAGAGTGCCCTCGACGATATCCTCGATTAAGGAGCCCGCGTGCTCGCACCCCATATTTCCGTCGTCAACCTCGGCTGCCGTGTCAACCGGGTTGAGTCTGACCGTATCACTGCCGATCTTATGCGCTTGGGCTTTGCTATGGTAGAGCCCCAGAATGCCGATCTGATCGTCATTAACACCTGTGCCGTTACGGGCGAGGCCGAGGCCAAGACCCGTAAGGCCGTCCGTCATGCGCTGGCCCATCCAAACGAGCCTTATGTGCTCGTGACCGGTTGCGTGGTCAATTTGCATCCCGAGGAGCTGTTGGAGCTTTCGGATCGCGTGATCGCCGAGCCGTCCAAGATCGATGTCGCCGAACGTGTCTGCGAGGTGCTGGGCGTTGAGTCCGATAGCGTTCCCGCCTGCAGCGATGGCGAGGTGGTCGATGCGCTCGGTCGCTCTCGCCTGGGCGTGAAGATCCAGGACGGCTGCAACCATCGCTGCACCTATTGCATTGTGTGGAAGGCGCGCGGCCCCGAGCGCTCCGTGCCCGTCGAGTCCGTGCTTGAGCAAGTTCGCGAGGCCCGGGAGGCCGGCGTGCCTGAGGTGGTGCTGACCGGTGTGAACCTGGGTGCCTACGATGGCAAGAGCGCGACCGACGAGCATGTCGAAATCGATGAGCTGCTCGAGGCCATCATGGAGCGCACGACTATTGCGCATGTGCGCATTTCCTCGGTCGAGCCCATGGATATCTCTGAGCGCCTGCTTAAGGTTATGGCGCGCTATCCGCAGCGTATCGCCCCGTTTTTGCACCTGCCCGTGCAGTCCGGCTGTACGGCGACCCTTCATCGCATGGGTCGTCCCTATAGTGCGGAGGCCTTTGAGGACACGGTGCGTATGATTCGCGCCAACTTGCCCCAGGCGTCTCTTTCGTGCGATGTCATCGTCGGTTTTCCTGGTGAGACGGACGAGGAGTTCGAGGAGTCGCTGGCGCTGTGCCGCCGTGTGGGTTTCTCGCGTATGCACGTGTTCCGCTATAGCAAGCGTCCCGGTACCCTTGCTGCCGACATGCCCGACCAGGTGCCGCCCGAGGTTATGGCCGAGCGCAGCCGCCGTATGCGAGACACGGCGCAGGAGCTCGCGGTTGCCGATGCCCGCCGTCGCGTGGGTACCGTTGAGCGCGCCGTGCTTGAGTACGGTGATAATTTGACGCTTGGCTCGTTCCATCATGCCCGTCTTGATGATACCTGTGGACTCACAGCCCCGTGCCTGCTCGATGTTGCTATCATCGGAGTCGATGATTCCGGCTTGGTCCATGCACGCAGGGAGGTTCATGGAAGCCTCGAAGATTAGACTTACCGTTCCCGAGGGGATTGATCCCTCGCGCGTTTTGGGCGCCGGCGACGGCGTCCTTCGTGCGCTCGAGAGCTTGGTTCGCGCCCATGTGGTCGCCCGTGGCGATAGCATCGCCGTGAGCGGTGACCCGGACGAGGTCGAGCTCGTGGCGCGCTTTTTCGAACATGCTTTTCGCGAGGCGGCGGCCGGCCGTACCCTTTCTTCCGACGATGTCTCGCGTTGCCTGGCCGTCTTGCGCGACGGTGAGCACGAAGCTACGTCGCTTCGCGATGACGTGCTGCTTTCGTATCGCGGTCGCGTTATCCGCCCCAAGACGCTCGGTCAAAAGCGCTATGTGGATGCCATCCGCTCTTCCACCATCACGTTTGGCCTCGGTCCCGCCGGTACCGGTAAAACCTATCTGGCCATGGCGCTCGCCGTTGCCGCGCTCAAGCGCCATGAGGTGGGCCGCCTGATCCTGACGCGCCCGGTTGTCGAGGCGGGGGAGAACCTGGGCTTTTTGCCCGGTACCCTCGAGGAAAAGATCGACCCGTATATGCGCCCGCTCTATGATGCCCTCTTTGACATGATGGATCGCGAACGCACCGATGAGCTTATGGAGCGTGGCGTGATCGAGATCGCGCCGCTCGCCTACATGCGCGGTCGAACGCTGAGTGATGCCTTTGTGGTGCTCGATGAGGCGCAAAACACGACGCCCGAGCAGATGAAGATGTTCCTGACGCGTCTAGGTTTTAATTCCAAGTTTGTGATTACCGGCGACCTGAGCCAGCGTGACCTGGTGGGTCGTCGCGGCGGTCTTGCCGATGCCGAAAGGATTCTGGGTCGCGTCGACGATGTGGCGTTTTCTCACCTGGAGCGCGCCGATGTGGTGCGCCATGCCCTGGTGGGCCGTATTGTTGAGGCCTATGATGCATACGACGATGCGCGTGAGCAGCGCGCACACGATCGAAAGGAGTCCCGTTGAGTGTATTGATCAGCAACGATGCCGAGCTCGATACGCTGCTCGATGCCCAGGAGGTGGAGCACATCTGCTCAGTTGTGCTTGCCGCCGAGGGCGTTGAACGTGAAGTCGAGATTTCCCTTTCGTATGTCGACGAGGACGAGATGCACGAGCTCAACCACGAGTGGCGTGGCATCGACCACACCACCGATGTGCTCTCGTTTGAATGCGACTCGGCCTTTGACGAGGATATTCCCGCCGACGAGACGCTCGAGCTCGGCGATATCATCTTGGCCCCGCAGGTCATTGCCCGTCAGGCCCCCGGCTTTGGCAATAGCCCTGCCGACGAGTGCCGCCTGATGCTCGTACACGGCATGCTACACCTGCTGGGGTATGACCATATCGAGGACGACGAGGCCGAGGTCATGGAGGCCCGCGAGGACGCTATCCTGCGCGATCTGGCGCTCGAGCGCGGCGAGGACCCCAAACTCGTTCACGTCGGCCCCATCACCAATCATGCCCACGACTAGGAGCCGCTTATGATTCCCGGATCGAACAAGGACCATCCGTCCTTTTTAAAGTCGTTCTCCTACGCCATGGAGGGCTTCGTCACCGCCGTCAAGACCGAGCGCAACATTAAGGTTATGCTCGTAGCGGGCGTGTGCACCATCATTGCCGGCTGCATCGTGGGGCTCGACATTGCCGAGTGGGCCACGATTATCATCTGCTGCGGCCTGGTGATTCACGGCGAGCTGTGCAATACCGCCATGGAGGCCATTGTCGATCTGGCGACCCAGGAGCTCCATCCGCTGGCAAAACGCGCCAAGGACATCGCCGCCGCCTCGGTATACGTACTTTCAATCACCGCCGCGATTGTGGGCTTGCTGGTATTTGCCCACGCGCTCGGCTTTATTTAGAAAGGGATTCCCTTGTCCGACAATATGCAGCCTATCGATGAAATTTTGGACGACGAGTCCCCGGATGCTAAGGCGACCGAGGCCTATGAGGAAGCCGAGGAGTTCGACCCGTTTGAGGGCATGAGCGACGAGGAACTCGACGCCCTGTGCGACGAGGACGACAGCCTCGCGGGCTTTGGCGACGTTGAGCCCGGTTTCCGCAGTGGCTTCGTGGCCTTGGTCGGCCGCCCCAACGCCGGTAAGTCAACGCTGCTCAACGCCTGCTATGGCAAAAAGGTCGCCATCACCTCGCCGGTGGCCCAGACGACCCGCCGTCGCATGCGCGCCGTCGTCAACCGCCCCGGCTACCAGCTGGTCTTTGTCGATACCCCGGGTATCCACAAGCCCAAGGACGGTCTTGGGTCCGAGCTCAACAAGAGCGCGCTGTTCGAGCTGAACGATGTCGATGTTGTCGCGTTTTTGATTGATGCCACTAAACCGATCGGCAGGGGAGACGCCTGGGTTGCCGAGCGTGTCAAGAATGCCCGTTCCAAGAAGGTCCTGGTGCTCACCAAGGCCGATGAAGCCGACCCCGCACAGGTCATGGAGCAGCTTAAGGCCGCCCACGAGCTTATGGAATATGACGACGAGATCGTGACGTCGTCGGTCAAGAACTTTAACGTCGATGCCTTCATCGAGACCGTTGCGCACTTTTTGCCCGAGGGTCCGCGTTGGTTCCCCGAGGACATGGGTACCGACGCTTCCGATGAGACGCTCGTTGCCGAGTTTGTGCGCGAGAAGGTCTTGCGCCGCACCCGTGATGAGATCCCGCACTCCGTGGGCGTGATTTGCGATGCGCTTGAGCAGACCAAGAAGGTGCTGCGCGTGCACGCCACCATTTACGTCGAGCGCGAGGGCCAAAAGGGCATCATCATCGGCAAGGGCGGCGAGATGATCAAACATATCGGCATTGACGCCCGTCGCGACCTTGAGCGCATCTTTGGCACCCAGGTCTTTTTGGAGCTGGACGTGAAGGTCAAGGCCGGCTGGCGTGACGACGAGGCCCAGATTCGCCGCTTTGGCTATAACGCCGAGGATTAGGGACACGCGACGCGAATGGCAGGTTCTCGTACATATCGCACGAAAGTGCTCGTGCTCGATAAGACGAAGCTCAAAGAGACGGACCTGATCCTGACGATGCTTGACGAGCGGGGTCGGCAGGTTCGTGCCGTGGCAAAGGGCGCCCGCAAACCCGGCGGACGCCTGGCTGCGCGCTGCGAGATGTTCTGTACCGTTGATCTGCTGCTTGCGCATGGACGGTCGCTCGACGTGGTTTCCCAGGCCGAGCTTATGGAGGCGCCGCTCGGCGCTGCTCCCGATTACGAGATGACATGCGCCGCAAGCGCGATCGCCGAGGTCGCGCGCGTGTGCTCGTTCGAGGACGCCGAGGACCCGTTTACCTTTGCCATAACGCAGCGAGCGCTTGCCCTGGTGGGCAGCGGGCTCGACGCGGCGCATATGGATCTACTTGTGGCGGCATATGTCTTTAAGCTGCTGTCGCACGTTGGCTATCGACCCGATTTTTCGGCCTGCGTGCTGTGCGGAGACCCCATGCTGTCGTATTTTTCGCCCCAGGCGGGCGGTCTCATGTGCGGGTCGTGCGCGTCGAGCGTTCCGGGTGCTGAGCTGGTGTCGACCGGTGAGGTCGCGTGGCTGCGCGCCCTCATGTCCATGACCTTCGATGTGCTTATGACCGAGAGGATCGACCCCCATACAGCAGCTTTTTTGCTCGGGCTTTCGCATGTGTGGGCGGCGACGCATGCCGACCAGCGCCTCCGTGCGATGGAATTCATGTTGGGTCGGTGATGATGCGCAGGCGCGCGCCGCTTGTGGTAACATACCGACATGTTGGTACCTCGACCTTGGATGTTCGCTCCACCGGCGGCTTCCCAGTCCGAGGCGAATAGAGTCGCCCGATGGCGACGCAAAACGAAAGGTGAAACAATGACTGTTTCCAAAGAGCGCAAGGCGGAGCTGACCGCCCAGTTCGGTAACTCCCCGGTCGATACCGGTAACCCCAAGGTTCAGGTCGCCATCCTGTCCGAGCGCATCAAGGAGCTGACCGAGCACATGAAGTCCCACCAGAAGGACTTCCACACCCGTCGTGGCCTGCTTATGCTCGTTGGCCGTCGTCGTCGTCTTCTCTCCTACATCAAGAAGAACGACATCGTCGAGTACCGTGAGCTCATCAAGGCTCTGGGCATCCGCGACAACATCCAGTAGGATTTGTACATGCAAGGAGCGTCCTGCGCAGCGGGGCGCTCTTTTTGTGTAAGGGCGTGAACAATCACGCTCTGAAGCGTGGCGGGGGCAGGGGGCCCGCGTCACATGAGGAGCCTGCAGGCAAGGGGCCTGCGGGGTAAAGGAGAACAATGACACTCGTATCCAAGACCTTTGAGCTGTACGGCAAGACCTACACCTTTGAGTCGGGCGAGCTTGCCAAGCAGGCCACCGGCGCCTGCCTGGTCAAGCAGGGCGACACCACGATGCTCGACACCGTGGTCGTCTCCAAGGAGCGCAAGAACTACGACTTCTTCCCGCTGACCGTCGACTTCAACGAGAAGATGTACGCCGCCGGCCGCATCCCGGGTGGCTACCTCAAGCGTGAGGGCCGTCCCAGTGAGAAGGCCACGCTCACCGCGCGCATGATCGACCGTCCGATTCGCCCGAGCTTCCCGGACGGCTTCCGCAACGAGGTACACATCGTCGCTACCTCGCTCGTCGCCGACCAGGTCAACCCCTTTGACGTCATCAACGTCATGGGTGCCTCCCTGGCCATGACGCTCGGCGGCGTGCCCTTCGAGGGCCCGCTTGCCTGCGTGCGCATCGGCCGTAACGTGGAGACCGGCGAGTTTATCGTCAACCCCACCTACGAGGAGCGCGAGAACTCCGACCTGGACCTGGAGCTGGGCGGCTCTGCCGACTTCATCTCGATGGTCGAGGCCGGCGCCGAGGAGATCTCCGAGGACGACATGCTCGCCGCCATGAAGTTTGGCCAGGAGGCCCTTGCCGCCTTCTGCCAGGCCCAGGACGAGTTCGTTGCCGAGTGGGAGCAGGTCAATGGCGCCATCGTCAAGAAGGAGTACCCGCTCGACCAGCCTGTCGAGGAGGTCCAGGAGCGCATCTTCGCCCACTACGACGAGATGGCCGCCGCCCTTCGCGATGCCGACAAGCTCTCCCGTATCGGTAAGGTCGAGGCTCTGAAGGAGTCCATCCGTGCCGAGTTCACCGAGGAGGAGCAGGCCGCTTGGGAGCGCGAGATCCCCGTGGCGCTCAAGAAGCTCGAGAAGAAGGCTATGCGCACCATGGTCGTCGAGACCGGCGAGCGCGTCGACGGCCGTGCCGCCGATGAGATTCGCCCCATCATGGTGAAGGATAACTACCTGCCGCTCGTTCACGGCTCCGGTCTGTTCCAGCGTGGCCAGACCCAGGTGCTTTCCGTCCTGTCGCTCGGTATGCTCAACGAGGGTCAGCGTCTGGATACCATCGAGCCCACCGAGGGCAAGCGCTATATGCACCACTACAACTTCCCGCCGTTCTGCACCGGCGAGACTGGCCGCATGGGCAGCCCCAAGCGCCGCGAGATCGGCCACGGCAACCTGGCCGAGCGCGCCCTGCTCCCGGTGCTCCCCGACGAGAACGAGTTCCCCTACGCTATTCGCGTGGTCTCCGAGGTCATGGAGTCCAACGGCTCCTCTTCGATGGCTTCGACCTGCGGCTCCACGCTCGCCCTTATGGACGGCGGCGTGCCTATTAAGCGCCCGGTCTCCGGTATCGCCATGGGCCTGATCCAGGAGGAGGGCATGACCGTGGTCCTGTCCGATATCCAGGGTCTCGAGGACTTCCTGGGCGACATGGACTTTAAGGTCACCGGCACCACCGAGGGCATTACCGCCCTGCAGATGGACAACAAGGCCACCGGTCTTACCTTCGACATCTTGGCCCGCGCCCTGCAGCAGGCCAAGGAGGGTCGCGCCTTCATCCTGCAGAAGATGCTCGATGTGATCCCCGAGCCGCGCCACACCACGCGCAGCACCGCTCCGCGCATCGTCTCCATCCAGGTTCCGACCGACAAGATCCGCGACGTTATCGGTTCTGGTGGTAAGGTCATCCGCGGCATCCAGGACGAGACCGGTGCCTCGGTCGACATCCAGGAGGACGGCACCGTCTTTGTCGGCGGCACCGGCGAGTCCGTCGACCAGGCTGTCGAGCGCATCAAGCTCATCATCAAGGTTCCCGAGCCGGGCGAGGAGTACACCGGTCGCGTTGTCTCCATCCAGCCCTTCGGTGCCTTCGTGAACCTTCTGCCCGGTAAGGACGGCCTGCTCCACATCTCCCGCGTCGCCAAGGGCCGCGTGGAGAAGGTCGAGGACGTCCTCAACGTGGGCGACGAGGTCAAGGTCGTCGTCATCGAGGTCGACGACCGTGGCAAGATCTCGCTCGATCGTCTTGACAAGCCTGAGGCCCCGGCTCGCGCCGAGGGTGCCTCCGAGGGCGACGGCGAGCACTTCCAGCGTCGTGAGCGTCCGCGTCGCGAGCGCTCCGAGCGCAGCGACCGTCCGCGCCGTCCCGGTGACAACGGAGGCCGCAAGCCCCGCCGCCACCACGACGCCGAGTAACAGCCGTACATAACCAGCACCGCAAGGGCGACTCCGGACAGGGGTCGCCCTTTTGCTTGCGCCCGGGAGGGCCGCATATGAAGTTTCCTGCTCTACAGTCCTGCGCAAGATGGAAAGCACATTAAGTGCTTTCCTTTGCGTGCGGAACTCGCGATAAACTTCATATGCGGCCCTCTCGGGCGCAAGCAAAAGGACTGGTTAGTGCCGCTCGCTATTTAGTTAGACAGTCTATTCAGTAGTCAGATTTCAGATCTGTAGATAGCCGCAGCAGCATCTTCCCAGATAAAACCGACCAAAATAAACCTGTCCCTTTTTGGCAGGTTTCCCGTGGGGCGGGCACTGATGAAGTTTATCGCGAGTTCCGCACGAACAGGAGGCCACTTAATGTGGCCTCCGTCGTGAGCAGGACTGTAGAGCAGGAAACTTCATCAGTGCCCGCCCCACGGGAAACCGGCGGGATAGACCGGTTTGGATGGGGCTTTGATGCATGGGTGGTCTGTTGGTGGGCAAATGGGTATCATACTGTGGTTATTGCATCGACTCTGCGATGCGTGTTTGTACGTTCCCGGCGGTCGGTTTGCCAGAAGCGCCCCGTCGGTTGTTCCAGACCCGTTTCGAAGAAAGGAAACCACACTCACCTATGGCAGCTAAAAAATCATCTCCCTTGAAGATCATTCCGCTCGGCGGCCTTGACGGCATCGGCAAGAACATGACGGTCTTCGAGTGCGGCGACGACATGGTGCTCGTCGACGCTGGCCTCATGTTCCCCGACGATTCTCAGCCCGGTATCGACCTGGTGCTTCCCGACTACACGTATGTTTTGGAGAACGAGGAGAAGCTCCGCGGCATCGTCGTCACCCACGGACACGAGGACCACACCGGCTCGCTTCCGTACCTGCTGCAAGACCTCAACAATAAGGTGCCCATCTTCTCGAGCAAGCTCACGCTCGGCTTTATCGAGGGCAAGCTCTCCGAGTTCCGCATCCGCGCGCCCAAGTTCCGTGAGGTCAAGGGCGGCAGCCACGTCAATCTGGGTGGCATCTCGCTCGACTTCTTCTCGATGACGCACTCCATTCCGGGTGCACTGGGCGTGTTCATTCGCACCAACCAGGGCACGGTTATGCACACCGGCGACTTTAAGCTCGACCAGACGCCCATCGATGGTGTCACGCCCGACTATGCCGCTATCAGCCGCTTTGCCAAGCAGGGCATCGACCTGCTGCTTTCCGACTCCACCAATGCCACGGTTCCCGGCTTTACCAAGTCCGAGGCCGAGGTTGGTCCCAACCTGCTGCACGCCATCAAGAACGCCCCGGGTCGCGTGTTCGTCGCATCGTTCTCGAGCCACATCCATCGTTTGCAGCAGATCTGCGATGCCGCCCGCAAGTGCGGCCGTAAGGTCGTTGTGACCGGTCGCTCCATGCTCACGAACACCCGCGTGGCGCGCGAGCTCGGTTATCTCAACATCGATGATGCCGATATCATCGATGCCTTCGATATTGATAACCTGCCTGACGACAAGATCGTCGTCATGTGCACTGGTTCGCAGGGCGAGCCGCTGTCGGCCCTGTCCCGCATGGCCAATGGCGAGCACAAGACGCTCTCCATCCACGAGGGCGATACCGTTATCCTCTCGGCAACTCCCGTTCCCGGCAACGAGAAGGCCGTCCAGCAGGTCGTCAACAGCCTGGCCAAGCTCGGCTGCGACGTGTGGGATAAGAACCGCGCCCTCGTTCACGTCTCGGGTCACGGTAGCCAGGAGGAGCTCAAGCTCCTGATGGCCATGGCCAAGCCTACGTACTTTATGCCGGTCCACGGCGAGGCCGTGCATCTGCGCGCCCATGCTCAACTTGCACGCAAGATGGGCCTCAAGGACGATCATATCTTTATCCTCGACAACGGCGATACGCTTGAGATGCGTGGCGGTATCGTCAAGCGCGGTACGCCCGTCGAGTCTGGTGTCGTCTACGTCGACGGACTGCGCATCGGCGATACCGACCCCATCGTTCTGCGCGATCGTCAGAAGCTTGCCAACGACGGTATGGTCACGGCTGTCGCTATCGTTTCGCTCAAGCACAAGAAGATCGAGGCCATCGAGTTCTCGGGCCGCGGCGTCTCCTTTGCCATCGACGACCAGTTCTCCGAGGACGCCTCGGCGTCCATCATGAAGACGATTGAGAAGGGCAAGTTCAGCTTTACGAGCAGCGGTTCCGATGCCATTCGCAAGGCCGTGCGCGACTCGCTCTCTAACTTTATCTGGAGCCGTACGCGCACTCGTCCGATGATCATCCCGGTCGTCATGGAGGTTTAGTTTGGCGCGCGGATCTGCTCAAAACGCCAAAGGCAATAAAGCCAACAACCAACCGGCATCTGCTAAGGGTGCCGGTTCCCATCTTCGTGCCAATAAGGGCCACGAGGCCGAGTTCGACGATTTTGAGCCCCTGGTCGAGCCTTCGGCCAACCGCGATATCGCCGGCGTGGTCATTGCCGTTTTGGCGATTGCGTCCTTTATTGCCGTGATTTCGCCGGCGACCGCACCTGTTACGGCTGTGGTCGCTGGTTTCTACCACCTTGGCTTTGGTCTGGGCGCCTACGTGCTGCCGATCGTTATTTTGCTGTTTGCCGCCACGCTCTTTTTAGGCGAGGACTCGCCGCTCAACGTGCGCTCTGTTGCGGGCGGCGCCGTGGTCTTTATCGCCGTCGTCTCCCTTCTTTCACTGATGGTGCCGGGTACGAGCGACTCGTGCGACCTTATGTTCACGCCGCAAAACCTGTCCGCCTCGGGTGGCTACATCGGTGCGTTTATTGCGAGCGCGCTGCAGAATGCCCTGGGTAAGCCTATTGCGATGGTGGTCCTGTTGGGTCTGGCCGTCGTCGGCTTTGTCATCATCGGCTTTTCGGTGGGCGGCGTTTTGCGCTCTGCCCGCGACCGTGCGGCCGATTTTGCCGAGCGCCGTCGTGCCGACGTCAACGCGAGTCCGTGGGGTGACGACGAAGCCCTGTCGGTGCCCGGCGTTGCTCGGCCGCACCTGAGCATTCTTCGTCAAAAGGGATCCGATATGTCCGTGACCACGGTCATGGGCAACAATGCCGACCCGGTTCTGGACGATGACGACGAGGACGAGGATCCGTTTGTCGACGTGTCCGATGTCGTGGAGGCCGAGCGTGCTAAGACCACGCTGCTCCCGCGCCGTCATGCCAGGAAAGGCAAGTCGGCTCCTAAGCTCAATACGAGTGAGCCCGACCCGTCTTGGTCCGAGAGCGAGATTGAGCTTACCGAGGGTGATGACGAGGACGACGAGTCCCCGCTCGAGACTGCTAAAACCACCTTGCTGCCGCGACGTCAGGCAAAGCGCGGTCAGGTGACCGGCCAGCTTTCGATGGAGGACCATCCGGACAAGGTCGACGAGTCCGAACCGCCGTTTGCCGTGAATCCCGTCTCGGCCGCCCCTCAAATTCCTGATTTCCTCAAGCATCCCAAGGTTGCTGATACGGCTGTCGCGGGCGCTGCCGAGGCGTCTACTTCTAGCGATGGGGGAGCGGACAATGCCCCCGCGGATAACGAGGGCGAAGATGAGGACGGCCTTAAGCTTCCGCCGCTCGAAATCCTGCATGCAAACCCTCAGTCCGCTTCTGCCGCGTCTTCGGATAAGGAGCTGGAACAGACCGCCGAGTCGTTGCAGTCTACGCTGCTTGAGTTTGGCCGTAGCGCTCGCGTCGTCGGCTGGATTGCCGGCCCCACGGTGACGACCTTTAAGCTGCAACCCGGCGAGGGCGAGCGCGTGAGCAAGATTTCGAGCCTTGAGGACGACATCGCGCTGTCGCTTGCTGCTCAGTCCGTGCGTATCTTTGCGCCGATTCCCGGCACCTCGCTCGTGGGTATCGAGATTCCCAATCGCAAGCGTCAGAACGTCAACTTGGGCGACGTGCTGCCCTATGTTAAGGGCGGTCCGCTTGAGCTTGCCATCGGCCGCGATGCAGAGGGCACGCCGGTCGTCGCCGACCTCGCCAAGATGCCCCACCTGCTGATCGCCGGTACCACGGGTTCCGGTAAGTCGGTCATGATCAACTCCATTATCACGACCCTGCTCATGCGCGCCCTTCCCGAGGACGTTCGCTTGATCATGGTCGACCCCAAGCGCGTCGAGCTCGCAGGCTATAACGGCCTGCCGCATCTTTACGTGCCCGTGGTGACCGAGCCCAAGCAGGCCGCGAGTGCCTTGCAGTGGGCGGTGTCCGAGATGGAGCGCCGCCTGAAGGTCTTCGAGCGCCTTAACGTGCGCAAGATCTCGACCTATAACGAAAAGCAGGCCGCCGGCGAGTTTGAGCATTACGATAACCCGCCGCAAAAGATGCCCTACCTGGTCATCATCATCGACGAGCTTTCGGACCTGATGATGGTTGCCGGCAAGGACGTCGAGGCTTCGATTGTGCGTATCGCCCAGCTGGGCCGTGCCGCCGGTATCCACCTTATCGTGGCGACTCAGCGTCCGAGCTCCAACGTGGTGACGGGTCTCATCAAGGCAAACATTACCAACCGTATCGCCTTTAACGTCGCAACGGGCATCGACTCCCGCGTCATCATCGACCAGATGGGTGCCGAAAAGCTCACCGGCTTGGGTGACATGCTGTTCTCAAAGGTCGACTGGGGCAAGCCCCGCCGTATCCAGGGCTGCTTTGTTTCGGATGACGAGATCAACGAGATTGTCGAGTTCGTCAAGTCGCAAAGCGAGCCTGACTACCATGAGGAGATCCTATCGGCCGTGGCACCTGCCTCCATGTCCATGGCGGGTGGCGGCGGCATCGTGCGCACCGGCGTCGCCGAGCCCCAGGACGACGATCCGCTTATCTGGGAAGCCGCTCATATTGTGGTGGAATCGCAGCTGGGCTCCACATCTGGCCTGCAGCGCCGCCTGAAGGTTGGCTATGCGCGCGCCGGGCGTATTATGGACATGCTGGAAGAAAAGGGTGTCGTCGGACCGCCCGACGGTTCCAAGCCGCGCGAGGTCCTGCTGGATGAAGAAGGCCTTGCCGCGCTGGAATCCGTCGACGCCGAGATGGCACGTGAAGATCGTGAGTTTGGAGGATTCTGATGGCTGCACGCTTTGGTGACATGCTGCTCGAGCAGCGTCGCCGAATGGGCCTTTCCATTCAGCAGGTCGCCAACACCATCAAAATCAGGCCGCAGATCATCGAGTTTTTCGAAACCGGTAATTTTGCATCGATGCCCCCGCGCGGTTATGCCCAGGGCATGATTTCGAGCTACGCACGCTTTTTGGGCCTCAATCCGCGCGAGGTCGTCAACGCTTATTTTGATGAACTCATGGCATATGAACGCGAGACGTCGCAGCAGGGCGGTCGTTTTCAGGACGCCGCCGGCTACGTCAATTCGCGTTCCTCGGTCGACAACGGCCGTTTCCTGATGGTTCAGGACGGGCGTTCGACGCGTTATGGCCAGCGCCCTCAGCAGGCTGGCTATATTACCGAGTCTGGCTCGAGCGAGGAGATTCGTTCTCAGCGCGATCGTTTTCGCAGCACGCCGGCGCCCGAGGAGCGCGCACTCCCCGCTGCCCGCGGTGTCGCTCGTGACCCTCGTGCCGGCTACGGCGATGGCGGTTATTCCGATCGCGGGTACCGTGGCGTTTCTTCCGGTCGTCCGCGCGGCGGCTATGCAGACGCCGATACTACGCAGGTGACGCCTCGCCTTCGATCTCAGTCGCAGCCCTATAGCCAGCGTTCCTCAGCGGCTCGTTCGGGCCAGCGCAACTACCAGGGTCGTGGCGAGCTCGCCCCCCGCTCGGGTCAGCGCAATATGCAGCGCCAAGGTAGCTATCGCGGACGTTCCGACAATAACCGCGGTCGTATGCCCCAAGGCACTGGTCGCGGTGGCTCCAATCGTGGGCGCGGCGGTGGGCGTGCTCTCCAGAACAACGGTCTCGATCCTCGTATCGTTTACGCCGGTATCGGCGCCGTGGCGCTGCTGCTGATCGTGCTCATCGTGGTGCTCCTGCGTGGCTGCGGCTCCTCGGCGCCCGAGTCGACGCCCGAGACGCCCGTTGCCACCAAGACAACGACTAAAAAGTCTTCCAACAAGACCGAATCCGTCGATGAGGATGAAGATACCGATAAGACGACGGACGAGTCGACCGATTCGGACGCCGCCAAGACGACGGCCAAGAAGGAAGAGAACGAGGTCACAAAGGTCAAGATCTCCGTTGCCAAGGGCAAGACTGCTTGGATTGAGGTCAAGGTTGATGGCAAGTCGGTCTATGGCGCCCAGGCGACCGGCCCCTTTGAGCAGGAATATACGCCCGAGTCCTCGATCGAGATCACCACGTCCAAGCCTTCCGATGTCACCGTTACCAAGAACGGTGAAAAGGTCCGCTACGACACTAAGACGTCGGGCGTGGCACGCGTGACGATCACCGTTCCCAAGAAGGAGACGACCGACTCCGAGGACGGCGAGAGCACTGACGGCACCGATGATGCCAACAGCGCGGATGGAACCGAGGCCCAGTCCACGGAGGGCACCAATACCGCTACCGACGGTCAAACGACGACCGATTCTACCGATTATTCGTACGACAGCTACTAAGCCGCTCGTAAGCGAAAGGATTAACCATGGCTAAAGATTCCAGCTTCGACGTCGTGTCCGAGGTTAATATGCAGGAGGTCGACAACGCCTTCCAGCAGACCACGCGCGAGATTTCCCAGCGCTATGACCTGAAGGACTCCGGCGCCACCATCGAGCTTTCGAAGGGCGACAAACTCTTTACGGTCAACGCCCCGGCCGACTTTGTCTCCAAGCAGATCATCGATGTCTTGAGCTCCAAGCTCATCAAGCGCGGCATCGATCTTAAGGCCGTGTCCTGGGATGCGCCTCAGGCTGCATCGGGCGGCACCGTGCGCGTGCTCGGTCACATCGTCGAGGGTATCGACCAGACGACTGCCAAGAAGATCAATAAGGACATTAAGGATCAGAAGCTCAAGGTCAAGGTGACGATTGAGGCCGACAAACTGCGTGTTTCCTCTGCTTCCAAGGATGCGCTGCAGACCGTGATCCAGTTCCTGCGCGACCAGGACTACGGTCAGCCGCTGCAGTTCACCAACTACCGCTAATTCATTCGAAAGGACCGCTCTCCAACATGGATACACCGTTGGGCTCCGTGCTCTATATCACCCTCGGGTGCGCCAAGAACGAGGTCGATACCGACCGTATGCGTTCGCTGCTAACCGCCGCAGGCTACGAGGAGGCATTCGATCCGCAGGATGCCGATATCGCCATCGTCAATACGTGCTCGTTCCTTGCCTCTGCAACGTCCGAGAGCATCGAGACCGCGCTCGAGCTTGCCAACGAGGTTCAGGACGGCGTTCGTTCCTGCCCGATCGTCATGTGCGGCTGCGTGCCGTCACGCTACGGCGACGACCTGCCCGACGAGCTGCCCGAGGTCGCGGCCTTTGTGAAGGCCGACGAGGAAGACGGCATCGTGGCGGTCATCGATGACGTGCTGGGTGTTGAGCGCGAGATTGCCGCCTATATTCCGCAGGTCAAGCGTACCGTCGAGGGCGCTGTCGCCTACGTCAAAATCTCCGATGGCTGCAACCGCTTCTGCAGCTTCTGCATGATCCCGTATATCCGCGGTCGTTATCACTCGCGCAATGCCGAGAGCATTATCTCCGAGGTGCGCGACCTGGTCGCCGGTGGTGTGCGCGAGATCGTTCTGATCGGTCAGGACACGGGCATCTGGGGTACCGACTTTGCGGATGAGGACGTCGCCGAGGGCGCGCCGCGCAATCTGGCGCAGCTGCTACAGGCCGTTGCCGAGGCGGTGCGTCCTCATAACGTTTGGGTCCGCGTACTCTACCTGCAGCCCGAGGGCATGACCGACGAGCTTATCGAGACCATTCGCGATACGCCCGAGGTGCTGCCCTATATCGATATTCCCGTCCAGCACTGCGACGCGCGCATCCTCAAGGCCATGCGCCGCTCCGGTTCGCGTCAGGAGCTCGAGGACCTGTTCCGCGACCTGCGCGAGCGTATTCCCGGTATCGTGATCCGCTCCACGGCTATGGTCGGCTTCCCGACTGAGACCGACGACGAGTTCCGCGATCTTATCGACTTTATGGACACCGTCGGCTTTGACTACACGAGCGTCTTTGCCTACTCGCGTGAGGAGGGCAGCCTAGCCGCCAAGATGGATGGTCAGGTCGATGAAGAGGTTAAGCTCGAGCGCGCCCAGGAGGCTATGGATCTGGCCGAGTCGCTCGGCTTTGCCGCCACGGCGGCCCATGTGGGCGAACGCGCCCAGGTGATCGTCGACGGTATCGAGGAGACCGAGGACGGTGCCGAGCTCATCGGACATGCCTGGTTCCAGGCTCCCGATTCCGATGGTGCGGTGCATCTGGATGCCAGCGAGGCATCCGTGGGCGATATTCTGACGGTCGAGTTTACCGATAGCTTCTGCTACGAGCTTATCGGTCATGTTGTGGAGTAGGAGAGCGTCGTGGCTAACGAGAGCAATAAGGAACTGACGAGTGTTTGGACGCCCGCCAACATCGTGACGTGCGTGCGCATCGTCTTTATTCCGGTGTTCATGATCGTGTCGGCGCTGTCTCACACGAGCGTTGCCGGTACGGATTGGAGCATCTTCGACGGCCCGCTCGCCGCCGCCGCATTTATTCTGTACGTCATCCTGTCGTGCACCGATAAGGTTGATGGCTACCTGGCTCGTTCGCGCAACGAGATCACCGATTTCGGCAAGTTCTTGGACCCCATCGCCGATAAGTTGCTCGTGTTCTCGGCCCTGCTGCTGTTCTTGGACTTTGGTGCCGTAACCGTGTGGTCGGTGTTCATCATCCTGTTCCGCGAGCTGCTGGTGAGCGCCCTGCGCATGGTCGCGAGTGCGGCCGGTGTGGTCGTTGCGGCCGATAAGCTCGGAAAGTACAAGACGGCGACTACGATGGTTTCCATCTGCGGTTATCTGTGCGTCTTTGCGATGGCCGGCTTGCATCTTGGCCCGGTGGCGCTGACGCTCGGCATCTACTCGGTGTCGCGCTTCCTGTACGCCGTGGCCGTTATCTTGACCGTTATCTCGGGCGCTCAGTACTTCTGGAACTGCCGCAAGATCGTCTTTTCGGTCTAGGTCCTGGTAGGCATGACGGAATCATTTGAGCAGATTGCCACGCACAATGAAGAGCTCGCACGCGATATTGTCGAGCGTGCAACCGTTCGTGGTGTGACGGTTTCGACGGCTGAATCTCTGACAGCGGGTATGATTGCCTCGACGATCGCCGATATCCCGGGTGCCTCAGCGGTGCTGCGCGGCGGTGCGGTGACGTACTGCGACGAGATTAAGCATCGCGTACTCGGCGTTGAGCAAGAGACGCTTGACCGCTATACCGCGGTGTCGTATCAGGCGGCGCGCGAGATGGCTGCCGGTTCGCTGGAGCTGTATCAGAGCGATATTGCCGTGAGCGCGACGGGCTATGCCGGCCCCGGTGGAGGCACCGAGGTCGATCCGGCTGGAACCTTTTATATTGGCTGGGCGTATCGCTCTGCCGATGGGGGAGTGCCGGTCGTGGACTCCATTCGTTGTCACTATGAGGGCAATCGTTCGTGTGTTCGTGCCCATGCGGTCGCGGAGGCACTGGGTCGCATTGTGTGCGTGCTTCATTCTATGGAATAGACGTGTTTTAAGGGGCCTCCGGGCCCCTTAATTGTGAAGATAGGGACCTCGGCCGAATTTACTCTTCGTGCAGGTCGTTGGCGTATTCTTCCTCGTCATGTCTTTCTTGGTTTGCCTGCGGTCAAGTTTTTGGTCAGTGTTTGGTCGGCGTTTGGTTGGGTTTTGGAAAGGTCGGCTGCATATGATTTATCTGAACGGTTGACCACGAACAGCCGTTCGTCTATTATCGATGCAGGTTGTTAAGAGGAGGGCTATTCATGGCCAAGAATTCAGGTCCCGTACGTACCGTTCATGCTCGCACGACGGGTAAAGAGCGCGATGAGATGATCGCCACCACCAAGGCCGAGATCGAGAAGAAATTCGGCCAGGGTTCCATCATGAGGTACGGCGACGGTGGTCCCGAGCTCGAGGTCGAGGCCATTCCCACAGGCGCCCTGGCCCTCGATGCCGCGCTGGGCATCGGCGGCGTGCCACGCGGCCGTATCGTCGAGATTTACGGTCCCGAGTCCTCCGGTAAG
>UQKM01000006.1 GCA_900541685.1 uncultured Collinsella sp.
ATCCAAGGGTTACACCCTAAGAGCAAACCACCCCTTCTAGGGGTGGTTTTGATTTAAGCGTCCACGCATGAAACACGGCGCGATGAACTGCGCTGCTCGTCGCCCGTCCGCGCCGCCGAGAGCAGGGCGCCCAAATCGGCCTGGATCGCCTCTGCCTTGCTTCCAAGCTGCAACGGAGCCGAGTCGCCCGAGATGTTTACGCTCAAAAGGTGCGCATCCGGCAGCTTTGCGGTCATGCTCCAGAACGGGAGTGTGATGATACCAGGAGTCATTTCGCCCACGCCGAGCTCCAGCAACAGCACGCGGCCACTGCTGCGCTCGCGCACAAAGCGTTCGTATCGTTCGAGGCTCTCGCGCCATGCTCCGCCTTGCAGAAACGTGTCGTCGCGCACCCACGGCACAAGCTGCCAGCCGCAATGCGGGCATCGGGGGACATCCTCGCTGCGGACCTCGAACCCCGCCATGCCCGCGAGCATGCGCTCGACGTAGGGGCTCGCATCGAAGAGCTCGTCGCAGCATGGCTGCTTGCACTGAAGGTGCGCGAAGCTTCCCTGATAGTTACAGGTTCTCTCGTCGGGAAACGTCTTCTCGGCCTGGGTGTCCACATTGGTGCTCAGGATGAAGTAGTCCTTATGGCCGATGAGGGACCGTAGGTCGAGATAGGGCTGCGAGGCCAGCTCGCGCAGCATGAAGTCGATGTATCGCGCATAGTATGCCCACTGCTGCTCGAGGCTGGGGTAGAGGTGGTAGAAGCCGTCGAAAAGGCTCTTGACTACTTTCGATTGATGCTCAGTGCCCATTGTATTCGCTACGATTAAACTCGGCACAGGGGATACTGGTTTTCCGTGCGAAAACGCTCATGCCGCTAAATTGAGCGACCGCCTGTACTGCAGCGGGATCATCCGCCCGAGCGATCCCTTAATCCGTCGCCCGTTGCGCCAATCGGCAGAAGCCACGCGTGGACGCTAATCGCTCGAGCGAATCGTCGTCGGTTTCCGTTTAACGATTTCTTTTTCCGCTATTATCTGACCCTCGGACTTCCTCGTGATAGAAGTAGTCCACGATCACCGGATGCCCCTGCGGGACTCTGCCATAAGGCATTTCGTTGTCCACAAAGGGGCAATCGTACTTCTTGGCCATTTCCTCGGCTTTTACTTCAAGCGCTTCAAAATAGCTACGGTTGCGCTTGTTATAGATCTCATCGTAAAGCGGTACGAGATTGGGATGTTTCTCGGCGATATAATCCAGGATCGTTTTTTTGAAACCACCCCGAAGATTGAGATTTTCGAGCCAAAACAAATCGCACCGATCCTTTACTCGCTCAAAAATCATCTCAAAATCCGTGATGCCGGGAAATACCGGGGACACGAAGCAGACCGTACGGATACCTTCGTCATACACCTGCTTCATAGCAGCGATACGACGCTCGATGCTCGACGCGGAGTCCATATCGTTCTTGAAGTTCTCATCCAGCGTGTTGATCGACCATGAAACGGTCACTCGTCCAAGCCTCTTCAGCAGATCGATATCCCGTACCACAAGATCGGACTTTGTGCAGATCAGAATATCTGCATCGCTGCCAATCAGCTGCTCCAGGAGTTTCCTGGTATTCCCGAATCGCTCCTCCTGTGGATTGTAGCCATCCGTCACAGAACCGATAACCACCCGCTGTCCAGCGTATTTCTTCGGATTCTTGATTTCCGGCCAATGCTTCACATCAAGAAAGGTGCCCCATTCCTCCTTGTGTCCGGTAAAGCGCTTCATAAAGGAGGCATAGCAATACTTGCAGGCATGCGTGCAGCCTACATAGGGATTGACCGAGTAGCCGCCTACCGGCAGGCTGGACTTGGTCATGATGTTCTTTGCTTCCACCTCATTGATGAGGATTCCATCGATCACTTCCGCCATGTTCTCTGCACCTCCAGCACTCTTTCGAATTCTTCCGGCAATTCCTGAATCATGTTTTCGTCCCCTATGACAGAGACGAGGTCTTCCTTCATAAACATTGGAATGCCAAGCGCGTGCGCCTGGTCCGTCAAAGACCATGCCCACTCCGGTTCCGTATGAACCTTCCTGCTCTGCGCCCCGGTCATGGTACCGACGACGATCCAGTTGATTCCGGAAAGGTCGACCGTACCGGGATCGTCGAATAGCGGCTCAAAAGTAACGAAGAAGTGATTTGCTTTGACGTTTTTCCGAAGGGCGTCGATACGCCACAGCTCCGCTTTCCTCGTCACCGTAACGCCGAACCATGCGTTTTCCAGGTCGGTATCTAAATCCAGCAAATCGGGTCTCTTGGTCAGGAACAGGAACTGATGCTGTGGATTCTCATGGATCTTTGCAAATACCTCGTCTCGCCATTCCAGCTTCCACCCGGAGAGATCGCTCATGCCGGTAAGGAGAAAGTTCTGCGGGCGTTTCTTTTCCATCATCTTGAGCTTGCTCGGGAAGAACGCAGGATCAGCGAAGTCGTCAATCATATGCCAACGTTTCACATTGTTACGGGCATAGCAATATGGACACCCCACCGTGCAGCCGATGACGATATTCATATTCTGAATCTGATTTTTGATGCAGATGCTCATAACGCCTGCCTACCTGCCTCTCCCGTAAACACGCAATCAGCCTTCCCCACCTTGCGGGCAAAAGCCTCGATATCTTGCTTGCAAGCAGCAGGCTCGCAATCGCTCAAATCGTATGACGTGCCGCCGTTTCGATAGACGGCCCGATGGGAAAACGATCGGCTGACAAGCCCGATGCCGAGCTTCTCGCACAGGGTCATCCGTGCTCCCTTTCAGCTATAAAAAACAGGTGTCTATAAACAGTATCCTTGTTGATTTTCGCAGGGGCAATGAACAAACGCGTGCACCTGTCGATAAACGAACAGCTACTGGACATTGTCAAACGACTCAGATTGGAGAGGCGATGGGAGAAACCAAGATCGACCGCCGGCGGCGCTACACCCTCTCGGTCATACAGGAGGCGTTCTTCGCGCTGCTGGCCGAGGTCGGCTTCGCGAAGATGACGGTGGCGGACATCTGCCGCCGCGCCGAGATCAACCGGGGAACGTTCTATCTGCATTACGAGGATAAGTACGCGCTGCTCGACGCGCTTATCGACGAGGCATTGGCAGCGGCTCCCCCGCTTGAGGGGGTTGAATCGGCAACGCTTTGCCAGCGTCCGCCGGCAGACGACGATTATCGCCTGCTTTATTCGGACAGCGACGCATACGCTCGCGTAGCCCAGCGCGTCATAGAACGCGGAGCGGAGCAGATGGTTCCCTGGGTCATGGAGAAAACAGGGCTTTCACGCGAAGACGCTTTCCTGCTCTTCGTCCACAACGTCCAGGGCAATCTGGCCGTCAACCGCCTGCTCGGCTGGAGACGAGGCCCCGAGTTCGCCCATGCCCAGGAGCTGCTCAACGCCTATTCCGAAGGGGGCTTACTGGCGGTATCCGCTCTTCGCGATTCCGATAACCCATCGTGACCTGCGATTCAGGAATACCAGCCTCCGAGCCCTCTCGTTCGGAGGCTGCGGCTAAAACCTCATTGCGCGTCTACCGCTCCGCGTTACTCGCCACCTGCCCGCGCCACCGAGAGCAGGGCGCCCAAATCGGCCTGGATCGCCCCTGCCTTGCTTCCAAGCTGCAGCGGAGCCGAGCCGCCCGAGATGTTTACGCTCAGCAGGTGCGCATCCGGCAGCTTCGCGGTCATGCTCCAGAACGGGAGCGTGATGATGCCGGGGGTCATCTCGCCCACGCCGAGCTCCAGCAACAGCACGCGGCGATCGCTGCGCTCGCGCACGAAGCGCTCGTATCGTCCGAGGCTCTCGCGCCATGCCGCACCTTGCAGAAACGTGTCGTCGCGCACCCACGGCACAAGCTGCCAGCCGCAATGCGGGCATCGGGGGACATCCTCGCTGCGGACCTCGAACCCCGCCATGCCCGCGAGCATGCGCTCGACGTAGGGGCTCGCATCGAAGAGCTCGTCGCAGCATGGCTGCTTGCACTGAAGGTGCGCGAAGCTTCCCTGATAGTTACAGGTTCTCTCGTCGGGAAACGTCTTCTCGGCCTGGGTGTCCACATTGGTGCTCAGGATGAAGTAGTCCTTATGGCCGATGAGGGACCGTAGGTCGAGATAGGGCTGCGAGGCCAGCTCGCGCAGCATGAAGTCGATGTATCGCGCGTAGTAGGCCCATTGCTGCTCGAGGCTGGGGTAGAGGTGGTAGAAGCCGTCGAAAAGGCTCTTGAAGCCAAAGGCTTGCTGCCAGTCCGTCATTCCGGCGCGCGCCATGCCTGCGCGGTTGTAATGGTTGACCCCGGCGGCGCTTGACATGCCCGAGCCGATGCCGACGATGATGGCGTCGGCATCGTCGATAAGGCTTCGAAGCCTATACGCTTCCCTCTCTAGAGACGGCATTGGGCAATCTCCTCGAAAGCCGGGGTCATATCGCCGTCAACGAGAATCGTCTCGCACGAGGCGTCGGGCGCCATGGCCTGGCTGTAGTTGAACACGATGTAGGTGGCGTGCTCGCAGACGTTCGCGATCTGGGCGAGCATGTGCTTTATGATGCCGTTGCGCAGTCCCACGCCAAGTTCGAGGATGGCGACCCTGCCGTTGCGATGGGCTTGCACAAGGCGCTCGAGCTCCTCGAGCTGGGCCGTGGCGAGGGCGTCTGGATGGGCGAGACGCCGCTCGTCGATCGACGTGCGTATGCCCCCCTCCGTCTCGAGCACGCGGTTCTCGTTGAACCCTGCGCGTACGAAGTGCCCGTCGATATTGCACGTGATCACGAAGGTGTCAGCGTGCTCTGTAAGACGCCGCAGCTCGTTCATGAGCGGGCTGGGCTCATATTCGAGATATTCCTTTTGATGAAACCGCTCGGCCCATCGGCGTCGCACGCTGGCATCCGGGGAGGCAAGCCCCTGCAGTATGCAGCCGATGCCGTCTGCCTGGGCGAGGTCCCCGTACGCCTCTTGGAAATGAGCATCGGCGCAGAAAAGGTTGAGCCCCTCTGCCATGTCGAGTCCGTTGCTAGCGCCGATGATGACAAGATCCGCTTCGGCTAGCGCCCTGCCTATGCGAACTGCTTTCGCCGTCTCCATGCGCTACCTCCCCAGCGTCTTGCGCACGTCGGCAAGCACGTCGGCGATGTCGGCGCGAACGGCGAGCCCCCGATCCTCGATCGCGCGGGGGAGAAACTGCGTCTTGTTGTTTACGGCGATGTAGCTGGCCTGCGGTAACTGCGCCGTGAGGGCCCAGAACGGCTCCTGGATAAACGCGGGCGTCATGCGGCCCACACCCAGCTCGAGGAAGAGGATCCTCTGCCGTGCGTGCGCGTCGAGCCAGTCGGACACCTTGCGGTACTGCTCCTCGTAGAGTTCGCCCTGCAGGAAGTTGCCGTAGCCGCGAACCCAGGGGAACGCCTCTGCCCCGCAGTGCGGGCAGCGCGGCACGAGCTCTGTCGGAACCTCAAGGCCGTCTCCCATGGCCTCTACCATGTTGGAGACCGGCTCGACCGCATCCCACACCGCGTCGGTGCAACAGCGGGAGCACTGAAAGAAGCGGTGGTCGCCTTGGATCTCTGCCACTTTCTCCCAGGGATAGAGCTTCACAAACTGCGTGTCCTGGTTGGTGGTGAGCACGAAGAAATCCTTCTCGGCGAGAATGGCGTCGAGGTCCCTGTAGGGCTTGCGCAGCGGGGCGTTGAGCGTGGTGTCGAGGAAGGTGGCGAGGTATCCCCAGCGCGCCTCGGCGGTGGGCCAGCGGTAGAACGACCCCTCGAAAGCGCCCTTGAAACCGTAACGCTCGGCGAATTTGCCGAAATGCTTGCGATAGGTCGCGTTGTCCTCGTAGTAGAAGTCGCCGCCGCCCGCCGCGGAGAGCCCGGAGGCCCCGCCCGCCAGCACGCAATCGGCTTCCTCGATCATGCGGGCGAAGTCCTCGATTTGCTGGTCGTAGGGCTCGGGCTCGCGGTCACTCAGCTCATAGGGCGTGCCGCCGCTGCGGTAGGCGGCCTGAAGGGAAAACGATTGGTTGGTGAGCTCGATAACGAGCTGCTCGTACAGGGTCACTGGATACCTTCTTTCAGCTATTATAAACACGTGTCTATAAAAAGTATCCATGTCGATTTGCTTAAGAGCAATGAACGGCTTCGGCCTGCTGTCGATAAACGAGCGTTTGCCGGGCATTGTCGAGCGTTGCAATTGGAGGGGTAATGGAAGCGGGGAAGATCGATCGTCGCCGACGCTATACACTCTCGGTCATACGGGAGGCGTTCTTCGCGCTGCTGGCCGAGGTCGGCTTCGCGAAGATGACGGTAGCGGATATCTGCCGCCGCGCCGATATCAACCGTGGCACGTTCTATCTGCACTACGAGGACAAGTTCGCCCTGCTCGACGCGCTTATCGACGAGGCCTTGGCGGCGGTGCCGCCACTCGAGGGAACGGAGGCGGGTGCCCTCTGCCAGCGTCCGCCGGCAAACGATGACTATTATCTGCTCTACTCGGATGACGACGCGTACGCCCGGGTGGCACAGCGCGTCGTCGAGCGCGGCGCCGAGCAGATGGTTCCCTCGATCATGGAGGAGACTGGGCTTTCGCGCGAGGACGCCTATCTGCTCTTCGTCCACAACGTCCAGGGAAATCTCGCGGTCAACCGCCTGCTCGGTTGGAGGCGAGGGCCCGAGTTTGCCCACGCTCAGGAGCTGCTCAGCGCCTATTCCGAAGGGGGCATGCGGGCGGTATCGGCTCGTCACGATCCCCGTAGTTGATCTTGACAGCGTGCCATTTCAGGCAGGCGACGTTGCTATGGCCCCTCTTTGGTTTTCGATGTTGCATAAGGCAATCGCAATCGCCTTGAGCTTCTTTAGGGAACTTGAGCAAGAGATATGGCCTGCTGGCGATTGATTAACCCCATTTGTTTTGGTTACAAGAAAAAATGCTGCGCGCCTGCAGCATGAAGGAGAGGGAATCCTATGAATATCGTTGTATTGAGCGGCAGCCCGCGTAAGGGCGCCAATACCGATACCATGGTCGAGGCGTTTGCCGAGACCGCGCGTGAGGGCGGTAATGCGGTTGAGGTCGTCCGCGTTGCCAGCAAGAAGATCGCCGGCTGCTTGGGATGCCAGTACTGCTTTGCCCATGAGGGCACCTGTGTGCAGAAGGACGACATGGCCGACGTGATCGAGTCACTGATAGACGCCGACATGGTTGTCTTCGCTTCGCCTATCTACTGGTTTGATATCACTGCGCAGGAGAAAGCCACCATTGACCGCCTGTATGCCTTCGGTGCCACGGGTTTCCCGTTCACCAAGACGGCCCTTTTACTCGATAGCCACAGTGAGGGCGTCTATGATGCGGCGATCGCTATGTACAAGTCAACCTGCGCGTACTGCAAGTGGGAGGACCAGGGCATTGTCACGATTGGCGGCATGACCGAGCGCGACAGCATGGCATCGTCGCCCAAGTTGAAAGAGGTGCGAGAGTTCGCTCGCAAGCTCGCCTAAGGACAAGAGGAGCGCATGGCAATCAGCGTTGGTGGAAATGCTTGCTATCCTTACCAAGAGATAGGGGTGTATTCCCTCAAGTGCCGTATAGAACAATTTTTAAACGCAGAAAAATAACTGAAAACAAATTAATTCGCGTTAAAATATTGTCAAACAGAAGTTCATGAGGGAAGGTTGCGCATGCGTCGCAAGGCAGACGAGCTCCTTAGGGAATGGCGAGACAGAGCCGATAGAAAACCTTTGCTGGTCAAAGGCGTGCGCCAGTGTGGCAAGACCTATTTGCTCAGAACGTACGCCCAGGGTCTTTTCGAATCGGTTGTCTACGTTAATCTTGAGAACGACCGGTCGGCGCGAGCGGATTTTTCGGGCGGTCTTGACCCTCATTCGATTGTACGCGCGATCGAGGCTCGTACGGGACAGCGTATCGTGCCTGGCAAAACCTTACTGTTCATTGATGAGATCCAGGCATGCGAGGAAGCGCTCACTTCCCTTAAATACTTTTGCGAAGATGCTCCCGAGTATTACGTTGCGGCTGCCGGGTCGCTTCTTGGGGTTGCCATTAACCATCAGTCGTATTCGTTCCCCGTCGGAAAGACCGACTTGATTGAGATGACTCCACTCGATTTCGAGGAGTTTCTCTGGGCGATGGGGCACGATCAGCTGGTCGACGAGATACGCTCATCATTCGAGATAATGGGTCCTCTTGCGCCAAGCCTTCATGAAAAGGCGCTTGGGCTCTATCGACAGTATCTTGTTGTTGGCGGAATGCCCGAGGCGGTCCAAACGTACATCGATGATCAGTCAATCATTGATGTGGCCGAAAAGCATCGGATTATTCTCGACGGATATTCCGCCGACACCAATAAATATGCTGATGAACGCTTGAGCGCAAAGACGCGTGCGTGCTTCGATTCCATTCCACAGCAGCTTGCCAAAGAGAATCGTAAATTTCAATACAAGGTAGTGCGAGCGGGGGGCAATGCGTCTCTCTTTGGAGATGCTCTCGATTGGCTTGTATTGTCGGGTACGGTGGCGCGCTGCAGCCTAGTCGGGCAGATCGAAAGCCCTTTAGAGGCCTTCGTTAACCCTTCTGCTTTTAAAATCTATCAGGCGGATACAGGGCTGCTGGTCTCCAAGGCCGGTGCTCAACGCGCCGATATTCTTGCCGGTATCGGCGGCACATTCATGGGTGCACTTACCGAAAACTACGTTGCCCAACAGCTTTCAGCCATGGGTTATCCACTGCATTATTGGGCGCGAGATAATCGTGCGGAAATCGACTTTGTAGTAGAGAAGCAGGGATGCTTGTCTGCGATTGAAGTCAAGGCGGGGGAGAACACAAGATCTCGAAGTCTGTCCTCACTTAAAAAGACCCATCCGGGCGTGCGCCTTATCAGGCTATCGACTAAGCCCTTTGGAATGAATGATGGGCTTATGTCTGTTCCGCTTTATGCGGCATTTTGTCTATAGGGATGATGCTGGTGTAATGCATGGGGCCCGGGGCGCAGCGTTTACTGCGCTCCGGGCCCCGCTGCTTTGTAAAACCATGACGGTTTAGTCGCCGTTGTTTTAGTCAAACAAACTCGGCATGTCATTTTCCTTCATGAGGGCGCCGGCGGAGGGCAGGCTCTGCGCGGTGAACTTCTCGGCCGAGACGCCGGCGCCAAGGATTTCCTCGGTCGTGCCGACGGTGGTGACCGAGCGGCCCTTCTTGGCCGTAAAGGCCTGGACGCCCTGCGTGTTGGTGGTCGTCTTGGTCTTGAGCAGCGACGTGTTGAAGTTCATCAGACGGTAGTCGCTCGAGACCAGCGCGATGTCGCGATCTTCCTTGAGCACCTGGGCATACAGCAGCTTGCTGCCACCATAGATGGCGTTTTTGAGGCGCTTGCGGTTGGTCTTGGTAACGTATCCGGCAAGCGCGACACGCACCACGCGGCCGTTCTCAAAGACGAACAGCACGTCGGCCTTGTAGTCCTCGGGGTCGATGACCCAGATGACGTTCTCGTCGGGTTCCATCTCAAGATCGGTCGGCAGGTACGAGCCCAGCTGTGCCGACTTGGTGTCCTCAAACGCCGTGACCTTGCACTTGTACACCTGGCTCTTGTTGGTAAAGACCAGCAGCTCGTGGGTGTTGGAGGACGGGAACTCGATAAAGGGTTTGTCGCCGTCCTTGTACTTGAGCGTGGTCGCCTTCTTGAGCACGCGGTCCGTCATCTTCTTGAGGTAGCCATCGCGCGAGAGCATGATCGTAACCGGGTACTCCTCGACCTCGGGCTCCAAGCTTACCTCGATAACCTCATGGGGCTCGATCCTGCCCGTGCGGCGCGGCATCACGTACTTCTTGTTGACCGCGGCCAGCTCGTCGCTGATGACCTTCTTGATGTTCTCTTCGCTCGAAAGGATCTCCTCAAGCTCGGCAATCTCACCCTCGAGCTTAGCGATGTCCTTGGTGCGGTTGAGGATGTACTCCTCGTTGATGTTGCGGAGCTTGAGCTCGGCGACAAACTCGGCCTGGGTCTCGTCGATGTCGAAGCCCTTCATAAGGTTGGGCACGACCTCGGCCTCGAGTTTGGTGCCGCGGATGATGGCGATCGCCTTGTCGATGTCGAGCAGGATCGCCTCAAGGCCGTGCAGCAGGTGCAGGCGCTCGGACTTTTTGCCCAGGTCAAAGTTAATGCGGCGACGCGTGGACTCAATACGCCACTTGACCCACTCGCGCAGGATCTGGCGCACGCCCATAACACGGGGATAGCCGTCGACGAGCACGTTGAAGTTGCACGAGAACGAGTCCTGCAGCGTGGTCGAGCGATAGAGCTTGGCCATGAGCTTGTCGGGGTCGACGCCGCGCTTAAGGTCGATGGCGATGCGCAAGCCCGAGAGGTCGGTCTCGTCGCGGATGTCAGCGATCTCTTTGACCTTGCCCTCCTTGGAGAGCTTGACGATGCGCTCGATGATGACATCGGTCTTGGTGGTGTAGGGGATCTCATACACCTCGATGATGCGCTCTTCGGGAATCCAGCGCCAGCGGGAGCGAATCTGGAAGCTGCCAAGACCGGTCTCGATGATCTTCTCCATCTCCTCGCGGCGGTAGATAATCTCGCCGCCGGTCGAGAAATCGGGCATGGGCATGTACTCGAGCAGATCGCAGTCGGGGTCCTTCAGGTAGTGCATCGTGGCGGTGCAGACCTCGTTGAGGTTGAAGCCGCAGATATCGGACGCCATAGCGACGCCGATGCCCTTGTTGGCCGAGACGAGGATGTTGGGGAACGTGGTGGGCAGCAGACGCGGCTCCTTCATGGCACCGTCGTAGCTGTCGACGAAGTCGACCGGGTCCTTGTCGATGTCCTTGAAGATCTCGGCGCTGATGGGGGAGAGCTTGGCCTCGGTGTAACGCGAGGCGGCGTAGCTCAGGTCGCCCGAATAGTACTTGCCAAAGTTGCCCTTCGACTCCACGAAGGGGGCAAGCAGCGCTTCGTTACCCGTCGCCAGGCGCACCATCGTCTCGTAGATCGCGGCGTCGCCGTGCGGGTTGAGCTTCATGGTCTGACCCACGATGTTGGCGCTCTTCTGGCGCTCGCCCTTGAGCAGACCCATCTTGTACATAGTGTAGAGCAGCTTGCGATGCGAGGGCTTAAAGCCGTCGATCTCGGGGAATGCACGCGAGACGTTGACGCTCATGGCGTAGGGCATGTAGTTGACCTCGAGCGTCTGCGTGATTGGCTGATCGGTGACCTCGGAGTGCAGGCCGATGACGTTCTCGGCGTTGACCTGCTTTTTCTTTGGCTGGTTCTTCGTCTTCTTCTTTGCCACGATTTCCTCTTGAACTTCTTATGGGCCGTCGTTATCGATGTGCTGCTATTGCAGGTCCAGCTGGTCCAGGTATTCCTTGCCGTGCTCGGAGATATGGCGCTTGCGGCCTGCCTCGTCGTTGCCCAGCAACAGGTTGAACATGGTTTCCATCTTGGTGACGTCCTCGGGCTCCACCTTGATCAGGCGACGCGTCTCGGGGTTCATGGTGGTGAGCCACATCATGTCCGGATCGTTCTCACCAAGACCCTTGGAGCGGTTGATCGAGCACTTCTGGTCGCCGATCTCCTTAAGAATGCCGTTCTTCTCGAGTTCGGTGTAGGCAAAGTAGGTCTTCTCTTTGCAGTTGATCTCGTAGAGCGGTGACTCGGCGATATACACGTAGCCCTCGTCGATAAGCGTGGGCACCAGGCGGTAGAGCATGGTGAGCACGAGCGTGCGGATGTGATAACCGTCGACGTCGGCGTCCGTACAGATGATGACCTTGTTCCAGTTGAGGTTGTCCAGGTCGAAGGCACCAAGGTTCTTGATGCGCTTGTCCTTGATCTCCACACCGCAGCCCAGCACGCGCATAAGGTCCATGATGATGTCGGACTTAAAGATGCGTGGGTAGTCCTCTTTCAGACAGTTGAGGATCTTGCCTCGGACGGGCATAACACCCTGGAACTCGGCATCGCGCGAGGTGCGGATGGCGCCTGCTGCCGAGTCGCCCTCTACGATGTAGATCTCGCGACGGCTCTTGTCCTTGGAGCGGCAGTCGATGAACTTCTGCACGCGGTTGGCCATGTCGGTCTTCTGCTGCAGATTGGTCTTGATGCTCTGGCGCGTCTTCTCGGCGTTCTCGCGCGAGCGCTTGTTGATGAGCACCTGCTCCACGATCTTGTTGGCAGCGTCTTTGTTCTCGATCAAGTAGGTCGAGAGGCGCTCCTTAAAGAAGGCGGTCATGGCCTGCTGGATAAAGCGGTTATTGATAGCCTTCTTGGTCTGGTTTTCGTAGGACGTCTGGGTGGAGAAGCAGTTGGTCACCAGTACCAGGCAGTCCTGGACGTCTTGCCACTTAATGCCGGTCTCGTTTTTGTTGTACTTGCCCTGTTGCTTAATATAGGCATCGATGGCGCTGGTCAGAGCGCTGCGCGCGGCCTTTTCGGGCGAACCGCCGTTCTCGAGCCATGACGAGTTGTGGTAGTACTCCTGCATCATGAAGGTGCGCGAGAAGCACATGCACGCGGTAATCTTGACGTTGTAGTCGGGCAGGTCCTCGCGGTCGCGACCGCGGCGGTCGGCCTCGATAAAGAAGGGCTCGGTGAGGTAGTCGGCACCGACCTTCTCGAGCACATAGTCCTCGATGCCCTTGGGGTAGCAAAAGTCCTCTTCGGAAAACTCGCCATCGTCGCCCTCGATGCGCAGGCGGAAGGTAACGTTGGCGTTGACCACGGCCTGGCGGCGCATGGTCTCGCGATACCAATCGTGGGGGATGCTGATGGAGGTGAAGACCTCAAGATCGGGGCGCCACTTGATGGTGGTGCCGGTGCGGTCCTCGTCGCTGGGCTCAATCTCGAGCGCCTTCTTTTTGGCGCCGACGACCTTGCCCTTCTTAAAGTGTAAGGAGTACTTGTTACCGTCACGCCAGACGGTGACGTCCATGTACTCGGAGGCGTACTGGGTCGCGCAGGAGCCCAGGCCGTTGGTGCCGAGCGAGAAGTCGTAGTCGCCGCCCTGGTTGTTGTTATACTTGCCGCCGGCGTAGAGCTCGCAAAAGACGAGCTCCCAGTTAAAGCGCTTCTCGGAGGGGTTCCAGTCGAGCGGGCAGCCGCGGCCGTTGTCCTCTACCTGGATGGAGCCATCGCGAAAGGCGGTAAGGGTGATGAGCTTGCCGTAGCCCTGGCGCGCCTCGTCAACGGCGTTGGACAGGATCTCGAAGGCGGCATGCGCGCAACCGTCGAGTCCGTCCGAGCCAAAGATGACGGCGGGGCGCAGGCGTACGCGCTCCTCGTCCTTGAGCTGACGAATACTGTCGTTACCATAGTTTGCGGTGTTTTTTGCCATGCTCGCTCTCTCGGTGCTCCCTTGCTGCGTTTTAGTTATATAGATAGTCAAGGTAGCATAGCCCAGGCCCCGGGCGATTCCACCTAACACGAAATCCATCGAACAATCGTTCGAATTAACGGGTATAGTGTTTAGTGGTAGCGCGGCATTGTTAAACAAATTTGGATACAAACGAATTTTATTTAATAGGGACCTAGTTTTACTAAACAAAATCGAATGATTATGGGTGACACGATTCAGAAATTCGATGAGTTCGCGGATGCCCAATCTTACTCGGACAAAACCGAGTCGCTTCTGTCCGAGTAAGTTTGAATAGCGAATCGAAATTGTTATGTCCACATGGCGATGGCGAACATGATTTCCATAATGACAGATATAGTTGACATCTTGTGAAGGATGCAATATATTTCTGTCATGTTACAACGGATATCTGTCCACATTTACGAAAGGAACTCCATGCCGGGCAAAAAGAACCTACGCATGAAGGCGGCACGCGCGGCGGCTGGCCTTTCGCAAGCTGACTTAGCCCAAGCCGTGGGCGTTACGCGCCAGACTATCGGTCTTATTGAGGCGGGCGGCTACAACCCCACGCTCAATTTGTGCGTGGCAATCTGTAAGGCGCTGCGTGTTACGTTGAACGACTTGTTTTGGGAAGACGAAACCGACGCCGACCCTAATACTCTTTAGGAGGCCACTATGAAATATGAAGATCTGAAACTCGTGCAAAAGTGGCGTGAATATGCCGGACCAAAGGATGAGCGCCTAGAAGCTGAGAACGCGAAGATCTACAAGATTGGTTTCGTGCTGCTTTCGTTTGGCATGTTGATGATCTTTTTCTACCAGTTTATAGCTCGACAGGTTGCGTGGGTTCACAGCGACGCCAGTGAAATGCCGCATGGCTTTGCAACGCCGTTCGAGGCAGCCATGTATTTGTGGCTCGTTCTCGTGATGTTGATTTGCGCAGGCCTGCAAACGCGGAAGGGCTATGTCGATACCAATCGTTTTGGGCAAACCGAGCATCTTCCTGTTGGATATTTCCTGCTTGTCAGCGGTCTTAGCGGCGCCGCGTTTGCACTTGTTATTGCCGCAATGCGCTGTATCGCTGAGGCGCAGATCGTACCGCTCGAAAGCGTCTTTTGGTTGGCGAACCTGGCCACGGGCGTGTTCTGCGGTGCGACGATTTTCGCGGCCACGTTTGCTGCCCTGTGCGCAACGTTTTTCACGGCGAAAAGACGCCGTGCCAAGCTCGAAGCAGAGCTCGACTCCTCTGACGATATCTAATGCGTAATGGGCCGGCTCTGGGTATCCAGAACCAGCCCATTTTGATGTTCGATGAGCCGAGTCGGCGTCTCTCGTAAAAGCAACTAGGAGCTAGCGAGGCTTATCCGAATTGACCTCATTGGCGGTGTCGGTTTCGAGCGCCGTGCGGCGGGCACTGTAGGCGATGAGGCCGGCGCCTGTCGCGGCGAGTGCTGCAGCGGCTGCCGTAAGGGGGGGGCATTGACATCGCCCGTGCCTGCAAGCGCGCCCGCTTTTCCGGAGCGCTTGTTATTGCCGTGGTCCTTGCCACTGCCGGAGCTGCTTCCGCCGGAGTCGCCGCCCTTGTCAGTACCGCCGCCACTCGAGCCACCATCGCCGTCTGCCGTCATCGGGGCGTCGTGAAGTCCTGTCGTATCCGCGCTGTCGCATACGCCGACCTGAACTTCTGAGCGTTCGCATGCCGCGTCGGGCACATGAAGCTCGTGCAGTACGGCACCCAGCGCCGAGTTTGCGCCTGGTCGAATTTCCTCGAGCGTTACGGGATCGAGCGCCACCAGGTCACGCGCCTTCGCATACAGCGTGACGCGTTTGCCCACCTCGTCGCCCCAGCTCTCCGGGATGGCAAAGCTCATGCGGAATTGTGCCGTGCAGCCCGGTGCCAGCACGGCGTTTCCATTGTCGGCAACCAGCGGGTGCGTTGCAAAACGTGTGTCCAGCGTCTCGAGCGCGTACTTCACGTGTGCCATGTCGTTGGCCGAAGCGTCCTCGGCAAGCTCTGGATCGTAGATCGAAGCCATGCGTGCGTTCGCGCCGAATCCGATGGATGCGCTGGAGAACGGCTGGCTGGAGCCCTCTCGATACAGATCGATCGTGCCGGCGGTCAGCAAGGTGTTGCCGTCGTTTCGCACCGTGACCATGAAGGATTCGCCTGCTGCTCCGGGCACCACTGCGCCCGAGGTGGCGACCGCCCCTGTCGGAGTGGCACACGCCACCAAGGGCACTTCGATGCCGTGTAGCTCTGCCTCGCTCTTCTCCGCGCTCACAATGTGCGTGGCGAGCGCGGAGAGCATGCCTCCCGACGTCAAAAATGTCGTTATCTGATCGATGGGATGGTCCAGCTCGCACATCACGAACGGCTCCGTGAACAGATCGCCTGCCAAGGTGCTGGCGAAGATGCGGAAGTGCTTGCCCATCACTGCTACCGGGTTGCCTTCTTCGTCGTAGGTTTGCCCCACCTTGCCATCGGTGTTCTCTACATAGAGCGCGCACCTGCCGTTGTTGCTTATGCTAAACGATGCCGGGCCACAGCCTGCGGCACCCACGGGCTGCGTTGCAAATGCCGATGCGCCTCGCGTCCAAGTAATATGCTGCAGCTGCTCGTTGACGGTGGCCAAAAAGCCCGAATGTTGTGGCCACGGCACCGCATGGGGCACCGTGGCGTCTGGTGGCATAACGCCCCAGCCCGCAATGGACTGGCCGATCACGGCGTACGATGCGCAGCCGCAACCGTCTGCGGTCTCGTACGCAACGGGCACCACCATTTTGCCGTTGATATTCTCGGGCCCGCTCAGCTCGATACTCGACGGTGCCTGCGGAAAGCGAAGAACTTGGCGGAACGTCAGGCTGTCGCCCAAATCATCTGACCACAGGGTAAAGCATTCCAGCGCAACCTCGGCCTCGCTGCCGAGCGCCTTCTCTGCGGTGGTTCCGCGGCGGTGGAGGTAGGCGCCCGACAGGCGTCCGTCGACCAGCGTCTTGCCTACCGTGATGCGCGGGCACTGCAGGCAATGGTAGCCATCCTCCTGCAGGCGGCCGCGCGAGATGCTGCGCCACGACGTGTGCGATATCACTCGAACTCCGTCGTTGCTTATGCGCAGGCGCACAACGGACAGTATGCCGGATGTGCTCGCCGTATCGAAAAGGGTGTTGTCGCCGGCGGGGCGCTCGCCCGAGACCAGCAGCACGTAGGCGTCCTGGTTTCCTCTTCCGTCCGTATATTCCACCACGTCGAAGTCGTAATCGAATATGCCGTCGCGCTCCACGTCGCCCTCGCCAAACCCAAGGGGAAAGTCCACGGGCGTGGGAGCGGACCACGTGCCGTTTGCCTTTGTGTGCACCACCAGGCGCGAGCGGCCATTGTCGCCGTAGCGCACCGAGGCGATACGGAACAGGCATTCTACGCCGGCAATCATCGTTAGCTTCATGTGGGCTTCGCTGAGCACGCCGGAAAACAGCACGTTGTCGCTCGAGGGTTTTATGCCGCCACGCTCGTCCTCCGACACGCCGGCAGAATTGGCGTTCGGGTCCGCAACGGCGTTCGTTGACTGACCGATGTAGGTGTACTCATACATCGGTGCGGCATTTTCGTCGTTCTCCATCAGCGCATGGACGAAATGTTCGACCTGTCCCGTGTCGTCGCTCTCCGCGTTCGCCTCGAGCTCAATGCGCGTGACCGCTTGATCCCAATCACGTACGGTAGGCGCGATGTTTATCGCGGCGGCTGCAACCTCGGCGCGTGCGAGCAGCTCGGAATTGGTGACGATGGTGGCCGACGCGATAAACTGCGGCACACCACCTGCCTCGGTGTTGCCGGGCGTGCCGAAGCAGGCATCCAGCGTGTAAGGCGTATCTCCACCCAATGCCAGCTCAGAGCGTTGGAGCACATACTGGTCGCCATTGTTCACCGACATATTCCACGAATCGATGAGTGTGGGCCACGACCCCGACCAAGCCTTGGTGGTCCACTTGAACATTACGAACTGGAGTATCACATCGACATCGACGTCTGCACCTACGCGCAGCCGCGGAAGCTGGTGTCCATCTGCCTTCTCGTACCCAATGAACAGTGTGAGGGATGCGGCGCCACGCACAGCGGACGAAGCGACGCCTGCAATGCCGGCTCCAAAGGTGACGGCAAGTCCGATCTGGATGGTGAACGAGCCCGACGTGTTGGAATAGTCGAGCGAAATGTTCTTGAAAAACGCCGCGCCGCTGCCGTGCGTGTGGGCGCCCACGGCGAGCGCCAGTTTTGCCAGCACCCAGGGGTTGACGTTTAGGAAAAACGGCACCGGTCCTAGGGTAAACTGCTCGGTCCAATTGAGGTCGGTTCTTACCTGGAAGAGGGCCTTAATGTTGCCGTATGCGGGGTCGTTGTTGTCACCCCAGGTTTTGCCCACCCAATCGTAGGCGAGCGAGCCGTACAGCTGTGTGGCGATATCCATCGTGAACAGCGGCGTGCAATGGTGGCGAAGGAGCTTGGTGTTTCTTGGATCGGTGCCCGAACCGGCACTCATACTTTTGTACTGATTCCACTTCCCCTCCATCTCGTCGAGGTAGCGGCTTGCCTGCTTGGCGCCCGACTCGCGCGGCGATTTCTTCCAGTATTCCGGATCAGGATTGCCCGAATCGTTCATATAGCTGGCTGGTTTGTATCCTCCGCCAAACAGCACGTATCCAGCAAACGAGAAATCGAAGAGGATCGGAAATGTGGGTATCCAGCACGTGAACTTATTGCCGCCGATGCCGGGAAACGCCGCGGGGAAATCAAACGGAGTGATCTCTTGGTCCATGGTGGTGGGAATGATGGTGGTCGAGCCCGATTCCGCCTTTGCGGCCGGCGCGGTGACAACGGCCATAGGGGATGAAAGTGTGTAGGTTTTGCCCTGATAGTCGAGGACAAAGCGCAGTTTGCACCCTTCTTCCAGAAGGCCCGATGCCGCGTCGAGAAACGTGTCTTCGAGTGTGAACGTCGCCAGATTATCCGCGCCCGATGCGCTGGCCTTGATCTGACCGATCTGCGTGACGGTTTCGGGCGAGCTGCCCGCGGCAGGCGTCACTTTGTTAATGCGCAGCGTTGCCTGCCCACCCTGTGGCAAATGTGCCTGCACGGTAAAGGCGTGCGTGTCGGGTTGGTCGTTTGCCGTGTCGTCCTTCGGCAATGCCATGAACGTAGCGTCGGCGTACTGGATGTCCCATTCGTCAAACGTGAGCTGGCGGAAGTACGGCTCGCCGTCGGAAAGCGGACGTGTGGGCGCGGTTATGGCGGTGCCACCCTGGATGCGCGCGAGGGGAATCTCGACATCACGGTAGCCCGCCATACTAATGGAGATGCCGCCGTTAAAGTCATACGCGTCGAGAAGCGTTGCCTCGTCCACGTAGCCTTCCGAAAGCGGCGCGACCTCAAAGATGGCCGTGCCTTCGTCGTCGGTCGTGGCGGTGAGCTGCTTGCCTGCGGCATAGCGTGATGTGAGCGTGACCTGGGCACCTGCGATGGGCGTATTCTTGTTGGCGACGTCGACCACGACCACACCAAACATGGTGCGCGAGAGAACGAGCACCTTGAAGGGGTCTTCTTCGTCGGCATAGGCCGCGGTGGGCGCAAACGGCAATATGAAGGCGTTTGCGCTTCCCGGCACGCGCGGCAACATAATGCTCGCTAGCGAGGACGCTCCAGCAACAAGCAACGAACGGCGATCAAGCATCTTGGGCTCCCATCCCGCAGGTATCGGTGGAAATAATCCAATTTTGCGAGAAGCCGCTTCGTGGCGGTAGTGCCGTTCAAGGGTCAAAATGTCCAAATTGATTGAGCGAAGCGCCGGGTTCCGGAACGCGTTCGATGCGCTTGGCAGCCCGGTCGCTAACGCAACATGTGCGCGACCAGCTCGGCGCGTGTGCCGATGCCAAGCTTTGCGTATACGCCGGATAGGCGGTTTTTGACGGTGCCCGGCGATACTCCCATATGGCGTGCGATTTCGGCGTTGGTCCATCCGCGGCAGGCGAGCATGGCCATGGTGAACTCTGTGGTTGTTAAATCGTCGGCAACGTCCTCGCCCGAATCGGGGTTGTGGATGCGCCGCCAGCCGTAGCTGAAGTGGTACGTGATCTCGATGATGCGTGCGAAGTCGTCAGGGTATTGCGTTTTTAGGCATGCCTCGATGAGCCCCTGCAAAAGGCCGTGGTGCTCGCCGATGAGCTCGATAAGGCCGTCGGGACGCGCAATGTTCCAAGCAGCTCCGAAATGCGTCCTTGCAGCGTCGACGTCTTTGAGACTCATGCAGGCCATGGAAGCTGCCAGGTGCAGGAACAGTTCCGAGATGGGATAGCTTCCCTGTTTCATGATCAGGGCGTTTTCCGCCATGCCCAGACTGCGGCCATATTCGCCGCGCAGGTACAGGGCATGCGCCATCACGTAGCTGGCGAACAGTCGCAGGCCTTCGGGCAGATGCGCCGCAAGCGGATAAAACTCTTCGGCAGAATACGGGGAAGGCAAGTGCAGCAGGACGCTCGCGGCCGAGGCGAACAGGATATGCGTGGCGTGGACGGCGGGCGATTCCTCGTCGGCCGGCGTATCGAGGATGCCAGCAAGGCAACGGCGGGCATCGGCGATACGGTTGAGCGACAGACTGGCATATCCGCAGATAAAGCATGCGGAATAGCGCAGTGCGGGGTCGGTGGCGTCAAGATAGGGGCGTGCTGTCTTGGCGGCGAGTGCGGCCTGTCCGCGAAAGTACAGCGCTTCTGCCGTGGCGATGGCGCGTGAATCGGGGTCGGAAATGCCTACAACCGCAGCGTCAATCTGCCCCGGCGCAAAGGCGGTGCACATCAACGGCATGGGAACGCATGGGTAGCCATCGCAGTCCATCTTCCATCTCCCAACGGCTGGCAACACTAGCAGCAATTGTACTCTTGTTGCTCGGGACTGGAATTTGTGGGTATCGCCTACGATTGTGCCGAACGTATAAAGGAAGAGTCTATTGGCGATGCTCCCAAGGTGGCTACCGAAGTCTAGCTGACCTTGGGATATAGAAAAACTGCCGCCCCTGCAAAAAGCTCTGTCGCAGCGATGGGAAACGCATCTCGTTCTGCATATAATGAGGTCATATGACGGTGCGTCTGCATACGCGCGGCGCATTTCCATCGAATCGAGAAGGAGCTCTGCATGGATCCCAACAAGCGTCCCGACGACATGGTGCGTATCACCACTCCCGAACTTGCCCAGGTGTTCATCGATGAGCAGGTCGCTGCAATCCGCGAGCAGATCGGCGACAAGAAGGTCCTGCTGGCTCTTTCGGGCGGCGTCGACAGCTCGGTTGTCGCGGCCCTGCTCATCAAGGCCATCGGCAAGCAGCTCATTTGCGTGCATGTTAACCACGGCCTGATGCGCAAGGGCGAGAGCGAGCAGGTCGTCGACGTCTTCAAGAATCAGATGGATGCCAACCTGGTTTACGTTGACGCCACAGATCGCTTCCTGGACAAGCTCGTGGACGTCGAGGAGCCCGAGGCCAAGCGTAAGATTATCGGCGCCGAGTTCATTCGCGTGTTCGAGGAGGAGGCCCGCAAGGTTGGCGATGAGGTCAGCTTCCTCGCCCAGGGCACCATCTATCCCGACATCCTGGAGTCCCAAGACGGCGTGAAGGCTCACCACAACGTGGGCGGTCTGCCCGAGGATCTGCAGTTTGAGCTCTGCGAGCCCGTCAAACTGCTGTACAAGGACGAGGTCCGCGTCGTGGGTCGCGAGCTCGGCCTGCCCGAGAACATGGTTGAGCGCCAGCCGTTCCCCGGTCCCGGCCTGGGAGTCCGCTGCCTTGGTGCCATCACCCGCGACCGTCTTGAGGCGCTGCGCGAAGCCGACGCCATCGTGCGCGAGGAGATCGACAAGGCCGGTCTGACCATCTGGCAGTATTTTGCCGTCGTGCCCGACTTCCGCGCAACCGGTGTGCGCGAGGGCAAGCGCGCCTACGATTGGCCCTGCATCATCCGCTGCATCAACACCGTCGATGTCATGACTGCCGAGGTTCCCGAGCTCGACTGGGCGCTACTCAAGCGTATTACCGCTCGCGTCACCGCCGAGGTTCCCGGCATCTGCCGCGTGTGCTACGACCTCACGCCGAAGCCCGTTGGCACCGTTGAGTGGGAGTAAGCTAACTCACCTAGCCCCCGTTTCCGCTTGGAAGCGGGGGCTTTTTGCTGGCGCTTCGCCCAATTTCGCGCATCTTGGGCCTCACGTATCCTGCGAACTAACAGATGTGACAAAGGGGCAGTTCCTTTGCCGCATCTTCGATGTTATGCGCGGGAAGGGTCACGAGCATGGTCGTTCCGCGCTCCGAGCTCTCTTCGACCTCGATGGAGCCGCCGTGGAGTGCGGCAATCTCCCAGACCAGTGCAAGCCCCAGCCCCACGCCGCCATATGCCCTGCTGCGCGATTTGTCGACGCGAAAGAAGGGCTGGAAGATGCTCGTCTGGTATTGCTCGGGAATGCCCGGCCCCTGGTCGCGCACGCGTAGCAGCACGCGGTCGCCTTCGGCGCAGGCGTTGATTTGCACGGTCGAGTTGGGCGCGCTGTAACGTATGGCGTTTTCGGCCAAGTTGAACAGCAGCCGATAGATTAGCGTATCACTGCCGATCGTTTGCGCGTCGCCCTCACTTGTAAGCGTGATGTCTTTTTGCTCGGCAAGGGGCGCCAGGTCCGTGAGTACTTCTTCGATCATCGGCGCCAGGTCAATCGCATCGTTGCAAGGGACACTGCGCAGCTCGCTCATCTCGAGCAGGGTCTTTGTCATGTGCGTCATCCGCTCGGTCTGCTCCTGCAGCAGCCCGAGCAGGCTCGCTGTATCGGCGTCGACGTCGGGGTGCTCGACGCAAAACAGCTCAACCTGGGCCTGCATGAGCGCAAGTGGCGTGCGCAGCTCGTGCGCCGCATTGCCCGTAAACTGTCTTTGTGCGGAAAATCCCTCGTCAAGGCGGGCAATCATGTCGTTAAACGACGCGCTGCAGCGCCTGAGTTCAGAGGGCACGTCCTCGCTGATTTTTGTGTCGGCGAGGTTGTCGGGCCGCACGCTCTCGACTTGTGCCGCAAAGGAGCGCAACGGCTGCAACGCATGCCCGCTCACAAAGTAGGCCAGGACGCCTCCGAGCAGCGTCACCGCCGCAGTTATATACCAGCTCGTCGCGCCAAACGATTCTTGGGCGTCGTTCACGACGATGGTCAGCGCATCGTCGAGCTCTTTGTTTGTCGGGTCAAATGAGCTGGGCGAGGCCGCCTCCACCTTGCTGTGCGCCGACGCTTCTGCACCAATCGAGTCCATGTAGCGCATGCCGGAGTAGCCAACCAGGCAATTCATAAGTACGCAGGTCGAACATATCAGCAGTGCCGTCATCAACGTGATGCGCCACTGCAGCGACAGCCGCTTCATTTGCCGTCCTCCATAACGTAGCCTTCGCCGATTCGGTTGCGGATGGGGTCGTGCCCCAACGCACCGCGCAGCTTTTTTCGCAGCGACGAGATATGCACGCGGGTCGCGTTGCTAAAGCTGTTGACGCTGCTGTCCCATACATGCTCGATAAGCTCTTCCTGGCTCACCGGCCGCCCCTGGTTAAGCATCAGGTATTCCAAGATGCCGGTCTCCTTGCGCGTGAGGGATAGGGTCTCGCCGCCCACGGAGGCGAGGCGCGCCTTGGTGTCAAAGCTCAACAATCCACAGGCTAGAACAACGTCGTTTTGCGTAAAGCGCCTGAGCGTGAGACTGCGTATGCGTGCCGCCAGCTCGTCAAGATGGAACGGCTTGGTGAGGTAGTCGTTGGCGCCCGCATCGAGCCCCGCTACCTTGTCGGAGACCTCGCCACGTGCCGAGAGCACGAGCACCTTGGTCTCGCAATCGGTAATTCTGAGTTGCCTGAGCACGGTCATGCCGTCGACATGGGGGAGATTGAGGTCGAGCACGACAAGATCAAAGGTCTCGACATCGAGCAGATCGAGGGCCTGCTGCCCGTCGTAGCAGCAGTCGACGCTATAGGCCAAGTTGCGCAGGCTGCGTGCGATCGCATCGCACAGCGCCCGCTCGTCCTCGACGACCAAGATGCGCATAACGTTCTCCTTGCATAGTCATTCACGCTTAACACGGATTTTATAGTCGGTATGGTCCAATGGGTCGCGAAACGAAAGGAGTGGTCAGATTGTTCAAAGCGATTAAGCCTGTGGCGCAGGTGGCTTTGCTGATCGTTGGGGTAGCCATGGTTGGCTTTGGAATTATGCGCGGCGAGGCAGATGCCGTGCTGGCCAAGGCAATCAGGCTGTGCTTGGAGTGTATCGGAATTGGATAAAAGAAAAAACACTGCATCGCATCTTTTAGCGCGATTTCGTGGATTGATTCAGGCGGCGGCGACGCTTGCGACCAATATTCACCTGCCTAACTTTGCCAAGGGCGGCATCTACCAGGGAGCGGGCAAAGCCGTCTGCGTGCCGGGTCTCAACTGCTACTCGTGTCCGGCGGCCTCGGGTGCGTGCCCCATCGGGTCGTTTCAGTCGGTGGTGGGCTCGTCTAAGTTTAGCTTTTCGTATTACGTCACCGGAACGCTCATTCTGATCGGCGTGCTGCTGGGACGTTTTGTATGCGGCTTTTTGTGTCCGTTTGGATGGCTGCAAGAGCTTCTGCATAAGATTCCCAGCAAAAAGCTCTCCACGAAAAAGCTCAAGCCGCTCACGTACATCAAGTATGCCGTGCTACTGTTTGCCGTGGTGCTGCTGCCCGTCTTGGTGGTTAACGATGTGGGTATGGGCGACCCGTTCTTTTGCAAGTACATCTGCCCGCAGGGTGTGCTCGAGGGCGCGATTCCGCTGTCCATCATGAACGTGGGAATCCGCTCCGCGCTGGGAAAGCTCTTTACCTGGAAGCTCGCGATCCTCATTGCGGTTACGGTGCTGAGCGTGCTGTTCTACCGCCCCTTCTGTAAATGGATTTGCCCCCTCGGCGCATTTTATGCACTCATGAACAAGGTGTCGTTGCTGGGGATTCAGGTCGATCATTGTAAATGCGTCTCGTGCGGCAAGTGCGCCAAGGTGTGCCAGATGGACGTGGACGTTACGCGTACGCCCGACCATGCCGAGTGCATTCGTTGCGGCAAATGCGTGGGCGCGTGTCCCGTCGATGCTATTAGCTTTCGCTACGGGCTGGGTGTGACGGGTGACAAACCCGCGCAGTCCACGCAAGCCTGCGAAAACAAATAGGTACCTATATAAGTTTCGATATAAACGGAGGAACCATGAAACTGTCAAAAATTGCGGCTCTGTTGATGCTGCCCGTGCTGGCGCTGACTCTCGCGGCGTGCTCTGCCCCCAAGGGCGACGCGAAGGATGCCACGAGCGGCGATGCGCAGATTGCCGAGCTTGTGGCACAAAAGCCGTCGAGCGCCGAGGAGGCGGCCAAGCTGTACCGGCAGCTGCTGCAAAAGGAAAACGAGATCTTTGCGAGCGATAACGCCCTATGGGAAAAGGTGTTCCTTGCGGCCAGCAAAGACACTCCCATGATTGAGGACGGCAAGAACTACGGTGACTTCTTGCTCGATACCATCGAGGGCGCCAAGGATCAGTTTGCGGCTGACGAGCTTAAGACGCTTAAGGCCGGCGCGCAGCAGGTCAAGGAGATCGAGGACAAGCTCATGGCGCTGGAGAAGGAGTTCCCCGGATGCGGCAGCACGCCCGGCGAGGGGGAGAGCGTCGATGCCTCGACCGCAGGCATGGCCAACGGCGAGAGCGGGGAGACGAAGTTCCCCAGCTTTAAGGGCAAGGACTTGGACGGCAACGATGTAAACAGCGACGAGCTGTTCTCCAAGAACAAGGTCACCGTCATGAACTTCTGGTTTACCACCTGCAAGCCGTGCGTGGGAGAGCTGGGCGATCTGGAGAAGCTCAACAAGGAGCTTGCCGAGAAGGGCGGCCAGGTCGTGGGCGTTAATTCCTTTACGCTCGATGGCAACAAAGACGAGGTGGCTGATGCCAAGGACGTGCTTTCCAAGAAGGGCGTGACGTATAAGAACATCTGGTTTAAGTCGGACAGCGAGGCCGGAAAGTTCACCTCCAACCTGTACTCGTTCCCGACCACCTACGTGATCGACCAGAACGGTAACATTGTGGGAGAGCCGATCATGGGCGGCATCAACTCCGCTGAGCAGCGCGAGGCGCTCAACAAACTGATCGATCAGGCACTCGCGAAGAGCGAACAGTAAGTCCGTGGGACAGACAACTGAAGGGGAGTCGCTGGAAACAGCGACTCTTTTTTCTGCTTCGGGGTAGCATCATGGGTATACGTCGAAAGGGCACGCAGCTTTTCGTGCATTGCCCGAGCGGTGCGCGAAACAACCAAGCTGTGAGTTTTCTTAAGCGGTCTGGGTATGGCAGTGTCAAGAATATCGGCGGCATAAGCGGCTACACGGGAAAGGTGGTGCGTTGGCTATGAAGGTGGTTATCGTTGGAGGCGTCGCGGGCGGCGCATCGGCGGCGGCACGTTTGCGCAGACTCGACGAGCAGGCCCAAATTGTCATCTTTGAGCGCACGGGTTTTGTATCGTATGCCAACTGTGGGCTTCCGTACTACATTGGCGGCGTGATAGAAGAAGAGAGCGCATTGACGCTGCAGTCTCCCAAGGGCTTTTGGGATCGCTTTCGCATTACGGTCAAGACGAGTCACGAGGTGTTTGCCATCCATCCCGATTCGCATACGGTCGAGGTTCGCAATATGCTGACGGGCGAGGAATTTGTCGAGACGTATGACAAGCTCATCCTGTCGCCGGGTGCAAAGCCGATCCGCCCTGCGTTGCCGGGCATCGACTCGGATAAAATCTTTAGCCTACGCACCGTTGAGGACACGCTGCGTATTCACAGCTATGTTCGAGAGCGGCGACCGAGCAGTGCCGTCGTGATCGGCGGCGGCTTCATTGGCGTCGAGACGGCGGAGAATCTGTGTGAGCTGGGGCTCCAGGTGACCCTTCTGCAGCGTCCCGTCCAGCTTATGAACAACCTGGATTACGACATGGCGACCCTTTTGCATACCGAGGTGCGTGAGCACGGTATCGATCTGCGCCTCAAGGCCGATGTGACAGGTTTTGAGGAAGTTGATGGCCGCGTTGTCACCCATGTTGCGGGCGATGGCCCTATCGGAGCCGATATGGTGCTGCTTGCCATTGGCGTGGCACCTGAGAGCCATCTGGCGCAAGAGGCGGGGCTCGAACTGGGCATCAAGGGGACTATTGTGGTCAACGACCGCATGGAGACCTCTGCTGCCGACGTGTATGCCGTGGGCGATGCCGTGCAGGTCACGCATCAGGTGACCGGCGAGGACGCGGTCATTTCGCTCGCCGGCCCCGCCAACAAGCAGGGGCGTGTCGTCGCCGATGTCATAGCCGGCATGGACAGCTGCTACCTCGGATCGTTGGGCTCATCGGTTATCAAGGTATTCGACTTGACGGCGGCAAGCACGGGACTATCCGAAAAGGCGGCACACGCGGCGGGAATTGACTGCGACAGCGTGGTCCTGTCGCCCGGTTCGCATGCGGGTTATTATCCGGGTGCAACGCCCATGACCATGAAGGTTGTCTTCGAGAAGCAGGGATTGCGCCTGCTGGGTGCGCAAATCGTGGGCATCGATGGTGTGGACAAGCGTATCGACGTTCTGGCGACTGCCATCCAGGCAGGCATGCGCGGCGATAGGCTTAAAGATTTGGACCTAGCATACGCGCCGCCGTATTCATCGGCGAAGGATCCCGTCAATATGGCGGGCTTTATGATCGAGAACCTCAATCGCGGCATACTGGCGCAGTGGCATTGGGAGGATGAGCCCAACTTGCCACGCGATGGCAGCGTGCAGCTGCTCGATGTTCGTACGGAAGGGGAGTATGAGCGCGGGCATATCGATGGTTTCGTAAACATTCCCGTCGATGATCTGCGCAATCGCCTGGGCGAGCTCGACCGGGCCAAGCCGGTTTACGTGATTTGCCAGAGCGGCATTCGCAGCTACATTGCTTGCCGCATTTTGGCGCAGCATGGCTTTGAGTGCTTTAACTTCTCGGGCGGCTATCGCTTCTTTGCAGCCGTGACTGAGGCTCGCCGCGGCAGCGCTAACGTTATGCCGTGCGGGCTCGAAAAGTAGCGCGCATTGGAATGTGACAAAGTGACAGCCTCTTTGTCGCATCGGGGATGTTATATGCGGGATGGTGCGCCATGCGGCGTGCTGTCCCGTTCGTTTTTTGGCGCGGTTCGTTACATTCCTCACTGGTATCGGCCAAAAATGAGGATAGAGTAGGACAAACGCGCCGAACGTGAACGGCGGGGGAGCGGGCGAGCGCGCCCGCGCGAGAGAGGTTGCCGTCCATGCTGGATCTCAGAGTTATTTGCAAAAGGTACGTTACGCAGTCGTTTACGCAGGTAGCGCTCGACAGCGTAAGCCTGTCTTTTCGCGATAACGAGTTCGTAGCCGTTCTGGGTCCCTCGGGTTCGGGTAAAACTACGATGCTCAACGTCATCGGTGGACTCGACCATTTCGATTCCGGCGACCTGCTGATCGATGGCATCTCGACCAAGGACTTCAGCGACCGCGATTGGGATGCCTACAGAAACAATCGCATTGGCTTTGTGTTTCAGAGCTACAACCTCATTCCGCATCAGACCATTTTGGAAAACGTGGAATTGGCGCTTACACTCACGGGCGTGGGACATGCCGAGCGCCGCCAGCGTGCGCGTAAGGCGCTCGAGGCGGTTGGTCTGGGCGAGCACGTTGACAAACGCCCGAACCAGCTTTCGGGCGGGCAGATGCAGCGCGTGGCCATTGCCCGCGCCTTGATCAACGACCCCGAAATCGTGCTGGCTGACGAGCCGACCGGCGCCTTGGACTCAACGACATCCGTGCAGGTTATGGATTTGCTCAAGGACGTTGCGCGCGATCGTCTGGTCATCATGGTCACGCACAATCCCGAGCTGGCGTACAAGTACGCCACGCGCATCGTCAGCCTGGCGGACGGCAAGGTCACCGACGATTCCGACCCCTTTGATGTGGCCACGGTCGCACATCGCGAGGCAAAACCCACGCGCAAAACCTCGATGAGCTTTATGACGGCCCTGGGGCTTTCTGCCCGAAACCTCATGACCAAGAAGGGCCGCACGGCCATGACGGCCTTTGCAGGTTCGATTGGCATTATTGGCATCGCGGCGATTCTGGCGCTCTCCAACGGCGTAAACGGCTACATCAAAAAGGTCGAGGAGGACACGCTCTCAAGCTACCCGCTTACGATTTCCAAACAAGATTACGACCTGTCGTCTATGATGGGCGGACAGGGGGCCACGGATGAGGAGGCGTCCAAGGGCGAGGACTCGTCCGATGGCGCTACCGGCGGCAAGGCTCAGGGGACCGATAAGATCCCTGTGGTCACGGCCGTAAAGGACATGTTCGCAAGTGTTAAATCTAACGATATGACGAGCTTTAAGGCATGGCTTGACGACGGCGGCAACGGTATCGACAAAGAGGTCAACGCTATTCAGTATGGTTACGGCGTGACGCCGGTTGTCTATCGTTCGAGTAAGGGCGACGAGAAGCCCGTTCGCCTTGTTCCCAACGCTATGACCGAGGCCATGAGCGGAGGCGCGAGCTCGGCGGCAACGGTGAGCATGGAATCCATGGGAACGTCGGTCTTTAACGAGATGATTGACGACCAGAGCCTGCTCGACAGCCAGTACGATGTCGTTGCCGGCCATTGGCCTACGTCCGCCAACGAGGCCGTGATGGTGCTTTCGAGCCGCGGAACGGTGGGCGACTACACGCTCTACAGTATCGGCGCGCTGGATATCGATGAGCTCAACGACCTGGTTAACAGTGCCATGACGGCCGACGGCAAGGTCAAGACGCCCAAGACCGGCAGCGACTTTACCTACGACGATGCACTGTCCACGACGTTTAAGGTGTTGTCGCCGGCCGATGCCTATCGCAAAAACGAAGAGACCGGCATGTGGACTGACATGTCTGGCGACGCCGACTTTATGAAAGCCAAGGTTGCCGACGGTATTGACGTGCGCATTGTGGGCGTGGTGCGACCCAACGAGACGGCAAACGCGAGCGCATTGTCCCCGGGCATTGTCTATACGCATGCGCTGACTCGCCAGCTTATGGAGCGTGCTGCCGATTCGCAGATTGTGCAGGAGCAGCTTGCCCACCCCGAGACGGATGTCTTTACGGGCAAAACCTTCGACGAGCTGCAGGGCGAAGCCAAGCAGGGCGTGGATTTGGGCAGTATGTTCAGCGTAGACGAGGCGGCACTGAAGAGCGCGTTCTCGTTCGATGCATCTGCGCTCTCGGGCGCAGCCGGCGGTATGGACCTTTCTGGTCTCGACTTGTCCGGGCTGGACATTGACCTTTCGGGTGTTGGGAGGGACATCGACTTTAGTGACATCATGGCCAAAGCGCCGGCCCCAGATTTCTCGGGCATCTTTGATGGTCTTGAGCTCACGCCTGAGCAAATGCAGCAGGTGGGAGCACTTGCCAACCAGCTGTTTGAGGGCTTTATGCGCTCTGATCAGTTTAAGGCGCTGTCACCCGAAGATCTTAAGGACGCGTCAAAGCTCGCTGCCGCATTCTCAGCGTACCTTGAGAATGATGTCGCAGCCCAGCAATACCTGGCTCAGCTCAGGGCGCTCGGCGGCGATGCCCTGGCCGAGCGTCTGCAGCAGGTGATGGGCGACTATGTGCAAAAGCAGCTGGCTCCGTATTTGCAGCAGTCTATGGATCAGGTGATGAAGGCGGTCAGCGAGCAGATTGCCACGACGGTATCAGCTCAGCTCAAGGCGGGCGCGGCAGGGCTTATGGACCAGATGGCGACGCAGATGTCTTCGAGTTTTGCCAACCTGGCGAGCGCCATGCGCGTGGATGCGAACGCCTTTGCTCGCGCTATCCACTTTAACATGGACGCTGAGGACCTGAGTTCGCTCATGATGAGCTATGCCAAGGCGTCGAAGCTCACCTACGACAACAATCTGACCACGTTGGGCTATGCGGACGAGGCGGACCCCATTTCGGTCAAGATTTTCCCGCGCGACTTTGAGGCCAAGGAGCGCGTGCTCGATTATATCGATGCGTACAACAAGCAGGTCAAAGCCGCTGGTCACGATGAGCAGGCAATCTTGTATACCGACTACATGGGCATCATCATGGGCTCGGTGACCGACATCGTGAATACTATCAGCTTGGTGCTCATCGCATTCGTGAGTATCAGTTTGGTGGTGAGCTCCATCATGATCGGCATCATCACCTACATCAGCGTGCTGGAGCGCAAAAAGGAGATTGGCATCCTGCGCGCGATCGGCGCGTCAAAGCGCAACGTGGCAAACGTATTTAATGCCGAGACCTTTATCGAAGGCCTCATTGCCGGCGTCTTTGCCATTGTCGTCGTGGTGGCCGTGAGCTTTCCGGTTAATGCCTGGGCGCTTGCGGCCAAGCAGGTGCCCAACCTGATGAGCCTGCCCGTTCAAGACGCGCTGATGCTCATTGTAATTTCGGTGCTGCTGACGGTCGTTGCCGGCCTGCTGCCGGCTCGCAGCGCATCCAAGAAAGACCCTGTGGAAGCCCTACGTTCCGAATAATGTGACAAAGGGACGGTCCCTTTTTCACATTTGCGCCTAGCTCGTTTTGCCCATCAACGTGATACGGATGCTTGGATGGGTGTACTCGTCAAACTCGTCCTCGGGCTCCGTGTCAAACGAATAGTACGTTTTGATGAGGTCGTCACTCGTCCTGATGGAGATTCTCTCGTAGAGCGAACCGTTCAAAAAAGCCTGCCTAAACTCTTCGGGGGGCTTTTGCGGTGCTAGGAGCTCGGGACTCACGGTCTTGACGTCTACGGTTTGGACGACAGAGGAAAGCTCATCCAAGTCGAGCTCGATGCGGGCGAGGTTGTCCTCAAGGCTCGCGTCGGGGTCGATCTCCGCTATGTAACTCACTTCCTTGAGCGTTCCCTTGTTATCGAAATCCAGGTACGTATAGGTCTTCTGGGTATCGGAGTCGCCGTCGTGCAAGTAGCCGCGGACATGATAGCCGTAATCTTGATATCGCTCGTAGGGGTCATCGGCGGACACGTACTCGCATGCGGGCTCTAATGCCTTGCGGGCGATGGCGATCTGCTCGGCCGCGGCCGCGGCGTTCTGTTGCATCTTGATGTTTCCCTGCGCCAGCTGCGGGATATAGGCACCGCACACGATTGCGAGGGGCAGTGCCACAAGCGCGACGATCCACTTTTTTGCACGGGGGATAGGCACGCCACAGGCCTCTGCCATGGCCTTTGCGTTGGCAAAGCTTTCGGCAAGCACGTCTGCCGCGGTGGCGACGGCGCCTACGGCAGCGGCGGCTTCTGCCGCACCGCCCAGGTTGCGTGCGGTCTCATTGTCGCTGTTCTTGAGCAGACGCGCGGCGGCCTGCGTGCCAACAACGCCTGCAATTTGTGCCGAGCGGTCTTTTTCGCTCTGCTCGACGGCGAGCCGGTGCTGCATTTCCCTCCACTGCTTGCCGCGCATGCCAAAGCGCGGCGCGAGCGCGCAATAGCAGAAGATGATGAGCTCGACGGCGGTGAGCGCCAAGGCGGTCATCATGCCCGTCTCCTGGAAGCTTTCATGATGGAAGACGATATCGTCAATCATTTCGAAGGGAATGATCAAAAAAGGCAGCACAAACGCCATGGCAAGCGCCGCGCCGGCAACCTTGGGACAGATGCAGTATCGCTGGATGCGCTTGCGTTCTTGTTCGGAAAGTGTAGCCATAGCTGCTCCTTGGTGTCGTGGCGGTCGTTGCGGCGCATGGGGTGCGGGGCGCATCAGTTTGAGCTAGCGCTGGATAAGAACATAGAGCAAGATGCTCATCGCGATGAGCAAGAAGCCCGCGATGTTAAACATCAGTGTGGCAAAGTTGCCCACGATGGGGCGTTCGACATAGCTTTTGTCTGGGTTGCTGGGGTTGTAGTACACGGTCATTTGGCTACCGAGGGGCCAAAGCTGCTCCGCGAGGGTGCCTAGGCGGGCGATGGGGCCTGTCTGCACGTGCAGCCAGCCCTTGGCGTCTTCGTAGGCGGTGGCTTGCGTGCGGATGGGGAGTCCCGACAAGCTTTTGGTCTTTATGCCACGGAATTGTTTTTTCGCGCGGTATTGCGTGCCGTCGACGGCGTATTCCAAAACGGGATACATCCTGCCTTCGCCCATAAAGCGATGGTCGATGACCGTTCCCATGGTCACGGCGGTACAGGCCTTGGCTTTCTTGCGAGCGGCGGCTTTCATGAGCGCGCTCACTCCGATAAGCAGGATGCCGATGCCCCCAACCAAGATGAGCGCGAGCAGGGATATCTGCGACGTGATCATGGCGTTCTCCTTTGGCGCGATACCGTCATATGTGACTCAGTATAGAGAACCCCCGCCCTCGGTGGGCGTATTATGTGACAAAGGGACAGTCCCTTTCTCACATTGATTTGAGAGTGGATGTTGATGAATTTATCGCTGGCCCCCATGGAGGGGATTACCGGGCATGTGTTCCGTCGCGTGCATGCGGAGTGCTTTGGCGCGCTCGATTGTTATTACACGCCGTTTTTGCCGCCGCCGCGGGTGGGCAACCGCTTTGGTGGCAAGGCGTTTAAAGAGGTCGATCCTGCCAATAACCAGGGGCTTAACGTAGTACCTCAGCTGATGTCCAAGAATGCGGACGAGTTTGTGTGGGCGGCGCAGGTGCTCGCCGAGATGGGGTACCGCGAGGTCAATCTCAACCTTGGCTGCCCCTCGGGTACGGTTGTTGCCAAAGGCAAGGGTTCGGGCTTTCTGCGCAACCTGGATGAGCTCGAGGTGTTCTTGAGCGACGTGTGCGAACGCTCACCCTTGCCGGTGTCGGTCAAGACCAGGCTGGGGTTGGAAAGCGATGACGAGTACGAACGCGTGCTCGACCTCTATTGCCGCATGCCGCTGACAGAGCTGATCGTGCATCCGCGCGTGCAAAAGGACCGTTATACGGGCTCGCCGCGTAAAGAGTTTTACGGCGAGACGTTGGAGCGGGCGCCGTTTCCCGTGGCCTATAACGGCGACATCTTTGATCTTGAGGACATGGATGCGCTGGTGGGGGCCTATCCCGGAACACGCCACGTAATGTTGGGGCGCGGCTTGCTTGCGAATCCCGCGCTGGCTCGCATGGTTAAGGGCGGCCCTGCCGCCACGGCTGCCGACTTGCAGCGCTTCCATGACACGCTGTTTGCGGCCTATGCGGACGAGATTGGAGGCAACGCGGTCTTTCGCATGAAGGAGTGGTGGTTCTACGCCAAATGCGCCTTCGCCGATCCCGCTACCGTGCACAAGCTCGTGCGCAAGACCAAAAAGGTCGATGAATATCGTGCCGCCGTCGAGCGCGTCTTTCGTGAACAGCCGCTTGCGCCTACCGCGCGCTTTTGCGGCTAGTTAGTCATCGGGGACGTTCTTTAACGACTACTCATTTAAGTGCGTCCCCAACGACTATGTTGCAAAAGCTGTACGTCAGCACCCAAAGATGTCGAAAAAAGTCGACTTTGGATGCTGACATACACGTTTGGGTTCGGCGGGGGACTAGGCAATCCTTGCGTCAAGGGTAATGAGCTCCCTGAGCCGCTCTGCGCGTGTCTGTCCATGACGCTTTGCCTTTGCGTCAAATGCTTCAAGAACCGATTCACCCACACGTGCCGATAAAACAACGCTTGGTTCATCGGAAATCGGCGGCCTTACCAACTTGACGGTGTGGCCCTTTGGCCACTCATCTTTTTCGTATGCCGCTGCGGCTTTTTCTAGCTCACCGGGAGCAAACCCCATCATCTTTTCGAGCTGCTTGGCGTCCATAGTGCCTCCTATCGATCGATTCCGATTCCCCTGAGCACCTTGCGCGTAGGAGGGACAAGGGCGTGGTAAATGATGTAGCCATCCCGATCGGGGCAACATCGAGCGATGAGCTCCATGAGGCGGCTTCTCTTTTTGTATACAATTTTGTAGACAAAAATACAAGTAACTAGTCATTTAAGAACGTCCCCAATGACTACCTGTGGTGGGCCCATGCAAAAAGCTGTACGTCAGCATCCAAAGATGTCGAAAAATGTCGACTTTGGATGCTGACGTACATGTTTGTGCCGTATGGGTTTGTGCGTTGGGGCCGGCCGACCGCAATAGAACGCTAGAGCAGGTTCTTCTGTATCCACGCGATGATGTCGCCCGACTCGTAGAGCGGTGCGCCGTCAATAAACAGGCAGGGAACCTGGCGTTTTCCGCCGATGGCGATGAGTGCCTGCTCGGCTTCGGTATCGGTCGAGATGTTGCGCTCGGGGATGGTCACGCCGTTATCGGCCAGGAAGCGCTTGACCTTTATGCAATACGGGCAGCCAGTCATAACGTAGAGCGCGAGTTCATGATCAGTAGCCATGGTGTCTCCAATCGGTTGAGGTTTCGGCTGAGATACCCAAAGCCGCCGCAGTCTATGTGCGATCCATTGATGACTTGATGGCATGGACCAGAAACGCCGTGGCTCCGGTGCCGCAGGGCTTGTCGTAGTAGTCGACAAAGCGCTGGTCGGCAAGATAGCCGTGGGCGAGGCCCAGGTATGCTTCGTCCTGGGGTTCGTGCCCCCAGTTAAGGCCAATCCATCGACGGTGCATTGCGACAAGCTTGCGCGCCTCGCTTCCATCCGGTTCGCCGTCGCCCATGGCGATCGAGAGCTGGCCCAGAATAGCGCGTTCAAGTTCCTTCATGTCGTTCCATGTCTCGGGGTCCATGTCCAGCAGTGCCTCGTTTGCTGCATCGACGGCCTCGTCGCCATAGCGCGCCCGCGCCTCGGCACCGTAGCGCTCCTCGTTTTCCTGCACGGTGCGCCAGCGCTCCAATTGCGGCAGCACGGCGCCCATGAGCGAGACGGCTTCGTCGAGCGACATACCGGTGTTTTGTGCCAGGCGCGGGGCGCAATCCTCAATCATGGCCTCCATCGTGGTCTCGTAGGTGTACTTGCCGTGGTCGTAGCACCACTTGCAGTAATGGTCGGTCGTTGCGCTGTGAGCATCGGTGCCGCAGTCGTCGGGCGTGAGTATCATGCCGCAGCTCTGGCAATAGTGTTCGGGCATTTCGAGCAGGTGGGACAGCGGTTCTCCGGTTATGGCGGCAATGAGCTTCATCATGTCGATGCCCGGCGTGACTTCGCCGCGTTCCCAACGGCTGACGGCTTGGCGTGTGACGAAGAGCTTGGCGGCGAGTTGCTCTTGGGTGAGATTGTTGTCGCGGCGGATGGCGATGAGCTTTTCTGCAAAGGCCATGACGGCTCCTTTCTGCTGTTTGTTGCTTTAAGCATACGCGGCGGCCGGCACCCTTCCAAGCAACCGTTGGTTGCACGACGGGGACCGCGGCGAAGAATTGCGCGCAACACCCCACGCCTCCATGCCGTACAATGACCGGCATGGAACCTATTGCACACATACATACCGACCTGCCGCAGAAGTTCGGCATCCCACGCAACAGCTTTTTGGCGCCCCATCTGCAGGGACGCATCGTCTTTGAGCCGGAATTTGCCTCCAACGCTGCAGTTGAGGGTCTGGACTCCTTCTCTCACCTATGGCTGCTATGGTGCTTCGAAAACGGAACGCCCGGCGGCACGGCTAAGGACATAGCCGCCGATGCCAAAACGCAGGACAGGTCCGGCACCAACGCAAAATGGTCGAAAACCGTGCGCCCACCGCGTCTGGGTGGAGCCGAACGCGTGGGCGTGTTTGCCACGCGCAGTCCGTTTCGCCCTAATCCCATCGGGCTCACCTGCGTCAAGCTTGATCGTGTCGAGCTCACCGACGATGGTCCCATCATCCATGTGCTGGGGGCCGACCTGCGCGACGGTACGCCCATCTACGACATTAAGCCTTACATTCCGTTTGCGGACTGTCACCCGGATGCGACGGGCGGCTGGATTGAGGACGCGCCATGGCAAGAGCTCGATGTCGAGCTCCCGCAAGCGCTGCGGGACATGGTCCCGGACACAAAGCTCCCCGGCTTGATCGAGGTGCTCCGCCAAGATCCGCGCCGTGCGGGCAGCAAACACGAGCCAAACCGCGTTTACCATTTGGCTTACGCTGGGCTTGACATATCGTTTACGGTCGACGGAACCAGGTTGACGATAACCGCCATCAACGACGCGCGAGACTAACCAGCCATTCGTCCGCACCCGTCAAATTAAGCGCCAAACTCCGCTCCAAAACCGCCCACGCTGGTGGACAATAACGCCTACCGAAACAATCCGCTTTGCACGGGAGCTCAGCATGAAATACGACTTTACCTCGCTTATCGACCGCCACGGTATGGACGCCATCGCCGTTGACTCCTGGGGAGAAATTCCCGACATGGCTCCGAACGCACCCGACGAGGGCTTCGACCGCATCCCCATGTGGGTGGCGGATATGAATTTTGCCACGGTGCCCACGGTTCAGGAACACATCATTCAGCGCGCCCAGCATCCCATGTTTGGCTATTTCAATCCGCGTGACGAGTACTTCGACCGCATCATCGAATGGCAAAGCCGTCGCAACGGCGTTGAGGGCTTGGTGCCGGAGCATATCGGATACGAAAACGGCGTGCTGGGCGGTGTCGTGTCGACGCTGCGCGCATATGTCCAGCCGGGCGATGCGGTACTGGTCCACAGTCCCACCTACATCGGCTTTACCAAGTCTATCGAAGCCGCGGGCTATCGCATTGTCCACAGCCCGCTTAAGCTCGACGATCGGGGCGTGTGGCGCATGGACTTTGAGGACATGGAGCGAAAGCTCGCCCAAAACCACATCCATGCCGCGGTGTTCTGCTCGCCGCACAATCCCTGCGGTCGCGTATGGGAGCGCGACGAGATCGAACGTGCCATGGACATCTATCGCCAGCACGATTGTGTGGTGATCTCGGATGAGATTTGGTCCGATATCATCCTGCCGGGCCACAAGCATATCCCGACGCAGTCGGTGAGCGAGGATGCCCGCATGCGCACGGTCGCCCTCTATGCGCCGAGCAAGACGTTTAACCTGGCGGGCCTGGTCGGCAGCTACCACATCATCTATAACGAGACGCTGCGCGACCGCGTGTGCGCCGTGTCCAATAAGACCCACTACAACGAGATGAATGTCCTTTCGATGCACGCGCTTATCGGTGCCTACCAGCCGCAGGGCTACGAGTGGCTCGATGAGCTCAACGAGGTTATCGAGGGCAACATTGACTACTTTTGCAATTACGTGGACGAGCATTTTGCGGGCGTGTCCTATTCGCGTCCGCAAGGCACCTATATGGTGTTCTTGGACTGCACCGAGTGGTGCCGCGAGCATGGCTGCGATATTCAGTGGCTGCTCGACGAGGGGGCGCGTGTGGGCGTGGGCTATCAGGACGGCCGTCCATTCCATGGACCTTGCCACATTCGCGTGAATCTGGCGCTGCCGCTTTCGCGTGTAAGGGAGGCGTGCGACCGCTTGGACCGCTACGTTTTTAATGCACGGTAAGTGAGTGCTGCATGCGGGGCTGTCTGCCAGATTGGCTGGAAGGCCCCGTATGGTAAAGCATCTGTAACCATTGAGCGCAAGCGCGGTTTTGTCTGCTATTATTCAGCTCTTGAGTCTGTAAACAGGATCGTCTGGAGCTCGATGAAAAGACCTCGTCGCTCGGCCGCCATATCGTTGTTTGTTGCGCTTGCAGTGGTGGGCGCCTTTGTCGTGGCGATAGCTGGCTGTTCCGGGTTGAATGATGGGGCCGCGGCGTCTGCATCAGAAGGCGCAGCCGCCTCGCAGGTCAAAGACGACAACCTTAAGACGCTCAACGTTGGCAGCGACCTCTATCCACCGTTTGTGTATAGCAACGAGTACGGCGATGTTGTTGGCCTGGATGTCGATATTTTGACCGAGGCTTTGGGCCGCATTGGCTACAAGCCAAAGTACCAGCTGATCGACTGGGAAAAGAAGAAAGAGCTGCTGGCGAGCGGCGAGCTCGATTGCGTCATGGGCAGCTTTAGTATGACGGGCCGCGAAGGCGAGTATCGCTGGGCGGGGCCGTACCTTGCGAGCCGACAGGTGGTTGCTGTCGATCCCGAAAGCGATATCTACACGCTTGCCGATCTTGAGGGTAGGGTCGTGGCGGTCCAGTCCACCACCAAGCCCGAATCGATTCTGCTCAATCACACCAATGAAAACGTTCCGCAGATTAAGGAGCTCTACAGCTTTTCGGACCGCTCGTACCTGAACCCGGCGCTTGTCGAGGGCCTAGTCGACGCCATCGCCGCGCATGAGTCCTCGCTGCTCACCTACGAAAAAGACTATGGCGTGACGTATCGCATTTTGTCTGAGCCGCTGCTAGAGGTTGGTTTGGGCACCGCTTTCGATATCAACGACACACGCGGCATCGACGTTAAGCTCACCCATGCCTACCAAGAAATGCTTGCCGATGGCACCATGGAGCGCCTGGTGTCAAAGTATTTTGATGACCCTTCGCCCTTTTTGAATGTGGAGGGCCTGTCATGATTGATGCGTCCGACCACACCGCTCAGGAGCGGGGCGATCGTTCGGCACGGGAATGGCTCATCGTCGTCCTGTTGGGGATAGCGCTCTCGATTGTTGCCGGCGTGACGAGCTACGCCTACACGACAGCTCAGGCCGAGCAGCGCTTTGCCGACGTTGTCGATTACGTGGCGACACAGAGCCTTTCCTACGATGCGTTCAACAGCGCCTATGCGACCAAAAACCTGATTCGCGTTATGGAGATCGCCGGAGAGGCGGCGCGCGATATGGAGCGCGACGGCTCGGTGGATAACGCTACGTTGGAGCAATATGCTGACCAGTTTAATGTGACAGCGCTGATCGTAACGGATGCATCGGGCAACTTGGTGTCCGAGTCCTCGAAGGATGACGTGGGCTACGAGTCGCTCGCCGCGAATCTCAAAGAGGCGCCTGTGCTGGAGGTGGCAGCCCATCCGCTTAAGTCCTATACCGCTCGCATTACGCTTGCGGACGATTCGGTCGCAGACATTGGCTGCGTGGCCCGGCGGGACGGTGAGGGCATCGTTGTCGCGGTGAGGCACCAGAGCGCCAAGGCGGTCGCGAGCAATACGCTCAAGTTGCAGAGCTTGCTCGATGGTTATGAGACCATCGATAGCGGCAATATCGTGATCGAAAACGACGGTAAGGTCGTTGCGACCAACGCTGTTGAGCCCGCCGTGTCAGGCGTGTTCGATTTGCCTGCGACGGATGCCATCGTTGTCAACGGCATTAAGGAGCGTTGCCTGGCTGGTAAGGTCAGATTGGTTAACGACAGCGGTGAGTGGTATCTGGGCACATTTGGTAAAGCGCGCGATTTTTACGTGTACACCTATGCTCCCGCGCAGCGTTACTTTGAGGTTGTTGCCGCTGTTGTTGCCAGTGTGTTGGCACTCTACGGCGGTGTTATAGCCACTGTTGTGTTGGTGCGCCGCCGCGCCGAGAGCCAACGCTTTGCCGACCTGTTGCTGCAGGAGCGCGACTATGGCGACAAACTGGCAAAAGCGGCGCGCGAAGCTTCGTCTGCCAACTCTGCAAAGACGGAGTTCCTGCGTCGCATGAGTCACGACCTGCGCACGCCCATCAACGGCATTCGCGGTATGGTCGAGGTGGGCAATGCCAACGCGGACGACTTGCAAAAGCAGACTGAGTGCCGCTCAAAGATCTGGACGGCGTCGGGACTGTTGCTCGACCTTGCGAACGAGGCACTCGATATGAGCCGCTTGGAGAGCGGGCAGGTCGACCTGAATCTCGTGCCTACAGATATGGTGGCCCTCAACCGTGAGGTGTGCGATATCCTGGAGCGCCAGGCCGAGGAGCGCCTGGTGACAATTATCTGCGACCAACGGACTCTTGATCATCCCTATGCCCGGGTGAGCGTGACGCACCTCAAGCGCCTGTTGCTCAATATTGCCGGTAATGCCGTCAAGTACAACCGCCAGGGCGGCTATGTTCGCCTGACATGCCGCGAGGTGGAGCCGGTGGACGGTGTCCCCGTCTATGAATACACGATCGCCGATAACGGCATTGGCATGAGCGAGGAGTTTCAACAGCACCTCTACGAGCCGTTCAGCCGCGAGGAACAACAGGTGGAAGGCGCTTCATCGGGAACTGGCCTGGGCGCGTCTATTGCCAAACAGTTGGTCGAGCTTATGGGCGGAACCATGAGCTTTACGAGCGCCTTGGGGCAGGGGACGACGTTTACCATTTGCCTGCCGTTTGAGAAGTGCGAGCGCTCCGAGATTCCCCAGGCAGCTCGCGTGGGTGCGGGCGACAGCGACGCGCTCCAGGGCCTGCGTGTTTTGCTCGTAGAGGATAACGACCTGAATGCCGAGATTGCACAGTTTACGCTCGACCGTGCCGGTGCCATCGCGACGCATGTTAAGGATGGCGAGTCTGCCGTCGAGACGTTTGCCGCGAGTGCGCCGCACGAGTACGACGTGGTGCTGATGGACATCATGATGCCTGGCATCGATGGCCTTGAGGCCACGCGTCGGATTCGAGCACTCGATCGCGAGGATGCCGCGACCACGCCGATTATCGCCGTGAGCGCCAACGCCTTTGCCGACGACCGTAGGCTTTCGCGCGAGGCGGGCATGAATGCGCACCTGAGTAAGCCCGTGAGCTCGCAGGAACTCATTGAGGCGCTTGCGCACATAGCCGCCGACGCTTCATAAGCATATGGCCCGGTTCCAATGTTGGTTGGAACCGGGCCATATTGCTATCTGCAAGACCTGTTTCTGAGCTTACTTTTCTTGAATCTGTTTACCGCAAAGATGCTCAATCGAAATCTCGTAGAGTTGGACGCCCTTGATATCTTTGGCGATTTCCTCCTCGACTTCTTCGGCAGAAGGGTAGTACTTAAGCGCGAGCTGGCGGACTTTGTCCTCGATAAACACAGGCGTCTCATCTACCAGGCGGCAACGGCCAAAGACCACGGTGCTCATAACGTAGGGAGCCCAGTCATCGTCCTTGTACCACTCGTTGCCGTACACGGTAAAGCAGACTTTGTCGTCACGCTTGAGTGAATCGACCTTGTGGCCAGCCTTGGCGCCATGGAAATAAATCTTGTCGTGCTCGGTGTCAAAGAAGTAGTTGACGGGAATGGCATAAGGGTAGCCATCGTCGCCGTTGACGGCAAAGACGCCGCGCTTGCAGGTGGTCAGCAGTTCACGTGCTTCCTCGTCAGTGATGGCGCGTTTCTTTCGACGCAGGGGTCTAAACATCGTTGGCTTCCTTTCTGGTCGTGCGTGGTTGCTGCAAAAACTATAGCGAAACGGATCCGTTTTCTTGATGCGGGCGAGGATGTTTTTGAGCTTGTTAAAGTCGAGCGGTTTGGGCAGATGGGCGTTCATGCCGGCATCGCGTGCCGCCTTGGCGTCCTCGACAAAGGCGTTGGCGGTGAGCGCGATGATGGGGATGTCGTCCGCATCGGCCTTCTCGCTCAGGCGAATCGCACGAGTCGCCTCGTAGCCATCCATGCCCGGCATCATGATATCCATCAGGATCGCATCGAAGCTGCCGGCGGGGCGACTAGTGTATAGATCGACCGCTTCGTTGCCGTCGGCGGCGCGAGTTACGACGATGCCTTCGCTTTCGAGCAGGGCCTGGGCAATTTCGGCATTGAGCTCGTTGTCTTCGGCCAAAAGAACGTTCATGCCGGCAAGCGAGCAGCTGATCGCCTGCTCGTCCGCACCTTCTCTTGCCTGAGGGTTCTTATCGATGTCGAGCGGAATCTGGACGTTGAACGTACTTCCCACGCCAACCTCGCTCGAAATCTCAATCGTGCCGCCCATCATGTCGATGAGCGATTTGACGATCGGCATGCCCATGCCAGTTCCCTGAAATTTACTGCGGGCATCGTTGCCTTCTTGGGCAAACGGTTCGTAGATGTGCTTAAGAAACCCGGGCGACATGCCGATGCCGGTGTCCGAGACGTTAAAGCGAAAGAGCACTTTGCTATCATCGATCGGTTTAATCTGCGATGTAAAAGTGACAGTTCCGCCATCTTTGTTGTACTTGATGCTGTTGTCGAGCAGGTTGACGAGGATTTGTCGAATATGGGTGGGGCTGCCGATCATGTATTGGTCGACAGCGTAGGGCTCGCTGGTGTCGAGCATTGTTATGCCGCGGTCCGATGCACGGAGCTTGCACAGTACGAGCGCATCGTCGCACAGCTCTTTGAGGTTGAATGATTCGTGCTCGAGCGTCACTTTGCACTCCTCGATCCTGCCCATCTCGAGGATGTCATTAATGAGCGACAACAGATGGTTAGCGGCAACACGCGCTTTGGCGCGGCTTTCGCGGGCGACCTGCATGTCGCCTTCTTTCAATTCCTCAATTTCGATAAGGCCCAGGATGCCGTTGAGCGGTGTGCGGATATCGTGGCTCATGCGCGTGAGGAAAGCGGTTTTGGCGGCGTTGGCGGCGTCGGCTTTCTGGCGTTCCTGCTGCGCGCGTTGAAGCGACCAGATAAGGACGACGATGCCGGCGAGCAAAATGAAGATGATAACGGTCGCAACGGCGATGCGGTTGCGGTAGATAAACCGGAACGTGTCCGATTCTTGCGCCGAGTACGATGCGGGCGAATAGCTGCTTGCAGAGAGCGATTCGCCTGCATTGATGATGCCCTTATTAATGATTCCCAACAGCTCGGACTTGCCGCGCGAAATCAAGCACGATAGTTGCGCCGTGTTGGTGAGTTCCTGTGTTTCGAAGTCCTCGATGTCGTGGGCGTCGCGGATGGTTTGCAGGCGCGTACTGGGGACAATGATGCAACTTGCCGTCCCCTTATTGAGGGCTTTGAGCGCCTCGTCGGCATTCGGATATTCGGTTACCGTTGCGTCGGGGAATAGGCTCTCGAGCTCAAAACGGTTGACGATCGCGCCCTCTGTGCAAGCGATACTCTTAAGGTCACTGTCCAGGTTGTTGCTGCTGTGAATGGCGGTCAGGGAGACCGTTCCCATCGGGTTTGACTGGATGGTTCCTCCCTGCTCGGCAAGCCAGTAGTCGCGAAACAGCGGCAGGGCGACATCGATGGTTCCTTTGGAAAGGGCTTTGGTCATTTGCTTGTTGCTCGAGAACGCGACTGTTTTAACCGTAATGTCAAACTTGTCGTGCAGCGTCGTTGCAAGCGAGGCGAGCGACCCTTCCATCTCGCCGTCGTCGTTTTGCGTGCAGTAGGGAAGTTGGTTTTTCAGATAGCCGAGCGTAATGGTGTTGCCGTTTGCTTTGAGCCAGGAGCGCTCGACGCCGGTGAGCAATGACGAGCCGCTGTTTTGGGCCGAGTAGCTCGATTTGACTTCGTCGTTATAGCGCGGGTTGACGCGGGAGATTGATGTCATGGCGGCATTGATGTCGTTCATCAGATCGGGGCGGCTTTTGGGAACGGCAAAATAGTAGTCGCTCGAGCCTACGTAGAACATGGGCGACGCGTCGGGCGACGAAATGGTGTCGTTCATGATAATAGCGTCGACCTCGCCGTCTGAAAGCGCGTCAAAGAGGGCGCTGCCGGTGTCGATTTCTTTATAAGTACAGGTGATGCCCTCGTTGGCGAGCCACTGCTGGCCGACGACGGTTTGCATAACGCCAGAATTGCAGCCGATGGTAAGGCCTTGAAGCGCTTGGGGGTCACCCTTGGCCAGATCGTCGCGATCGGGTCTGGCGTAGATGTAGTAGCGCTCGGTGCCCTCGGGGTTCGAGGAAAAGAGTAACTTCTGCTCGCGCTCTGCCGAATACGAGATGTTGGGCATGAGGTCGATTTCGCCCGCCTCGAGCATGTCCAAAAGCTCGGTGAAAGTGCCAGGAACGTATTCGTATTGCCAACCCTTTGTGTAATACGAGAGGGTCTGGAGGTATTCGTAGCCCCATCCCGAGAGGCGCTCGCCCGGCGTGCCTTCCTGGAAGCCTGCGTTGTTGACAAGCCAGCCAACGCGGACCGTCTTGACCTGCTGGTCAGAGTCGGCGGCAAAGGCCGGGGTGGGCATGACGGCGCTCAGTATGGCGAGCGCGGCAAGCGCGACGGCTAGGGTGCGATATAGAGCTAAGCGAAGGACGGCGGAAGGTTTCACATACAATCCTATCGAGTCGAGGCAATACCGCATTAGGATACCAGCTCAGCTGGCCCACTCGGCAACTCCACCGCTAAACGGTCCGCCCGGCACTGGCGACTAGTCATTGGGGACGTTCTTAAACGACTAGTCATCGGGGACGTTCTTGTTTGACTAGTCATTTAAGAACGTCCCCAATGACTAGTTCCGTTTGCGGGGGAGGCGTGGGACAATACCGAGCGAATGTGATTGGGCGTCTGGGAAAAGGGGTCGCGATGAACAAGTTGAGGACGCTTGCCGACGTGTTGCGACAGGCTGGCTTTGCACGCATCACGGGCCTGTTTCTTATCTTTTACCTGCTGTGCTCGACGGCTGTCTGGCTGTCCGAGCCCACGACCCTCACGTTTGGCGATGGCCTCTGGTTTAGCTTTGAGACCGTATCGACGATCGGCTTCGGCGATATCCCGGCCGAAACGCCGGTCGCCCGCGCTATCACCGTCATCCTGAGCGTCATCAGCATCTTCTACATCGCCATGCTCACGGGCGTGGCGGTGAATTACTGCAATACGCTCATCAAGATGCGCCAAAAGGACACCATGGCGCGCTTTATGGACGATCTTGAGCATTTGGAAGAGCTCGATCGTGACGAGCTCGCTGACCTGTCGCGCCGCGTGCGCGAATATCGCCGACGCCAACGCTAGAACGGGCGCCGTGCGTCACGACGAGGGGGACTGAATATGAATATCACCGTGTATCTGGGTGCCAGCGTCGGTAATGACCCGGCGTTTCTGCCCGCGGTGCAGGAGCTGGGCAACTGGATTGGCGCCAACGGACACGCGCTGGTATACGGCGGGTCCAAGTCGGGGCTGATGGGCGCGCTTGCCGATAGCGTGCTCGATGCCGGCGGACACGTGACCGGCGTGGAGCCAAGCTTTTTTATCGAGGCGGAGTATCAGCACGACGGTATCGACGACCTTATCGTGACGAGCGACATGGCCGAGCGCAAGGCCAAGATGATCGAGCTTGGCGACGCGTTCATCGCCTTCCCGGGTGGCACGGGCACGCTCGAGGAGATTGCCGAGGTCATGTCTGCGGTATCGTTGGGACACCTGAGTGCTCCGTGCATCCTGTATAACCTGGACGGTTACTACAACGACCTCAAGGTGCTGCTCGGGCATATGATCGATAAGGGCTTATCGAGTCCGCAGCGCCAGCAAGGCATCTACTTTGCCGACGATTTGCGCGAGATTGCCTCGATTATCAACGGATAAGTCTTGAGCCTGTCCTGCCGTGGTTCCCAGTGGCTCCGTTTACAGCGCAGACGGTTGGCTTGTCTGGGCCACACTCGCTCTACAATAAAACGTAACTATGTCGACTTTGACCACGGGAGGACCCGATGGGTAACCTTGCCAAACCCAAAAACCGTGCGCTGTTTTTAGTGAGCGTGGCTGTGACCGGTGCGTTTGCGGGCGCCGCGGTTTGGCTGTTCTTCTTTGCGATGGAGCATGGCATCGACTATCTATGGACCGAGATCCCGCATATGCTGGGCGTCGCTTCGCCCGAGCTCGCGAGCGGTCCGTTCGGTTTTCTGCCGTACCCGTTTTTCGTCTGCCTGCTGGGCGGCCTGCTGATCGGTCTGTACGAAAAGCTTACGGGCGCCAAGACTGATGACCTCAACCAGGTGATGGCCAAGGTAAAGCGCGACGGCCGCTACCCGTACGACAACCTGGGCAAGCTTTCGCTTGCGGCGTTGCTGCCGCTGCTGTTTGGCGGAAGCATTGGACCAGAAGCCGGCCTGACCGGCGTCATCGCGGGCCTGTGCAGCTGGGTCGGCGACCGCATGCGCCGCTTTGGCGCCGAGTTTAGGGAGCTCACGCTGTTGGGCACCCAGGCCGCGCTGACGGCGCTCTTTACCGCGCCCGTCTTTGGCTTTGTGGCGCCGCTCGCCGGAAGTGCTGACGGTCAGGGTGCCAATGACGATGAGTCCGCGTCCGGCGAGATCACCATCAAACTGCCCAAGGCGCAAAAGACCGTGGTCTACGGTATCGCGATTGCCGGTGGCCTGGGCACCTACCTGCTGCTTGGCCAGCTTGTGGGCGGCGGCATGGGTATGCCCAGGTTCGAGGCCGCGCAGGTGGGCAACCTGGAGCTTACCTGGCTCATTCCCCTGGCGCTCGTCGGCACGGCCTGTGGCTGGCTGTACTTTGTCTCGGAGCACGCGAGCGAGGCGTTGGCCCACGCCATAGGGGAGCGCCCTGTCGTCAAGGCCATGCTCGCCGGTTTGGCGCTCGCCATCTGCGGTACGGTCCTGCCCTACACCATGTTTGCCGGCGAGACGCAGGCCGATGTGCTTATGAAGACCTATATGACCATTCCCGCTGGCGTGCTTATTGCAACCGGTCTTGTCAAGGCCATGCTGACGCCCGCCCTCATCAACCTGGGCTGGCGCGGCGGTCACTTCTTCCCCGTTATCTTCTCGGGCGTGAGCCTGGGCTACGGCCTTGCCGTCCTTACGGGCGCCGACCCGGTCTTTTGCGTCGCCGTCTGTACCGCCTCGACGATGGGTGCCGTCATGCGTCAACCGGTCATGGTCGTGGGCCTGCTGCTCATGTGCTTCCCACTCAAGGGTATCGTCTGCATGATCGTCGCCGCGGCCATTGCGGCGGGCATTCCGCTGCCCAAGCCGCTGCGCAAGTAGCGCGGTGGCGCACGCCGGGGACATGCCGTTTGCCACGGATTTGCGGGGAGGGGACGACCGCGTCCTTCGTGGATCGAGGCTCGCGTGGCTACAGGTCGCGTGTTCGATAGACCTTGGTGCTGATGGTGCAGCTCATTGCAAAGAGCACGAGGGCCAGGACGGCAATTCCTGCGCACAAGCAGCCGAGGACGGCAGGATCGGGATTCGCTCCGGCAATCGACATGAGCCGGTTGCTGATGGGGTTGGAGGAGCTCAGCGTGGCCATGGTGCCGCAACCAAGCAGGGCAAACAGGCCAACGGATAGGCGCAACGCCTCCATGTGTCCAAAGCGAAAGAACAGCGGCTGCGCCAGAAATACCATCATGAGTGAGATGAGCATCGAGGCTGCCGAGGCGATTGCGATCTCAAAGACGGTTTGTCCTGTCGAGGTCACGCCCGCACTGTTGAAGAGCGGAAGGACGATGATGTTCAAAAGCACGGCGGCGCAGGCCATGATGGCCGAGAAGACAACGATGCACAGGTAGCGGGCACAAATAATGTCTTTGCGCGAGATGGGCAGCGTTGCCCGATAGCGCTCCCATCCGTTTTGATTGTCGAAGCCGGCCAGCGAGCTCATGACCATGATGGGCGACATGGCGCTGACTGCACAGGCGCCGGCACTCATGCCGGAATCTCCATCCGATGCGTTGGCGAGGGTCAACACGATGAATATAAATAAGCCGACGCCCGCAATACTCGGGATAAGCGTGCGAACGATGGCGAGCTCGGACATAAAGGCGCGTTTCATTTCGAAGCCCCTTTCAGCATGAGGCGAAGATAATCATCAATGGTTGCCCGATCGCAGGGAATCTCGGGGAAAGCCTCGAGCGTATCGCGACGGTTGGGCACGAGCACGTCCACGCTATAGGCGTGGCGGGCGGCACGGGCGCCTTCGACGCAAGCCGTAAGCTCGGCGGCCTGTGCTTGGGTACAGTGGGCGATGCCGGCGCGGTCGGTAATGTCCTCGCGCGGCAGGTCAAATACAATCGAGCCGTTATCGATGCAGATGACGCGGTCGGCGGTACGATCGAGGTCGGACGTAATGTGGCTCGAGAGCAGTACGCTGCGCTGGCCGTCGGAAACAAAGGCGAGCAGCTCATCGAGTAGTTCCTCGCGCGCCATGGGATCGAGGCCCGCGGTGGCTTCGTCCAAAACGAGCAGCTTGGCATTGTGGCTGAGCGCACAGGCGAGCTGCAGCTTCATGCCCATGCCGCGGGAGAGGTCTTTGACCTTGGCTTTGGGATCAAGGCCAAATCGGTCGATAAATCTGGCGAACGTTTCGCTACTCCACGTGGGGTACGCCGGGCCTACGAGCCTCTCGATCTGGCCTACCTTGAGCGTGGAGGGGAAGGGGCACGTGTCCAGGACAAGGCCTACGCGGGAGCGCAGGTGGCGCTGTGCCTCGCCGGGCGCATTGGCATCGCAGCGCTGGCCAAGCAGCTGCACCTCGCCGGCATCGAGCTTTATGAGCCCGAGCGCGGCGCGAATGGTCGTTGTCTTGCCGGCGCCGTTTGCGCCCACAAAGCCGACAATCTGGCCGGGCTCCACGGTGAGTGTGACATCGCGTAGCGAAAAGCGGTCGCTTACGCGGCGTGAAACGCCTTTGAGTTCTAGCAAGTTTTGCATGGTATAGCCTTTCTTGCAGATGGCTACTGCATGGTTTCGGGGGCTACAAGGTCGAGCATCTCGTGCAATTTGTCGCGCGTGACGCCCAGGGTTTCGGCCTGCGTAGCGGCCTGCGCAAGCAACTCTTCGATATGGCAGAGCTGGTTTTCGCGCAAGAGCTCCTGGTTTCCCTCGGCGACAAAGCAGCCCTTGCCCTGCACGGTGCAGATAAAGCCGAGCTGTTCCAGGTCGGCATAGGCACGCTTGGTGGTAATGACGCTCACACCGAGGTCGCTCGCGAGTGCACGGATGCTGGGGAGTTTGGCTCCCGCAGCGAGTGCGCCCGAAAGGATCTGAGCTTTGACCTGCGAGGAGATCTGCTCGTAGATGGGCTTGTCGCTCGAATTGGATAGGATGATGTCCACAGCGGCTCCTTAGCTGTTGGGCTACACGTGTATATAACCGGTAAGCACAGTATATATACACTATGTACAGTTACGCAAGAGACAAATTCGGATTGGGCCGGCTACCCAGGCCCCAACTGATGAATTTGTCCTGATAGGCGCCCTAGAGCGGGATTTCGCGGCTACAATAGTGCGGTTACATCGACGTAATGCACTCAATGCAAGAAAGGATCCGCATGGCAAGCCTGTCGGATGAAATCTCGTCGCGCCGCACATTCGCGATCATCAGCCACCCGGACGCCGGTAAGACCACGCTTACCGAGAAGCTGCTGCTCTATACCGGCAGCATCCAGACTGCCGGTTCGGTCAAGGGCAAGAGCTCGGCCAAGCACGCCGTCTCGGACTGGATGGACATCGAGAAGGAGCGCGGCATTTCCGTTACCTCCTCGGTGCTGCAGTTCACCTATAATGGCGCCTGCGTCAACATCCTCGATACCCCCGGCCACCAGGACTTCTCGGAGGATACCTACCGTACCCTTATGGCCGCCGACGCCGCAGTCATGGTCATCGACGGCGCCAAGGGCGTCGAGGCCCAGACCAAAAAGCTCTTTAAGGTCTGTACGCTGCGTCACATTCCCATCTTCACCTTTGTGAATAAGCTCGACCACGAGGCTCGCGATCCGTTTGAGCTCATGGAAGAGATCGAGAACGTCCTGGGTATCAATACGTATCCCATGAACTGGCCGATCGGCAGCGGCCGCAACTTCCGCGGCGTGTTCGACCGTCAGACCCGTCGCGTCATTGCCTTTGAGGGCGACGGCCACGCCAACGCCACCAAGAAGGTCGCCGAGGTCGAGGCCGAGCTGGGCGATCCTTCCATGGACGAGCTTATTGGCGAAGAGAACCATAAGAACCTGATGGACGACATCGAGCTGCTCGATGGCGCCGGCGACGAGCTCGACTTGGATGCCGTGGCCTGCGGCAAGCTGAGCCCGGCGTTCTTTGGCTCGGCGCTCACCAACTTTGGCGTGGAGCCCTTCCTCAAGGAGTTCCTGCGTCTGGCCCCGACGCCGCGCGCCTATACCGATACGCTCACCAGCGAACCGGTCGATCCCTGCCGCGATGACTTTAGCGGCTTTGTGTTTAAGATCCAGGCCAATATGGACAAGAACCACCGCGACCGCATCGCCTTTGTGCGCATTTGCTCGGGCAAGTTCGAGCGTGGCATGGACGCCTTCCACGTGCAGGGCAACCGCAAGCTCAAGCTTGCCACGGGCACGTCGATGATGGCCGATGACCGCGCCATCGTGGACGAGGCGTACGCGGGCGATATCGTGGGCCTGTTCGACCCGGGTATCTTTAGCATCGGCGACACCGTGTGCTCCGGCAAGCGCCACGTGCAGTATCCGCAGATCCCGACGTTTGCCCCCGAGATGTTCGCCCGCATTACGCAGGTCGACACGCTCAAGCGCAAGCAGTTTGTGAAGGGCATGGAGGAGCTTGCCCAGGAGGGTGCCATCCAGATCTTCCGCGAGCTGGGTGCCGGCATGGAGAGCGTCATCGTGGGCGTGGTCGGTGTGCTGCAGTTTGAGGTACTCGAGCGCCGCCTCAAGGCCGAGTATCGTGTTGAGGTCCGTCGCCAGCCGCTGCCCTATACGGACATCCGCTGGATTCAGAACGACCCCGATACCATTGATATCCCGGGCCTTTCGCTCACGCGTGACACGCTGCGCGTCGAGGACATGCGCGGCGGTAAGCTGCTGCTGTTCACGAGCCCGTGGAACGTGGATTGGGCAACCGATCACAACCCCGATCTTATCCTGTCGGAGTTTGGTAACGTAGCCTTTTAATGCATCGGCGCGGTGGCCCTGTGGGGCTGCCGCGCCGTTTGCTTGCCTGATGCCGTGTGAGCGGCTATTATACCCATCGTCGTCTCAAGCCCGTGACGTCCGAGCAGTTCGGGTCCGATATCCTGCTCGTTAAACCTAAAACCAAAGGAGTACATAATGATCAAGAAGGTCATGGAGGACTACAAGGTCCTGTTGCGGAGCATTCCCGCGGCAACGGTTTCGCTGTTTTTCGTGAGTGTCATCATGATGAACCTGCTGGCCAACAAAGAGCTTATCAGCCTGCCGTATCTGGCACTCGATTGCGGCTTTGTGGTGAGCTGGGTTTCGTTTTTGTGCCAGGACATGATCTGCAAGCGCTTTGGCGCCAAGGCATCCATCAAAATCTCTGTCCTCGCGCTGCTGGTCAACCTGGCCGTGAGCCTGTGCTTTTGGGCGTGCTCGCTCACGCCCGGCATGTGGGGCGCTTACTACGACACGGGCATGATCGAGGTCAACACTGCCCTTAACGCCACCATTGGCGGCACCTGGTACGTGGTGCTGGGCTCTTCGCTGGCAATGCTCGTTTCTGCCGTGGTTAATTCCACGCTCAACCAGTCGCTCGGCCGTATGCTCAAAAAGAATAACTTTGCGAGCTTTGCCTTCCGCTCCTATGTGTCCACGGGTGTTGGCCAGTTTATCGACAACTTGGTCTTTGCCATTGTGGTGAGCCACACGTTCTTTGGTTGGACTTGGGTGCAGGTCATTATGTGCTCGCTGACGGGCGCCGTCGCCGAGCTGCTGTGCGAGGTCTTCCTGAGCCCCGTGGGCTACAAGGTTGTGCGTGGCTGGGAGCGCGAGAACGTGGGCGCCGAGTACCTCGAGCGCCACGCAACCGCCTAAGGAGCAAGTATGCGGGTTTTGATCACGGGCGCTTCGGGCGGTATCGGAGCCGCGTGCGTGCAGCGCTTTTTGGACGAGGGTCACGAGGTCGTGGGCTTTGATCTGCTGCTGGCGGCGATCGAACACGAGCGCTACCGCCATCTGATCGTTGATGTCCGCGAGCCGGACTCGTTTCCGGGCAACCTTGAGCCTCAGGTAATCGTGAACGTTGCCGGTACGCAGGATTCGGCCGATGACATCGCCGCCAACCTGCGTGGCACCATCAACGTGACCGAGCGCTACGCCTTTGTGGGGGAGGGGCTTGCCGCCAAGCCGACGCCGGCTATCAAATCCGTGGTCAATGTGGGGTCGGCGAGCGGACATACGGGATCGGAGTTTCCCGCCTATGCCGCCAGCAAGGGCGGCGTTATCGCCTACACCAAGAACCTTGCAAACCGCCTAGCACCGCAGGCCATCGCCAACAGTGTGGACCCGGGCGGCGTTATCACGCCGCTCAACCGTTGCGTGATGGAAGACGAGCGCCTGTGGAACCAGATTATGGAGCTCACGCCGCTTAAACGCTGGGCCACCGCCCAAGAGATCGCCGAGTGGATCTACTTTGCGGGCGTGACCAACCGGTTTATGACCGGGCAGAGCCTGCTGATCGATGGCGGCGAGGCCGGCCGCACACAATTTATTTGGCCCGAATAGGAAACGCGCCCGATGGAAATCCGTCGGGCGCGTTTTTGATGTATTGATTTTTAGCCGAGGCAAGTCCAGTTGACGGGGGTCGAGCCGTGCTGTTCGAGTAGCCGATTGGCTGCCGAGAAGGGGCGCGACCCTATAAAGGCGGGGAGTTCTGCCGTGGCGCGGTTGGCCGAAAGCGGCGAGGGGTGCGTAGAAGCTAGGCAGAACTTGCCGGTTGCCTTGCCCGCGCCGATCGCGTCGAGCTTGCCCTCAACCATTTGCTGGGCAAAGCGGCCCCATGCCAAAAAGACGACCGGCTGGGGCAGCTGGCAGCAGCGCTCGATAACGTAGTCGGTAAGCGTGCTCCAGCCCAGCTTGGCATGCGAGTTCGCGGCATGCTCGCGCACGGTGAGCGTTGTGTTGAGGAGCAGGACGCCCTGTTGAGCCCAGGGGGTGAGGTCTCCCGTGGCGGGAATGGGGCAGTCCAGATCGGCTTTGAGCTCCTTATAGATGTTACGCAGGCTCGGCGGCAACTTGGTTTGCGTCGCGGGGACCGAAAACGACAGCCCCATGGCCTGGTTGGGCCCGTGATAGGGGTCTTGACCCAAGATGACGACCTTGACCTGGTCGGCCGGCGTGTAGGCGAGGGCATTGAGGATGTCGTCTTGTGCCGGGTAGATGGTCTGCTCGGCACGCAAAAGGGCGATGCGCTCGAGCAGCTGGTTCGTCGTGTCACGTACCGGCTGCGGCGCATCGCCCAACCAAGTTGCTATGTTGCGGTCGCGGGTTGCGGTGTCCATGGGGCTCCTTTATGGCAGATGCTCTGTTGGTATCTATTGTAAAGGCGCACCGGTTGCCTTTATGCCACGGCTGTATGAAGAGCGGAGTCTACGAGACGTGCTCGGGCGCTCCTGCCATATGAGCGTGTCCATGTGCGCGAAGGCGCGGAAGCTCGACGGTTGCCACCATGACGCCGGTGAGGATGAGGGCGGCGCCAAAGAAGGCGATGGAGCTCAGGACCTCGCCGACCAGGAAAAACGAGAAGACGGCGGAGCAGACCGGCTCGAGCGAGAAGGCGAAGCCAGTGGTTTCGGCAGGTACGTGGGGCTGCACGAGCGTCTGGGTGATAAAGCCGTAGGCAGAGCAGACGAGTGCGAGCGCAACGATAACGACGATCTCGCTCGGCGTGCTGGGAAGCGTGAAGCCGCCAAAGGTAAATGCGGCGATACCCGAGAACAAGCCGCCGAAGCCCAGCTGCCAAACGCCCAGAGCCAGTGGATCGACTTCTTCGACAAAGCGCTTGGCGATGATAATGTGGCCGGCATAGATAAAGGCCGAGAGCAGCATGATGATCGCGCCGGGATTCAGGCTGGTAAAGTCGGCGCCCGAGAGCAGCAACATGCCGCAGGTGACGATGGCTGTGCCGATGAGCACCTTGCGCTCGGGGGCGCGACGCAGCAGGGCCGCGTTGGCAAACGGCACGATCACGACCGTCAGGCTCTGCAAAAAGCCGGCGGTGGAGGCGGAGGTGAGGCTGGAGCCCAGGCACATGCAGGTGATCTCGGTTGCCATGATGGCGCCGATGATGGCGGCGCGGACCATCAGGTCACGGTTGATGCGCACCGCGTGCTTGTGGAAGAGCAGCAGGCAGGCCGCAAAGGCGATGATGCAGCGCAGCGCGACGATGCTCGTGGCGTTCATGCTGTCCATGCCGATCTTCATGAGGGGGTACGAAAAGCCCCATGCGACGGGAACGGAAAATGAGAGCGCGATTGCTTTTTTGCGATCCATGGGACTCCTTTTGTTACAGAACGGTTTCGCAAAAAGGATTCTGCTCCCAGATATGGATGTAGTAAAGAGAATGTATCTTCAGTATGATTAAGAAATACTAATGTTGGAAGAAAAAACCCTGGCAAAACGTTTTACGGCTACATCGAAGTGGAGGCACGATGGCATCGCGGTATCAGATTGTATGTATGGTGGTCGATTGCGGCAGCCTGAAACGTGCCGCCGACGCGCTGGGCTATACGCAAAGCGCGGTGAGCCAGGCCGTCAAGGCGCTCGAGCGCGAGCTGGGCACCACGATTATCGAGCGCGGCAAGCAGGGCGTCTCGCTTACGCGCGACGGCAAACAGTATCTGCCGTATCTGCGCCAGATCGTAACGGCCGAGGCCGAGCTCGAGGGCAAGCGTCAGGAGTTGCTGGGGCTTTCATCGACCGACATTCGCATTGCGACGTTTACCAACGTGAGCCGTACCGTGCTGCCGCGCGTGATCCGCGACTTTGGGGCCCTGCATCCGGGCGTGCGCTTTACCCTCAAGCAGGGCGATTACACGCGCAACGCCCAATGGGTGCACGATGGCGTGGTTGACTTTTGCTTTACGGCGCGTGGATTTACCACAGGGCTCGAGAAGCGCGTGGCCTATCATGACGAGCTGGTGGCGCTGTTGCCAGCCGCCCATCCGCTGGCGGCAAAGGAAAAGGTGACGCTCGCCGACCTCGCGTCCGAACCGTTTGTGCTGCTGGATGAGGGCGAGCAGAGCCTGGTGCTCGATGCATTCGCGGCGCACGGGCTGTCCCCGCACGTGACAAGTGAGGTTACCGACGACTACACCATTATGGCGATGGTGGAGGAGGGCCTCGGCGTGAGCATGCTCTACCGGCGTACGGTCGAGGGCATGCAGGCTGATATTTGCGTGCGTCCCATCGTGCACGCTCCCTCACGCGACGTCGTGGCAGCCTGGCGCAGCTGGGATACCATGCCGATCGCCACGAGGCGCTTTATCGACTACATGAGCTCACATATCGTGAGCTAGTTGCCGATGCGCCACCTTGTTGGATGTGTCTAGCGCGCCCCAGTCTTGGCTTGCGCCAGACGATAGGTGCGTGCCGGATGGCAGAGCAATACCGCCACGACCATAAAGAACGCTGTGGTGCCCAGGCTGATGGGGTAGACCATCATGATGTTCGCAAAGGTGCGGAAGTGCGGGAACACGCAGAACACCCAATAGAAGCGGATGCCGCAGACGCAAATCATGGTGATGAGGGCGGGCATGAGCGAGATGCCAAAGCCGCGCAGATAACCGGACATGTTTTCGTAGAACATGCTAAAGGCGTACGCCGGGAAGATCGAGCACACGCGGATATAGCCGATCGAGACGATGTTGGGATCGCTGTTAAAGAGCGCCAGGATCTCGCGCCCCAGACCGACGATGATGACGATGGTGGTGAGCGCGACGATGCCGCCTTCGACCAGGCAGACCTTGAGCGTCTTGGTGCAGCGGTCGATCTGGCGAGCGCCGTGGTTTTGCCCCACAAAGGTGGTGCAGGCCTGGCTAAAGCTGTTGAGCAGGTTGTAGCACACATACTCCAGGCTCATGGCGGCGCTCGATGCCGCCATGACCTCGGTGCCCAGGCTGTTGATGGCGGACTGGATGATGATGTTGGCGACGGCAAAGACGGCGCTTTGGATGCCGGCGGGCAGGCCAATCTTGACGATGCGCTTGAGGGCGACGGGGTCTAAGCCTAAGTCGCGTGGGGTGACGCGGACGACGGAGTCGGTCTTGAGCAGGCGGATAAAGAGCGTAGCGGCGCTGACGGTGTAGGCGATGGCGGTGGCGATGGCGACGCCCGCGACGCCCCAGTGGAGTACGGGGACAAAGACGAGGTCCAGGCCAATGTTGAGGACGGTGGACACGGCAAGCGCCTGCAGCGGCATGCGGGTGATGCCGACGGAGCGGAAGATCGCGGCCTCAAAGTTGTAAAGCAAAATCGAGGGCATGCTCAGCAAAAAGACGCGTAGGTAGAGCGATGCGAGCGGCATGGTTTCGTCAGGGACGTTGAGCGCGGCGAGCATGGGTTCGGCAAAGATCTCGCCCAGCGCGATGACGACAAAGCCCACGAGTGCCATCAGAATCGAGGTATGGACGGCGCGCTTGACCATGTTCTGATCGTTGCGGCCGATGGCGTTGGCGATGACCACGTTGGAGCCAAGCGACAGGCCAATAAACAGGTTGATCATAAGGCTGGTAAGGGGAACATTGGAGCCGACCGCCGCCATGGCGAGGGTTCCCTGGTCGCCCGAGAAGTTACCGATGATGACCGTGGCGATGAGGTTCGACAGCTGCTCAAGGATGCTCGTGGCGGCGACGGGAAAGGCGAACAGGGGAATATTGCGCCACAGCGAGCCGGTGGTCATGTCGATGTGCTTAGATGCGGTGTCTGCCATACGCTCTCAATCTCTAACATGCTCATTCGTGCTTATTTGCGCAGACGATGATACTCCTAAGCGCGGGTAGTCTTTTTGGGACGGGGCTGTTTTAGCTATCCCGGCAGGCAATCGGCCAAAACGTCCCCAATGACTAGGTGGGGGAGGCGTGCGACAATGGTGGGCGTTGTGTTGTTCGCGCTAAGGAGTTGCCATGTTGTTGTGTCCTGTTTGCCATGAGCCTTTGGTGGACGACGAGCGCGGTGCTGTGTGCGCGGGCGGACACCGGTTTGACCGTGCGCGCGAGGGCTATCTGTATCTGCTGCGCTCGTCCAAGAGCGGCGACTCCATGGGCGATCCCAAGTCGCAGGCGCGCAGCCGTCGTGACTTTCTGAACCGTGGATACTATGCGCCGTTGCGCGATGCGATGGTCGAGCTGGTGCGCGAGCGGGTGTCTGAACGTGCCGCGTCTACGAACGGCCCCATGACCTTGCTCGATATTTGCTGCGGCGAGGGCTACTACACCAGCGCCATGGGTGCGGTGCCGGGCGTGGATGCTTACGGTTTCGACCTGGGCAAAGAGATGGTGCGCCTGGCCGCCAAGCGCGGCGATGCGACCTACTTCGTGGCCAACATGAAGGACATCCCCGTGGCTGATGGCGCCTTTGATATGGTGACCGAACTCTTTGCTCCCTTTAACGAGCGTGAGTTTTCTCGCGTGCTGGCGCCCGAGGGCTCGCTCTACACCGTGGTGCCGGGTGCCCGTCATCTGTTTGGGCTCAAGGAGGTGCTCTACGACACGCCATATCTCAATGACGAGAAGCTGCCGAAGACTACCGAGCTCGAGTTGGTCGGAACGCAGCGGATATCTGCGAATATTACGCTCCAGACCCAGGCCGACATCGAGGCGGTGTTCCAGATGACACCGTACTACTACCGCACGCGCCCCGTCGACAAAGAGCGCCTGGCAAACTTGGACACTCTTCAGACCGACATCGACTTCATCATCGCCGAGTACCGCCACTAACCTACCAAAAAGGGACAGGTTTATTTTGGCAGGTTTTATCTGGGCAAACGTAAAGGGCTGACCGCGGAGATGCGCGATCGGCCCTTTTTAGTTGCTTGGCTGCAGAGGCTATGAGAAGCGAGCGCTTACAGGCGGTCCTTGTTCTCGGCCTTGATGGCGTGCGCCTGCTGAACAAAGAACAGGTCGTACACCACGATGACAAAGGCGCCAAAGTTGATGGCGTCGCCGCCAAACGCGGGAAGCGTGAGCACCGCCTGGGCAAGCGTGGCGACTGCAGCAACGATACCGAGCTTAAACGCGCCGTCAACCTGCGAAGGCTTGTTGGCACCCTTGATGCCCGCAACGCCCGCGGCAAGATCGATGAGGCCCTTGGCGATAATCACGGCCGCGGCGAGCATGGCGTTCGGTCCGTAGGTGGACTCGAACTTGCCGGTCGCGATGCCGGCGATTCCAATGACGAGACTGGCGATGCCCAGAACAAAATAAATCAGGGCAAGGATTTTGAGTGTCTTGCGAGTGAAGCTCATGGCTGGTCCTTTCGATACGAGTACGCCAACCTGGCGCACCCTATGTGCTGCACATATGGTGAAGCACATTGTAGTTCAACGGGGCGATGCATGCGTTTGAAAGCGTCTCTTGCCTGTACGGTTCAACCTTTCAAAAAGGAAAGCTGGGCGTAAGTCAAATCGATGGCAGCGTATGCGCGGCGCTGCGATGATGGGGCCATGGTAAGAGCTGGACCGAAGGAGGAGCCGTGATGTACGGAGCCAAGCAAGTGCGTGAGCCGCGTTCGTTAGGAAGGCGTATGGGCGATTCCGTGATCGCTGCCGTGTGCACGGGATTGATGGCGGTGCTTTGCATTGGGATGCTGTGGACCATGTCGCGTGTGGGACAATAGCGGACGGTTGGGTGCCAACTGAGGTGGCGCTCACGTATTCGTTTTGCTTGCTAAGGAGTGTCCATGGGCGTCGTCGATCCCTTTTCTGTTGCTCGGGCTGCTGGGCTCGAGCTCGTGCGGACGTCCGAGGGCCTTACGCTCACCGACGGCACGATGGAGTTGCGTGCCGATTTTGGCCGCATGCTTCCACGGCTCAAGCAGGGTCGTCTGCAGCAAGAGCTACTGGTGAAGGCTGCGCGCACAAAAGGCATCGAGCAACCATGGGCGATTGATGCCACAGCAGGCTTTGGCGAGGATTCGCTGCTGCTGGCTGCCGCGGGTTTTGCGGTCGATTTGTATGAGCAGGATTGCGTGATCGCGGCGCTCCTCCAGGATGCCCTGGATCGCGCGGCAGATGATCCGGCGCTTGCGGCCGCCGTGGCGCGCATGCACTTACATGCGGGCGAGGACAGCATTGCCGGTCTTCGCCATACGGCCGAGCTGATCGAGCGGGGCGAGCTCGCGGCTCCCGACGTGGTGTATCTGGACCCCATGTTTCCCGAGCGCACCAAGAGCGCGGCGGTGAAAAAGAAGTTTCAGCTCTTGCACCATCTGGAGCAGCCGTGCGCCGATGAGGAAACGCTGGTCGAAGCTGCGCTTGCGGTGCACCCGCGCAAGGTCGTTATCAAGCGACCGGTGAAGGGGCCGCTGCTTGCCGGCGTTAAGCCGAGCTATCAGCTTGCGGGCAAGGCCGTTCGTTACGATGTTTTGGTGCCGCCGCGCCCGTAGCTTGTGCACGATGGCTGGCGCTTCGCCAGCGCCGTGCCGATGCGGGGTCTATTTCCAAGGGTGCGACGTCAGGTGCCAGCCGCCGCAGTATTCGCATTTGTAGCAGGCCAAACCACGCCGTCCGCGGTTTTCGCAGTCGGCCATAACGGCCTCGGCTTCGGCGCGTGTGTCGTAACGGTTTTTGCGCTCGCACGACTTATAGCGCCAAGCCTCGTCGCGCTCGGCGTCCAGGGCGTCGCGGCGCTCGTCCTCGCGTGCAAACAGGTCGCTCATATCGCCGCCGGTGGCAGCGCCCAAAAACTCGCTTTTGGCTTTTGACCAGGCGGCTCGCTTTTTGCTCCCCATCTGCTTCGCGCTCCTCTCCAAACGTTGGTATCATTGCTCAATCAAAGTGATACCAATAAACGTGAGGTCGCCGCGTGATGATCAGAAAAACCCTCGATACCGACATTCCCGCCGTCATGGCTATCTATGACGCGGCCCGCGCCTTTATGCGCGCGCATGGTAACGCCACGCAGTGGCCCGAGGGCACGCCTTCGGCCGAGCAGCTGGCTGCCGATATTGCCGCTGGTGGCAGTTACGTGTGCGAAGTCGATGGCCGCGTGGTGGCGACGTTTGCCTTTTTGCCGGGTCCGGATGAGTGCTATGACATAATTGAGGACGGTCAATGGCGCAGCGACACTCCGTACGCCGTGCTGCACCGCGTGGCATCCGACGGCACCGTGCACGGTATCGCGGCGGCGATGTTTGCCTTTGCCAAGGAATGCGCCGACCATCTGCGTATTGACACGCACGAGGACAACTTGCCCATGCAGGGCGCCATCGCCAAGGCGGGGTTCGAGCGTGTCGGTATCGTCTATGTGTCCGACGGCACGGCGCGTGTCGCGTTTGATTGGCTGCGCGAGGCGTAGGAGCCAAGGCACGTATCATCACCCAGCTCAAATAAAAAATGGCCCCGAGTGGGGCCATTTTTGGTAAAACGCGTCGTTGTGGGACTCGCATTGTTACCGCCCCAGATGAACCCGGGCAGACAAAAAGGGGAGGTGCCGGCTTTCGCAAGGCGCGAACCTACGAAAATCGCCGCGCGGCAACGCGGGGCGATGAGCTCGGTCGGGGGATAGGGCCCGCTTCGCCCACCGGCCCGTAAATTGTATCATCCAGTGTGGAGCGTGAACGCCCGTTGCCGCGTGCGATGGGCTTGCAATAAGAGGAGAGCCATGTCGAAGCAAGCGGTCGTTGGAATCTTGGCGCATGTCGATGCCGGCAAGACCACGTTGGCCGAGGCCATACTGTTCAACGCGGGCCGCATTCGCAAGCGTGGCCGCGTGGACGATGGCGATTCGCATCTGGACACTAACACGATCGAGCGCGAGCGCGGCATCACGATTTTCTCGTCGCAGGCCGTGCTCGACCACGGCGATACCCACGTCATGCTCGTGGATGCTCCCGGCCATGTCGATTTTTCTGCCGAGGCGGAGCGCACACTGCGTGCCCTGGACTACGCGATTCTGGTGGTGGGCGCCAACGATGGCGTGCAGGGGCACACCGAAACCCTGTGGCGCCTGCTTGCACGCTATGACATCCCGACGTTCATCTTCATCAACAAGATCGATTTGGAGAATCCCGGCCGCGATGTTTTGCTGGCACAACTCGGGCAGCGTCTTTCCGAGGGCTGCCTGGATGCCAACGAGCTGCTGGCGGGCGGCGCCGTTCAGGAGGACGCTGCTGCGTTGGACGAAGCGGCGCTCGAGGAGTTTCTTGAAGCGGGTGAGCTTTCTGTCGCAACGCTGTCGCACATGGTTGCCGAGCGCAAGCTCTTTCCCTGCTTTGCCGGCTCGGCGCTCAAGGACCAAGGCGTTGACGAGCTACTGGATGGTATATGCGCGCTGATGCGTGAGCAGGCGTGGCTCCCGGAGTTTGCCGCGCGCGTCTATCGTGTCAGCCGCGGGGATCGTGGCGAGCGCTTGGCTTGGGTTAAAGTGACCGGCGGCACGCTGCGCGCAAAACTGATGATCAGCGGGCATTCCAGTGCCGAGGCGTGGGAACAGAAGGTCGATCAGGTGCGCATCTATAACGGCGAGAAGTATGAGCTTGCCCAAGAAGTTGCTGCTGGCAGTATTTGCGCCGTGACGGGTCTTGCGCACGTTCGCCCAGGGGACGCCCTGGGCACGGAGCCCGCGGGCGATGCGCCCGTCATCGCTCCGGTCCTCACCTATACGGTGCTGCCGGGCGAACACGACGTTCATGCGGTGTTTAAAGCGCTGAGTGAGTTGGCGGACGAAGATCCCATGCTCGGCGTAAGCTGGAATACGCATCTTGAGCAGATCCATTTGCAGTTGATGGGCGCCGTGCAACTCGAGGTCGTGCAGCGCGTGCTGGCCGATCGTTTTGGCCTTGCGGTCGAGTTTGAGCCCGGCGGCATTCTCTATAAGGAGACTATTTCGCGGCCGGTCGAGGGCGTGGGCCACTTTGAGCCGCTGCGCCACTATGCCGAGGTGCATCTGCGCCTGGAGCCGTTGCCGGCGGGTTCGGGTGTGCAGTTTGGCACCGTGACCTCGACCGACGAGCTCGATCTTAACTGGCAGCGTTTGGCACTCACCAACGCTATGGAGCGCGACCACCTGGGCGTGCTGACGGGCTCGCCCATCACCGATGTGCGCATTACGCTCACGGGCGGCCGCGCGCATGCCAAACACACCGAGGGCGGCGATTTTCGCCAGGCCACGTATCGCGCGATTCGCCAGGGTTTGATGCAGGCGCGCGAGGTCGGCGCAGACGTGTTGCTGGAGCCGTGGTACCACTTTGAGCTCGAGGTGCCGGGGGAGTGCGTGGGCCGGGCGTTGTCAGATGCCACACGCATGGGTGCCGAGTACGAGCCGCCGACGATGGCGGGAGACCGAGCGAAGCTTGTGGGTCGCGTGCCGGCATCCGAGGTGCAGGATTACGCGCTGGAGGTGGCTGCCTACACGAGCGGGCGCGGTCATCTGTACCTGGAGTTCGCCGGTTATGCGGCTTGCCATGATGCCGAGCGCGTAATCGAGACGGCCGCCTATGAGCCCGAGGCCGATCTGCCCAACACGCCCGACTCGGTCTTTTGCTCTCACGGCGCCGGCTACACGGTCAAATGGTATGACGTGCCCGCCGCAGCGCACGTAAAGATCGATCCCGCCACCTTCCGTCCCTGGCGAGCAGCAGACGCCGAGTTTTTCGGCCACATGTGACAAAGGGACAGCCCCTTTGTCACATGCTATTGGTATAACTCGGTATAAGTTGGTATAACTATTAGCAGCGTTTGCCAATCCGAGGAGGCCGACATGAATCCAAATCCCTTTAAGCCAACGGCAGGTAAGCGGCCTCCGATACTCATTGACCGCGAGTCGGTCATCGAAGATTTTGAGGAAGGGCTCGATAACGGCGCCGGAGCGCCGGGCAGGCTCATGCTCATTACGGGAAACCGCGGTTGTGGCAAAACAGTTCTCCTGCGGGAGTTGCAATGTCTCGCCAGCGAGCGCGGATGGGCGGTTGTCTCCGATTCCGCCTCGCTTGGCTTGTGCGACCGCTTGGCCGACGCGCTTCGCTCGAATAAACCCGTTGTGACGTCAATGGAGTTCGGTCCGTCGTTTGGCCGGATGTCGGTCGAGGCGGCGCGAGCAAAGGGCGAGACGTTGCGAGGGCTGGTCGACGAGCGCCTCAAGAGGCTCGAGCCGGGAAAGGGCATACTGTTTGCGATTGACGAGGCGCAATCGGCGTCTATCGAGGAGCTGGCGGCTCTTGCCGTTCTCTATCAGCAGGTGCTCGGAGATCAGGATGTCACGGGCTTGTCCGATAGCGACCAGCGCGGTCTTGCGCTGGCGTTCGCTGGCTTGCCCTGTATGGTTGACGACCTGCTCGAAGAGCCGAGCGTGACGTTTTTGCGGCGTGCCCAGCAGCGTACGCTGGGGGCGATATCTTTGCCCAAGGTGCGCGATTCATATATCCAGACGGTTAAAGACGCTGGTCTTTACGTTGACGCGGAGACGGCGGACCTTGCGGCGCGCAAGAGTATGGGGCATCCCTATATGGTTCAGCTGGTGGGATATTACATGTGGCGCTCTGCTGTCCGGCGCAACTCGCAGGTCATTGAAAGGTGCGATGTCGAGGATGGCCATGCGGATGCCGTCTCCGAGTTCTACGAAGCGGTCGATGCGCCCCTGTATTACGGGCTGCGCAGTCCACAGCGCCTTTTTATCGAGGCCATGGCGGTTGACGAGGGCAAACCGACGCTCATGGCGGATATCATCGAGCGCTGCGACCGTACCCAGAGCTGGGCGAGTAAATATCGCGCAAGCCTGATTCGCGAGCGCGTCATCGAGGCCGCCGGATACGGCCTCGTCCGGTTTGCCGTGCCCATGCTGGGCGAGTACATCCGCGAACGCATTTTATGGCATGAGTAGGGTGATAAAAGTGACGGAACAGAAGATGAGCCCGCAGGCTATCGAGGTGCGTGGCGCGCGCGTCCATAACCTCAAGGACATCGATATCGATATTCCGCTGGGAAAGCTCGTGGGCATTGCCGGCGTGTCGGGTTCGGGCAAGAGTTCGCTGGCGCTGGGGGTTCTGTATGCCGAGGGCTCGCGTCGCTATCTGGAGGCGCTCAGCACCTATACCCGCCGACGGCTCACCCAGGCCGAGCACGCTCAGGTGGATGAAGTGCTGCACGTACCGGCGGCACTCGCGTTGCATCAGCGTCCCAGTGTGCCGGGCGTGCGCTCGACCTTTGGCACCATGACCGAGCTCAACAATAGCCTGCGTCTGCTCTTTAGCCGCTGCGCCCATCACGTGTGCCCGCATTGTGGGGCGCGTGTGGAGCCGAGCCTTAACGTGGCTGCGGGCCTGTCGCTCACGTGCCCCGCATGCGGCCGCGAGTTCTACGCGCCGAGTGCCGAGGACCTTGCCTTTAACAGCGGCGGCGCGTGTCCCACCTGCGGCGGCACCGGTGTCATGCGCGAGGTGGACGAGACGAGCCTGGTGCCCGACGAGTCAAAGACCATCAACGAAGGCGCGGTGCTTCCCTGGGGCACGCTCATGTGGGACCTGATGAAGCAGGTGGCCGGCGAGATGGGCGTGCGTACCGATGTGCCGTTTAACCAGCTCACACCTCAAGAGCGCGACATTGTGTTTCACGGCCCGGCGGTTAAGAAGCATATTCTCTACGTTCCCAAAAACGGCGAGGGTGCCACGCCGCTCGACTTTACCTATTACAACGCCGTCTATACCGTCGAGAATGCGCTCGCCAAGGTTAAGGACGATAAGGGACTTAAGCGCGTGGCTCGCTTTTTGCGCGAGGGCCCGTGCCGTGACTGCGGCGGCACCCGTCTCTCCGAGGCTGCGCGTCAGCCCCAGGTGCGCGGTATCAATCTGGCGCAGGCAGCGGCCATGACGCTGGGCGAGGCAATTGAGTGGATGCGCGGCGTGCCTGCAGCGCTGCCAGCCGAGATGCAGCCCATGGCAACGGATATCTGCGATTCGTTTTTGAGCACCGCCCGTCGCTTGGTCGACCTGGGCCTCGATTACCTTTCGCTCGACCGCGCCGGTGCTACGCTCTCCACGGGTGAGCGCCAGCGTGTGCAGCTCGCCCGCGTGGTGCGCAACCGGTCGACGGGCGTGCTGTATGTGCTGGACGAGCCTTCGATCGGCCTGCATCCTGCCAATGTCGACGGCCTGGTAGGCGTGATGCGCGATCTGGTGGATGACGGCAACACCGTGGTTGTCGTTGATCACGATACACGCGTGCTGGCGGAAGCTGACTATCTGGTCGAGATGGGCCCCGTTGCCGGAGCAGGCGGCGGCCATGTAATCGCCGCCGGTACGGTGGACGAGGTCGAGCAGTTGCAGGACAGCCGCATCGCGCCGTTTTTGTGCTCGGACTCCAAGCGCCTGCGTCCGCAGGTGACTGACAACGAAATGTTCGACCAGGGCCACATCCGCATGGCGACCGATACCATCCATACCGTCAAGCCGCTCGAAGTCGATATCCCGCGCGGCCGTCTCGTCGCGGTGACGGGCGTTTCGGGTTCGGGCAAGACGACGTTGGTGCTCGAGACGCTTATCCCGGCACTCAAGGCGCAGGCAGCTGGCGAGCGCTTGCCGGGGCACGTGCGTTGGGTCGATGCCGAAGGCATTGCCCGTACAAATCTGATTGACGCCACACCCATCGGCGCCAACGTGCGCTCGACGGTGGCGACCTATGCCGATATTCATGATGAGCTGCGCCGCGCCTTCGCCCGTACGCCCGAGGCCAAGGCGGCAGGGTATAAGGCGGGTGCCTTTAGCTACAACACCGGCACCTTGCGCTGCCCTACGTGCGATGGCACGGGCTCGATATCGCTCGACGTGCAGTTTTTGCCCGATGTCGAGATCGTCTGTCCTGCATGCCGCGGCTCGCGTTACGCCGACGCGGCCTCGCATATCCATCGTGAGGGCAAGGATGGGAGCCTGCTTACGTTGCCGCAGATCATGGACATGAGTGTGGACGAGGCCCTCGACGCCACGATAGGACTCAAGAAAGTCCAGGCGCGCTTGCAGACCCTGCACGACCTGGGGCTGGGCTATCTCACGCTCGGCGAGCCCACGCCGGCGCTTTCGGGCGGCGAGGCTCAGCGGCTCAAGCTTGCGAGCGAGATGGGCCGCGTACAGGATGACGCCGTGTTTGTGTTCGACGAACCCACGATCGGTCTGCATCCGCTCGATGTTCAGGTGCTGCTGAGTGTGTTTGACGGCCTCGTTGCCAAGGGCGCCACGGTTATCGTGATCGAACACGACCTCGACCTTATCCGCAACGCCGATTACGTGATCGACATGGGCCCGGGCGGTGGCGACGCCGGCGGGCAAATCGTCTGCGCCGGTACGCCGGGCGACATCGCAGCCTGCTCCGCAGGCATTACCGGTCGCTACCTATAACCGAATGTGACAAAGGGACAGTCCCTTTGTCACATTCCCGGAAAGCCTGTCTGGCGCAGGGCCTCGTAGAGGACGATGGCGGCGCTGTTGGAGAGGTTGAGGGCGCTGATGCGGTAGTCGTCCGGGTCTACAAAGTTGCCGCAGATATCCTGCCGAAGGATGGCCTCGTGGCTGTCCTCGGTATGCCCTAGCGATTCCTCGTGGGCTTCCCATGTCTCGGCGTTGTCAAGCGAATCGCAATCGCGCAGCATCGGGATGCGCTCGCAGCGCTCGGACTCCGCGGCAAGCAGTGGCTCGGGGATGCCTGAGCTCTCGCTGCCAAAGACCAAGTAGTCGCCGTCGCGGTAGGTGCTTTGCGCATAGGTGCGGCGTGCCTTTTTGGTCAGCAGATGCAGGCGCTCGTCGGCGGGGGAGAGGCCGTTGCGCGCAAGGAAATCCTCCCAGCCGGCATAGGTCGTCACGTCCAAGTTTTGCCAGTAGCCCAGGCCGGCGCGACGCACTGTCTTGTCGTCGAGCGAAAACCCCAGCGGCTCCACCAGATGCAGGCGGGTACCGGTAACCACGCAAGTGCGGCCGATATTGCCCGTATTGGCCGGAATCTCGGGCGCATACAGCACAATGTTGAACATGAATCTCCTTGGCTCAGAACGAAAAACCACCACGAAGGGCACCTTCGTGGTGGTTTGGCGGTTACGTGGGCGGAAAACGCCCGCTTCGATAGCCTAGGCGCGGTGCCAGTCGGTCAGGCAGGCATCGAGGGCGGCGATGAGCGCCTCCTTGTCCATGTGACGGCCGATGATGCACAGGCTCGTCATGCGGTCGCCCGTCTCGTCGTCCCAAATCTGCATGATCTCGGGGTTCTCGTCGATAATCTTCTGCTTTTCGCCCTCGGGCGCAGAATCGACAAACAGACCGTTCTCCATCAGGCGCATCTGGTGGCCGGCCTGCTCAAACATGTAGCACATGTCCGGATCGCCGGTCTGCCACAGCGGACCCTTGACGCGAATGACCTCATCGGGCCACTCCTGCTCAACAAAATCGGTGAACTTCTGCAGGTCGAACGGCTTGCGGCGCGAGTACACAAAGGTCTCGATGTCGTACTCGAGCACCTCGGGGTCGTCGTGCTCCTCGGGATGCTCCATGGCCTCGATCCAGGCGGCGGAGTTGTAGGCGCGCATAAAGTCGAAGCGGTCGGTGTCGAGCAGCTCCTCCATGGGGACCTCGCCGTTTTGGGCCTCGATAATCACGGCGTCCTTCTGCAGGCTGCGCACAATGGCCTTAAGCTCTGCGATTTGCTCGGGGGTGACGGTGTCAGTCTTATTAAGAATCAGCGTGGAGCAAAACTCGATCTGCTGGATGAGCAGGCTCTCGATGTCGTCCTCGTCGATATCCTCGGCCAGCAGGTCGCGGCCGCCGTTGAACTCGTCGTACATGCGGGCGCAGTCGACCACAGCCACGATGTTGTCGAGCGCGAGTTTGGGCTCGCCGCCCACCTTGGCCTCGTCGCAGAAGCTCGAGATGGTGTAGGCGATGGGGATAGGCTCGCAAATACCCGAGGCCTCGATGATGATGTAGTCGAACTTGCCCGAATCGGCGATGCCCTGCAGCTGGTTGGCCAGGTCGTCCGAAAGCGTGCAGCAGATGCAGCCGTTGGTAAGCGGGATGAGGTCGTCGGTCTCGGAAAGGCCGCCGTCGGCGATAAGGCTGGCGTCGACGTTGATCTCGCCGATATCGTTGACGATCACGGCGGCGCGGATGCCGCCGTCGTTGGCGAGGATGTGGTTGAGCAGCGTGGTCTTGCCGGCACCGAGGTAGCCGGTAAGCATGATGATCTTCACGGGTTTGTTGGGCATGCGCCCTCCTTTGTTAGACATGGCTTACAGTTGAATCTTATGCCAAACGCCAGCTCTTATACCCACGCGCCGACAAATAACACAGGCTACTCCCAGGCTCCCCACACATCGGGACAATAGCCGACGGTGGCCTTCTTGCCGTTGCGTACGATGGGCTCGGCCAGAACCTGCTGGTTCTCGAGCAGCTTATCAAAGCGCTGGCTGGGGGTGAGGTGCTGGATGAGTGCGAGCGTCTCCTCGTCCTTGGCTTTGGGGTTGAGCAGCTTGTCGATGCCGCCAACCGCCTGCATCACGCTCGTGAGCTCGCCCTTGCTCATCTCCTTTTCCTTAAGGTCGATAAACTGCACCTTAATGCGGCGCTCCTTAAAATAACGCTGGGCCTTCTTGGTATCGAAGGACTTCTTAGTCCCGAAAATTTGCACGTTCATATTTATGTTCCGCCGTTCTACCGAATAAAGTTGGTTCGCTCGCGATCGGCCTCGGGGGCTTCGATGCCGGCGGCCTTTCCCGCCTCGATGCAACGCAGCAGCCAGGCCATGTTTTTACCGATGTTTCGCATGGTGGCAAGGCCCTCGGCGTCCTGGGCGGCCTCGCCCGGCATGGCACCGAAGACGTTGTTCCAGTAGGTGGATGCTACCACGGGCATCTGGTTGATGGTGAAGTACTTGTTGAGCACGTCGAAGGTGGTCGACGTGCCGCCGCGACGGGCAACGGCGACAGCGGCGCCCGGCTTGTGCGCAAAGGCCTTGCTGCCGGCATAGAATGCACGGTCGAGGGCAGAGAGGATACGTCCGCTGGGGTGCGCGTAGTAGACGGGCGAACCAAAGACAAAGCCGTCTGCCTGCTCGGCAGCGGCAATCAGCTCGTTGACCATATCGTCGTCAAAGGTGCAACGGCAATCGAGCTTGCCGCACTGGCCGCAACCGATGCAGTCGCGAATGGGCTTGGCGCCCAGCTGAAACATCTCGGTATCGATACCCTCGGCGTTGAGCTGCTCGGCGACCTCGGCGAGTGCGCGGGCCGTGTTGCCGTTTGCCTTGGGGCTGCCATTGACCAAAAGAACCTTCATCACAAACTCCCTCTGCTGTCGGTGACCTCTGCAGAGGATTATCGTACGAGCGGGCAGATGGCGTGGGGCACGATGCCGGCCCCGAGGGCCCACGGCAGGCACGCTCACCAGGTACGAGCGGGATACGGTCCAGAGGATGTTGGAGTGCGGGGCCTCGTGCGAGCAGATTGTAAGGGGTCTGGGCGGGTCGCCCTCGATGGCGAGCTTTGAGGCCTTGGAAGGCGGGCTGCTGCGGCGGCTATGGTTTATACTAAGGTGGTTGCTATCGAGTAATTCATACTTGGTTTGATTCGATTGTGAATGCGTAACTAGGATGGAAAGCAAAGGAAACTCTATGGAAACAGAGGATGCTGTTTGCTTGATGACTTCGATTGCCTTGATTGTCCTTTCAATCCAATACCGAAGAGGAAGATGGCTCTGCTCAATTGCTGGATATGATGTCACAAAAAGGGAGAGCGAGATTGATATACGCCCTTACGCAAAGCTGATTTCTTCTGTGACGTTATGGATGGGGCTGCTGTTTTTCTTGTGGGCGGTAGAGGGCTGGGTACGCGATTGGAATACCAGCGTTTTTGAAGTTTTGGTTCTACTTCTGTTCAGCTTGGCCTCTTTGTCGTTCGTGCGGCTCGTTAGGTTTGTGTTTATGAGGCGATAGCCAGCGGAAGTGGCTGGACGACAAAATGGACCAATGCAGCCAATTGTCAATAGAATTTGATAGGCTTGGCTTAACAGATTTACTCGAGGGCATATCCGTGGCGGGGGATAGGTTCTATCTTGTTGAGCACTTATTTGCATCAGGCAAAGTAAACCAAGAGTATCGAAACGGTGCCCCCGGGCCCCGGGAGGGACTGCGGGGACGTTCGGCTAACTGCGGGTACGACCTATTTGCCCAATGTGTTCGGTTGAGATCGGAAATTAACCATCATGCGCCCCATAACGCTAGTCCAGCTTGGTGCCCGGTACCTGCGGCGCCTCTTTAATCAGCGCATTGAGTTCGTTCAAAATGGAAACGGGCTGTCGGTCGACGGCGTCCAGATGAAGCGTCACCACGCGAAGGGGCGGCTGATATTCAAATGAGCCAAGGAGCACGGGCGATCCCAAGAACCGTTCGATTTCGTCTGCAACCGCGTCGGTCTCTTCGGGATCAAGCTCGTCAAAGAGCGCCACGAACATCGGTCCGGTCGAGCGGAACAGACGACCCTTGCCGCGCGAGCAATCCATGAGGCAGGCGGCGCTTTCTGCCAAAACGCGGTCGCCTGCATCAAAGCCAAAGCGGGCATTGACCTGTGCGATTTCGTCGATTTTAATGGCGATCAAGCCCGCGTTTCGTGCCACGCGACGCATCTCGCCAATGGCGTTGACCAGGGCGTGGATATCGCCCAGACCGGTCACGGAATCGGTCGTATCTGCCAAGCTTCGGTTGGTGACAATGCCCACATACATGTTGGGCTCGGTATCGGTGCCGTCCAGGCGGTAACCCGTGCAGTCGCAAAGCGCGTATTTTCCGGCGGTATTCATGACGCGATACTGCATGCAGTGGAAGTGCCACGTGCCGTTTACCACCATATCGAGCTCGGCACGTACGTTGTCGCGGTCCTCGGGGTGAACACGGGCAAGCCATATATCGAGCGAGTTGTAGGGATGCTGGGAGGGTAGGTCAAAATCGCGCACGGCATTAACCGACCATTGCGATTCGCCGGTGTCGAGGTTAATGATGAACGGATAGCGTGTCTCGGAGCTCATGGAGATCGCTTGAAACACTCGGTCGTTGCAGGGGGGGGGGTTGTTCGGTGATCGGGCGTTGCAGCGCATCGCCTTCTTCCGGTTGTTGCACACGGTACATGAGCTTGTAGCGATACATTTTGCGGTCGGCGTCCTTTGTCATCTGGCGACGCGTATCGCCTGCAAGCGGGTCGACGCGCGAGCAGCCAAAGCTAAAGCTGGCGATCATGGGCGCCTTGCCGTCCGATGTTGCCTCGATAAGATTGGCACGCGTCCACTCCAGGCGCTGCTCGAGCTCGGCTTCGTTTGTCGTGGGGGATATAAGTACAAATTCGTCTCCACCGATACGGAACAGCAACTCATCGTGCTCCATTGTCTCGGTGAGTGCGCGGCAGATGCTCAGAATGTAGCGATTGCCCTCGGCGTGGCCAAACTTATCGTTGCAATGCTTGAGGCGATCGATGTCAATATAGGCACAGGTGAAGGGGGTGCCTTTGCGCCAGAGCTGATCGACATGGCGGTCGAGTCCGCCACGGTTGCCAAGATTGGTGAGCGAGTCGATATAGGCGCCGTGCTCAAGCAACTCACGTTCTTGTTGCAGGATGGCGAGCGTTTTCTGCAGTTGCTCACCGATGGCACGCAGCTCCGGGGGCAGCGCGGCAACATCGAGCTCGGTGGTTGAGGCCCCGTTCGCAAGTCGCTGAAGATGAGCGATGATTGATTGCTCGCCCAGGCGATACGACTCGTTCATGATGGATTGCCTCCTTGGATGGAACAATGGTTTGTATCTTACTCCCAATTCGGTTTAGATTGGAGTATTAGTTAGCTCATGGGAACAAACGCTCCCCTCGACGGTGGCGTTTTGCGTGCGAGCGTATTAGTTGTCGTTGCCACCATCGAGCAATGCCTCAAAATCCTCCGCCTGCATGGGGCGGTAGTAGAGGAATCCCTGAGCGTAGCGGGCGCCCATGTGGCGCAGCATGTTTGCCTGCTTGTCCGTCTCGACGCCTTCGATCACAACGGGCAGATGGAGTGACTGCGCCATCTCGAGCATTGATGAGATGATTTGCACGCTGCGGCCCTCATCGCCGTTATCGGGCACAAACGTGCGATCGAGCTTGATGACGTCGACGTTGACGTTCTTGAGCATCGCGAGCGTGGACTGGCCGGTGCCAAAATCGTCCATATAGGTCGAGAAGCCGCGGGTGTGCAGGTCGGCCGTTAGTTTATCCACGGCCTCGGACTCTCCCGTATAAGCTGTCTCGGTGATCTCGATGCGCATGAGCTCGGGCGGCAGGTTGTATTGGGCGGCGAGCGCTCCCATATGCTCGGCAACGTTGCAGGCGAGGATATCCACGCGCGACACATTAAGCGAGATCGGAACCACGCGAAGCCCCCGATTGATGCGCTCGCGCAGCCACAAGGCAACGCCCTGCCAAACGTATTTGTCGAGCGTCACCACAAAACCGCTTTCTTCGAGAGCGGGGATAAAGGTGGCGGGCGAAATGAGGGAGCCATCCTTGTCGATCCAGCGCGTGAGCGCTTCGGCGCCAATGATCTCGCCGGTTTCCATGTCGACCTGGGGCTGCAGGTAGTAGGTAATACGGCCGTTGGAGAGCGCGTACTGGAATTCGGTCAGCGTGCGGTGGAACGCGATTTCGCGCTCGTACTCCTCGGGGCGGAAAATGGCAATGCGCTCCTTAAAGTCGTTTTTTGCGCGCCGATTGGTAAACATGGCCTTGGCCTGCGCATCGATGGTGATTTTCTCGTTGGAGTCGATGGGGTAGACGCCCATGGACGGCCAGAATCCCACGCCGTCATCATACTTGGCCACGGCCTGGCGAACGCGGCTATAGATCTGATGGACGGTGTCGTGTTCAAAGGGGATGAGTATGCAAAAGTCGTCTTGGCCCCAGTACCCTGCGACGCCCATGTTGGCATTCTCGATGTCCTTGAGGACCGTGCCCACATCGGCGAGCATGCGGTCGCCCTCGGCCTGTCCGTGCCATTCGTTGAACAGTCGCATGTGTCCCATATCGACGGTGGCGATACACCAGGCGCCGTTGCGCCTTGTCTCGAGAAATTCGTTGGCGCGGCGCATAAACTCGCTGGGTCGATAGAGACCCGTGAGCGAATCGATGCGTTCGGCGATGGCGCTTTTGCGCTCCACCTCGGGTATGGGGAGGCTGTCGTTGGGAACAAGCCCGCCGGCCGTGCGAATGCGACGGTCGAGTTCGCCTAAAACGGCGGCCGTTTGATTGGTCAGGTGCTCGTAAAAGGCCGGAACGACAAGACAGACGGGGGTAATGGTGTCGTCCGCGATTCGAACGGGAGCGAAAACGGCCTCTTTGAGATGTTGGATCAGTTGCTCGAATGCTTCGTGATCCAAATTGTTGCTAAGCACGACGAACTGGGCGTTGCGTGAGCGGAAGACGCGACTCCTGCCGCGAGTAATCGACAGCATGCGGCCTGCGTATTCGGCGAGCATGTTGTCGACGGCCTCGGCCCCGTAGAGCTCGTTGAGCTTTGCCGTGCCGCGAACGCGCACTGCTATAAGCCCCGTCTTGCAATGGTCGCGACGGCAGGCATCGATAGCGTTGATCAGCGTGCGCTGCATTCCGAGGCCCGTGGCGGCGTCGACGGTCTCGGCAAGCGAGTGGTTGACGAGCTCGCCGACATAGAGCGAGGGGACATTTCCGTCGCCGTCGATACGAAACCCGCGAGCACGGCCGAGGATGTAGTCGCCGGCGGCATTGCGCACGCGGTACTGCATGACGTGGCGATGTTTGGAGCCGTCATAGATTTGGTCGATGTCGTTGGTATAGGCCTCAAGGTCATCGGGATGGACACGCGTTTTCCAGTAATCGTGGCAGTTGTCTATATGCTCCGAAGGAAGACCAAGATCGCGCAAGGCGCCTTGTGACCAAAGGGTTCGATGTTTGTCCAAGTTCTCGATAAAGAAATATCGGCCTTCGTTGAGCATCGAAAGGGCGTCGAAAATGCGATCGCTTATTTCGAAGTCGTCGGTGTGGGCTTGTGCGATATTGCGTCGATCAAGGTGCACGGCATGACGTAGCTTGTAGTCGTACATGCGATGGTCGGCATCGTTCGTCAAGCGATTGGGGGCTTCGCCCAGGGCGGGGTCGGCGTGTGCCACTCCGTAGCTAAACGAGTGAGGCATCTTGGAAGCGTTGTTTTCGAGCAGTACCGTTCGGCAGTGTTCCAGACGTTCGGCAAGGTCGTCCTCGGTCGCAATCGTAGATAGGATGGCGAACTCGTCGCCCCCCAGACGAAATGCCGCCTCGTCCACCTTCATATACAGTTTGAGATAGAGGCTCACCTGCAAGATATAGCGGTTGCCCTCGTCATGTCCAAAGATGTCGTTGCAGTGCTTAAGGTTATCGATGTCGATAAACGCCATGGTCACGGGCAGTTCCTGCTCCCAGAGTTCCTCTAAGGAACGGGTAAAGCCGCCGCGGTTGCCAAGTCCGGTGAGCTCGTCGGTAAAGGCGGTCCTGATCAGATCGTCCTGACGCTCCAGAAGGTCACGGATGGTCTTTTCGGGCGTTTCGGTATTATTGCTGGCGTTATCCATACTGTAAGCGGCTTTCTGAGGTCGGGGCGGATTGCGTCGGGCGAGCTCGTTGTGCACATGCGTTGCTGCTCAACGCCTTGCGTGTTTCCAAGCCCCCGCCTTGCTGCGTCGTTGGGTTTATTTGTCGGTTCGTGCTCTCGGCTGATAACTACTGAGTAGTATAAACAAGTGTATGGAATTATGTAGGGGTGCCCATGTTGCGGGCGGCCATTATTCGCCAAACGGTAACGCGACGATGTTCGATGAAAATGCGACTGAGACGATATTTGTTGATGGGTATACTTGTTCCGTTTTAAAACGCAGGAACGGAGATGGTCGCATGGCACAGTCAAATATGACGAGCACGGTGGGGCTGGCGCTCGAGGGAGGCGGCTACCGCGGTATGTATACGGCGGGCGTGCTCGACGTTTGGATGGAGCACGGTTTGACCTGCGACCATATGGTGGGCGTCTCGGCGGGCGCGGCATTTGGCTACAACTTTAAATCGCGCCAGATCGGCCGCGCCATTCGCTATAACAAGGCCTATTGCGCCGACAAACGCTATGCGAGCGTGACCAGCTGGCTGCGAACCGGCGATATGTTCAATGCCGATTTTGCCTATCACGAGGTGCCCATCGAGCGCGATCCCATCGACCTGGAGGCGTATCGCGCCTGCCCCATGCGGTTTACGTGCGTGTGTACCGATATCGAGACGGGCAAGGCCGTCTACCACGACCTGCCCTATGGCGACGAGCGGGATATCGAGTGGATCCGGGCATCGTCGGCGATTCCCGTGGCGACGCGTCCCGTTGCTATTGACGGGCATAAGTATCTGGATGGTGGCGTGGCCGATTCTATTCCCAGTGCATGGCTGTTTGCGCAGGGGTATGACCGCAATATCGTGGTGCTCACGCAGCCGGCGGGCTTTGTGAAGCAGCCCAACAGCGTGATGCCCATGCTGCGTCGCGTGTTCCGTCACTATCCGGAGTTTGTCGCAGCGCTTGAGCGTCGACATGAGGTCTACAATGCCACGCTCGATGACCTGGCACGTCGCGAGGCTGCCGGCGAGATCTTTGTGGTGCGGCCGAGCGAATCGGTGAAGGTGCCGTCGCTGTGTCGCGAGCCCGATGAACTTGAACGCATCTACCAGATTGGTCGCCGCGATGCGGAGGCGACCTTGCCGGCGTTGGAATCGTATCTGGCGGGGTAGGGCAAGCTGCCGTGGACTCGGCGGAAAGCGCGTCCCAGAATGAGCGCTCAGAACGGGTTACAGTTTCCCAAGCGGTGGGGTTTCGGAAAGTACGTCCCGGAATATGCGTTCAGACTGGGATGCGGTTTCCCGTTGAGCCTCTATATGGAAAGCGCATCCCGGAATGGAGGTCCAAACTGGGATGCGCTTTCCGCTATTGAAGATATGAGGCTGCGAATCAGCTGTTCGGCCTATGCCTATGCCTGCTGCCAGGTGTCGACGAGCTCCTTGGCCGCGGCGTAGGGATCATCGGCGCTGCAGACGGCGCTCACCACAAAGAAGCCGTCGACGCCGGTGGCCTTAAGCTGCGGCAGGTCGGCCGTCTTGACGCCGCCGCCCACCACGATGGGCACGGGGCTTGCCGCGTGGAGTGCGGCCAGGTCCTCAAAGCTTTTGGTGATGATAGAGCCATCGGCCGCGCGTCCGCAGTCGCGCTTGGTCTCGGTCTCGTGGAGCGGGCCGATGCCAAGGTAGTCGACCAAACTCATGTCGGCGGTCTTGACGTACTCGAGCATCTCCTCGCAACGGGCCGAAAGGCCCACGATGGCATCGGGGCCCAAAAGGTTGCGGCAGACCTCGACGGGAATATCGCTCTGGCCCACGTGCACGCCGTCGACAGCAATGCCCTGCTCGCGCGCGGCGAGTACGCAGTCCAGGCGGTCGTCGATCAGCAAAGCGACCTGACCGGTCTTGCCAGCCTGTGCGATTGCCTGCGCGGCGCCGCCGGTCAGCGCGATGATCTCGCGGGCGCTTGCCACCTTGGAGCGCACCTGGATGCAGGTAAAGCCGGCATCGAGTGCCTGGGCCACCACATCGCCCACGGGGCGCCCGAGCGTGTTTTCGGGGCCGAGTACCAGATAGGCCGAGATATCAAGGTTGTCGCGGATGCTCATCGTGCTTCCTCCTGCTTTTTGATCTGCGCTTCCATGCGCTCGAGTTTGCCGGTCATGGTGTCGGTAAATCCGGGTCGAATATCGGCTTTGAGCACGACTTCGGTGCGGATGCCCTTGCTCGCCAACACAAAGGTTGCGTCGCGCACGACCTGCATGACCTCGTCCCAGTCGCCCTCGATCTCGGTGAACATCGAGGTGGTGCGGTTGGGAAGGCCGCTCTCGCGAATGACACGCACGACCTCGGCGACCTCGGCGGACAGCTCGTCGCCGGTGCCGCATGGGGCGATGGCCACGGCGACGAGTGTGTTCATGCCGGCATCGGTTGCGGGCTCGGACATGGCTTATGCCTCCTCGAGCTCGAGTCGGTTATCGGCAATGTCCTGGGCGGTCGCGCGGTAGAGCTCGTCGATAAAGGCGACCTTAAAGCTTGCCGGGGCATCGGCGACGGCGGCGGCACGCGTGCCGGCAACGTTGTAGACGGCGGTGCCGCAGACGGCTGCCGTAAACGGGTCGGCGGCGCAGGCGTACACGGCCAGCACGCCGCCCTGCGAGCAGCCGCAGCCGGTGATCTTGGACATGAGCGGGCTGCCGCCGTGGGACTTGGCCACGGTCGTGCCGTCGGTAATCAGGTCGACTTCGCCCGAGACCACTACGGCGCCGCCGGTGTAGCGGGCGAGCGCCACGGCGGCATCGCGGGCGGCGTCGACCGTGTCGGTGGTGTCGACGCCGCGCACGCGGCTCAGATCAGCCGCCTCGCCCTCAAGACCCCACAGGCCGGCGAGCGCGATAATCTCGGAGGCATTGCCGCGCACGATGGCGGGCTTGTACTGCTTGAGCTCGTTTACCAGCTGGGTGCGCAGGCTACCGATGCCCAGACCAACCGGATCGAGCACCCAGGGCTTGCCGGCGTCGTGTGCCGCCTTGGCCGCGCGGGGAATCGTCTGCTCGTAGATGGGAAAGAGCGTGCCCATATTGAGATAGATGGCGCCGCCGCCGGCAACGAGTGCCTCGCCCTCGTCGGGCAGATAGACCATGGCGGCCGATCCGCCCACGGCGAGCTGTGCGTTGGCGACAAAGTCGATCGTCACCGTGTTGGTGATGGAGCCCGCCATCGGATTGGTGGCGCGAATCTCCTCCACGGCCTTGATCACGTTTTGCTTAAGCTGTTCCGAATCGATCACTGCACATGCCTCCTTGGCATAGAAAAGGGGCGCTGTGCATAGACAGCGCCCCTAAAAAGGCGGCATGCTCCCTACGCCAGCATTAACTGACAGGTTCAAAGGATTGGGCCCCATGCCCTCTCAGCCTTGTGGTTTGCACCGCCGGCACTCCCGCATCGAATCTGTTGTTCCCTATACTAGCGCACCTGCCAAAAAGGGACAGGTTTATTTTGGCAGGTAACAACTGGGGCTTTGCGTTTTCCCAGATAAAACCTGCCAATATAAACCTGTCTCTTTTTGGCAGGTCGGTACAATAGACGGGATTAAGAATGACCGAGGGGACCTTATGATTAAACTTGTGCTGACCGATATGGACGATACGCTGATTCCAGCCGGGCATGACGGCGCCAGCGACTACGCCATCGAGGGCATTCATGCCATGCAGGCGGCGGGTCTGCACTTTGGCCCGGTTTCGGGTCGCCAGCCGTCCGCGATGGGCTGGATGTTCAAAAATCGTTCCGAGTGCTTTTCGACCGGCGCGTTCTGCAACGGCCAGGTCATGTTTGTCGACGGTCAGGCGGTCGCTTCGCGCGCGACCGACAACGATGCCCTGATGCGTCTGGCAGACTACCTGGAGCAAGAGACCGACGATACGTACTTGAAGGTCTACAGCCTGGGTGATGACTTTTGGAATAACGATGCCTATTGCGTGACGAGCGATCCCGAGCGTGTGCGCCGCGCCATGGAGTCGGGCGGCAACGCGTGGCTCAAGGGCGAAGAGGCCCCGTGCCGTCCCGTTGTCGATGACGCGCCGGTGTTTAAGGCGAATATCTGGAGTGCTCGTTCGCGTGAGGAGCTCGCGGAGCTACGCGAGCGCGTTGCCGCCGAGGTGCCGGAACTCTCGCTTGTGTTTCCCAACAACCGAGTGCGCCTGTTCGACATCCTTCCGGCCGGTTGGGACAAGGGCTGCGCTGCGCTGGAGCTGGCGCGCGCTTTGGGCCTGACGCCCGACGAGGTGGCCGTATTTGGCGATTCCGATAACGACCTGCCCATGATCGATGCCGTTCCCAACTCCGTTGCAGTCGCCAATGCCAACGAGGCCGTTACGGCGGCGGCGCGCTGGCATATTGGCGCTGCGGCGGATGATGCGGTCGCCGGGGCTCTGCATCAGATTGCCGCCTGCGCCGCGACGGGGGAGATGCCGTCGTTTATGCGTCAGATGGACGCAACGGGTTTCGACGTCACGAACGTCTAGGGAGAAGGCTATGAAGCTCCAGCAGCTCAGGTATGTTGTTAAGGTTGCCGAATGCGGCAGCATCACCGAGGCCTCGCGCCGGCTCTTTGTGACGCAGCCTTCGATTACCGCGTCGATCCGCGATCTCGAAAATGAGATGGGCGTGCGCATCTTTGAGCGCACCAACAAGGGCGTCATTGTGTCCGAGGAGGGCGAGACCTTTTTGGGCTACGCGCGCCAGGTACTCGACCAGGCCGATCTGCTCGAGGGCAAGTACAAGGGCGCGTCCGAGCAGGTGCCGCACTTTAGTGTGAGCTGCCAGCATTATTCCTTTGCCGTTAACGCGTTTGTTGACGTGATCCGCGAGTTCGATGCCGCGCGCTACGACTTTACCCTGCGCGAGGAGCAAACCCACGAGATTATCGAGGACGTCGCGCACATGAAAAGCGAGCTCGGCATCCTGTATCTGTCGGAGCACAATCGCGAGGTCATCGAGCGCATGTTGGCGGCCAACGAGCTCGTGTTCGAAGGGCTCTTCTGCGCCACGCCGCATGTCTTCGTGTGCGCCGACCATCCGCTGGCGGGCCGCTCGAGTGTGACGCTCGAGGACTTGGAAGACTACCCGTTCCTGTCCTATGAGCAGGGCAGCTATAACTCGTTTTATTATTCTGAGGAGCTGACCTCGACCTTTGAGCGCCGCAAGAATATCCGCGTGCGCGACCGTGCGACGCTGTTCAACCTAGCTATGGGTCTTAACGGCTACACGGTGTGTTCGGGCGTGATCAGCCATGAGCTTAACGGCCCCGGTATTATCTCGATTCCGCTCGATGTAGACGAGTACATGGAGATCGGCATTATCACGCGCAAGAACACGACGCTCACGCGCTACGGTCGGGCCTATATCGACGCGATTCGTCAGCATATCTAGACTGCTGCGTCCTGAACGGGTCAAATCTCTTCATGGCAGTCCCAACTGATATAGGAAGCATCTATATCAAACTGTTATAAACGTATATTTTACGATGGCCATATGAACGCTCATACTCTGTCCCAGTAAAGCAACCAATGCAAAAGGGAGATATCTATGAGCACTTCGATTCAACCGAACGCGCCGTTTCGCGCTGATATCGTCGGCAGCTTTCTTCGTCCGCAGGCCGTAAAGGACGCTCGTGCCGCCTATGCGGCAGGCACGCTTGATGCCGAGGGGCTTAAGGCCGTCGAGGACGATGCCATCCGCGATTTGGTGGCAAAGCAAAAGGCCGCCGGCCTGCAGGTCATCACCGATGGCGAGTTTCGCCGCAGCTACTGGCACCTCGATTTTATGTGGGGGCTGAACGGCGTCGAGCGTCGTACCTCGCGTGCGGGCTATATGTTCCACGACGAGGAGACCACGGCCGATACCGCCGTGGTGACCGGCCCCATCAGCGGAGAGAACCACCCCTTCGTCGAGCACTTTAAGTTTGTCAAGGCACTTGAGGGCGAGGGCCACGTTGCACGCCAGACCATCCCGGCACCGATCCAGACGTTCTCCGAAGTCACGCTCGACCGTTGCGATGGCCAGCAGGAGAGTCTGCGCGCCGTCTACAAGACCGACGAAGAGCTCGCCGATGCCATCGCGGCAGCATACCGCACCGTGATTGCCGACCTGTACGCAGCAGGCTGCCGCAATATCCAGTTTGATGACTGTACTTGGGGTATCTACTGCGACACCGATTTCGTGGCAAAGACCGGCATGAGCCCGGTCGACCTGCAAAAGGTAAGCGAGCTGGGCGTGGCGCTCAACAACGCCGCCATCGAGGGCAAGCCCGACGATCTGGTCATCAACACGCACGTGTGCCGCGGCAACTATCACTCCACGTATGCCTTCGAGGGTGGTTACGATCCCATTGCACCGTACCTGTTTGCGCACGAGGATGTCGACGCGTTCTACCTTGAGTTCGATACGCCGCGCGCCGGTGGCTTTGAGCCGCTCAAGTATGTTGCTCCCGGCAAGAAGGTCGTGCTGGGCCTGGTGACCACCAAGGCCGCTGAGCTCGAGGACGAGGATGCCATCGTCGAACGTATTCACGAGGCCGCAAAGTATGTGCCGCTCGTGAACCTGTACCTGTCGCCCCAGTGCGGCTTTGCCAGCTGTGAGATTGGCAACAAACTGACCGAGGACGAACAGTGGGCAAAGATCGCGCTGGTCAAGCGCATTTCCGAGCGCGTTTGGAAGTAACGCTACCGTTTGCAGGTGACGGCGCGTGCGAGACATGGCATATCACGTACAATGGTTCGGATCGTATCGTTCGGGCAGGTTATCCGATATGCCTGATCGCCCTTCCATCATGAAAGGACTTCCATGTCCCAATCCTCGACGCCCGCCGTCACCGATGCCATCTACGACGCATCGTCGCTCGGCCGCCCGCGCATGTTTGTGTTGGGTTTGCAACACATGTTTGCGATGTTCGGAGCCACGGTGCTGGTGCCCGTGCTCACCGGTCTCTCGGTTTCGGCGACGCTTTTGTTTGCCGGCTTGGGAACGCTGCTGTTCCACTTCCTGTCGCGCGGTAAGGTGCCGGCCTTCCTGGGCTCGTCGTTTGCCTTTATCGCTGGCTATGCCGCGATTGCGCCCAACGGCGAGGCCGAGCTTTTGCCCTACGCTTGCCTGGGCGTAGCCTGCGCCGGTCTGCTCTATCCGGTGCTGGCGGCGCTCTTCCGCGCGTTTGGCGCCAAGCGCGTCATGCTCTTCTTTCCGCCGGTAGTGACGGGCCCCATCGTCATTTCCATCGGCTTGATCCTGGCAAGCTCCGCTATTGCCAACTGCCAGACCAACTGGCTTGTGGCTGTTATTGCCGTTGCCGTTATCGTGATCTGCAACATTTGGGGCCGCGGCATGGTCAAGATCGTGCCGATTCTGCTGGGCGTTGTGGTGAGCTATGCCGTTGCGACTGCGCTCGGCGAGGTTGATTTCTCGGGCGTCGCAGCCGCTCCCTGGGTTGGCTTGCCCGTCGTGTGGGATAACACCGTGTTTGCACTCTTTGGGCCGCAGTTCGATAGCGGTCTTGCCACGACGGCCATCATCACCATCATGCCGCTGGCCTTCGCGACCATGATCGAGCATATCGGCGATATCTCTGCTATCGGTTCGACTTGCGAGCGCAACTACATTGCCGATCCCGGTCTGCATCGCACGCTGCTCGGCGACGGCCTTGCCACGATTCTGGCTTCGCTCTTTGGCGCTCCGGCCAACACTACGTATGGTGAGAACACCGGCGTGCTCGCCCTGACGCGCGTGTTCGACCCGCGCGTAATTCGAATTGCCGCGTGTTGCGCCATCGTGCTTTCGTTCTGCCCCAAGTTCGCGGCTGTCATTGCGGCCATGCCGGCGTGTGTGATCGGCGGTGTGTCGCTCGTGCTCTACGGCATGATCAGCGCTGTGGGCGTCCGCAACCTCATCGAGAACCAGGTCGATTTCCAGAACAACCGCAACGTGCTGGTTGCCGCGCTGGTGCTCGTGCTTTCGCTCGGCATCGCGTACAGCACCGCCGGCGCCATCGTGTTGGAGCTGGGCGGCGTGACCATTTCGCTGTCCGGCATTGCCGTGGGCTCACTGGTGGGCATTGTGCTCAACGCCATCCTGCCGGGTAACGACTTTGAGTTTGATGTCTCCGAGCTTGAGGAGGCTGCTGAGTAGCAGCTGCGTTCAGCTAAAACAAGATATGGTGCCCATGCGTATATGCGTGTGGGCACCATTTTTAATGTGTCAGTATCCAGTGGATGCCGCGGGCCATGCGTAAGTCGGTTTGGGCAAAGTGATTGCCGGGGTTGAGCTCCAGCGTTGTTGGAATGCCGCGCTCGACGAGCAACGCTTCCATCGCGCGTGTGTCGTCGAGTACATGCCGCATCATGCGGTTGGGCGTCTTGGTTTCCTTTTTGCCGAGTGACAGGTAGACGGCTTGCGGGCTGCCGGCAAAAGGGGCCGTGCTGGCACGGTCGACAAAGTCGGGAAACCATAGCGACCCCGATGCGCTCGCGGCGCGGTCAAAGGCGTCGGTTTGCCAGAGGGACCAGAGTGCGAAGAGGCCCGCGAGCGAGTAACCGGCAATGCCGCGCCAGGTGGGCGGCTGAGGAAGCGACGACTCGACCTGGGGGATTATCTGATTCAGCAGCTCATCAAGAAAATCGGCAGCTTGGCCGCCGAAAGGCTCGGCATCGCGTACGGTCCCGTCGCATGCCCAGGGGCTCAGCTCGCGATTCCAATCGAGTCCGCCAATGGTGACGAGGGCGAATGGAGGACAGTCGAGCTCTCGGCAACACTTATAAACCTCGCTGCCGTCGCCCACGACCACAGGAAGGTAGATGACAGGCGCGCTTTCCGTATGATTCGAATAAACGGTTATCTGCTTTTGATGCGCTTCCATGACGGGCTTCTCTCAGTGTTGTGATATCGGCAGCCCCCCATTGTCGCACGCCAGCGTATGCCGGTTGGGCTAGACCAAAGACAATCTCGTGCATCCCCTGCGGACGCATATGGAAAACGCCACCGCCGGAGGGGAGCTCGGCGGTGGCGTTGTTAAACGGTGCTGGGGCTCGGGGCCTTCGCGGGAGCTGCCATGTGCGCAGGGGCGTCTAAGAGCGCTTACGGCTCGCCATGGTGCCTGCGGCGATAGCGGCTGTTCCCGCAAGGACGGTTGCCACGATGGCCGCACCCGAGGTGTCGCCGGTTGCCGCGAGCACGCCGGTAGTCTTGGCTTTCGTGGTTGAAGCCGCAACGGCCTTGGTCGGCTTTGAGCCCTCAGACTTGGGGTTCTGCTTGGACTCCGCGGGCTTGCTTTCTGCGGGCTTGGGGTCTTCCGGCTTGGCTACCTCGGGAGGTGCGATGGTCGTGCTTTTGGCGACTGCTTTGATATAGAGGGAGTCGACCGTGGCGTCGCCCGTGCCGATGGCTTGGCCTGCCTCGTAGATGCCGTCACGGAGCTTGCGATAGTCAATGACCTTGCCGCCTTCGGGCGTCTGGATGGCGGCGTTCTCAATCTTGATGGTGCCGATTGTCTTGCCGTCAGCGCTCATGGCACGGGCAAAGATTGCCGCTGTATCTCCTTCGGCCGTTACCTTGCTGCGGATGATCGAGATGACTGCGGGTGTGACGCCCTCGCTGGTCTGGGCGATGATGCCGATGTTCTCGCCTTGGGGCTCGGGGCTCGTCTCACCATCTTGGTTTTCGCTGTAGGGGATGGGGCCGTCGCCGTTCTCGACATAGCGGGCTATGGCCTTGACAACGGAGTCGCTGATGTAGATGTGGCCACCCTCCTCGTTGGGTCGATCGTTTCTGGTGGAGAATGCAGCCGAAACCTCGCCTTCCGCAAACGCGTCCACGGTGGAGCCGTTCTTGACGACGATATCGTCTTGGTAGGTGAAGAGGGCAATGGCGCCACCGTATCTGCCTTTACTTGTGCGGACTGTCACGTTTGCATGATCGAGTGTGATGCCCTTGTGGGCATAGACGCCATATTCAACACCGTTTGCGTTGAGGGAGGCGTTTGTGGCTGCGAGGCTGCCCTTGGCCTCGACGGCGGCGTCTTTCTCGGAGCTCGCCTTGACCTGGCTGCCGTCCGAGATATTGATGTTGCCGCCGCTCCAAATGGCCTCACCATCGGCTGAGCTTGCCTCGACTGTGCCGCCACCCTTGATGGTGAGGTTCTTGTCGGTTCCGATACCCTTGTCCTTGGTAGCCCTGGCGGTGACGGCCCCGCTGTCGTCAATCGTGATATTGCCGTTTGCCCTGATGCCATCCGATACGCCCGTGGCGTTGACGTTGCCCGAACCTTTGATAGCGAGATCGCCCTCGGCGTCGATGGCATCAAACCGAGCGCTCGTGGCGTTGACGGATCCGGCTCCGTCGATGTTGATATTACCCGTGGAGAGGATAGCGTCCTCAGTAGATGTCACGCTGAGCGTGCTGCCCGCGTCGCCTTGGATATTGAGCTCGGCGTTCTCATTTTTGCCATGAGAAGCCTTGATGCCTTCGATCCAGTCGGCAGTGACGATGTTGTTTCCCGAGTATTTCACGTTGAGCTTGCCTGCGGCCTGGATCTCGCCGCCGTTATAGTTGTTGAGCTTCAAGTCGTCGGCGCCGTCCCACGACCAGGTGCCGGTCTCGTCGCCCGCCGCAGTGCCGGCGTTGTATTTGGTTTCGCCGACCTTGACCCATTCCGCCGCGAGCGAGACGCTCGGCATGAGCAGCGAGCTCACCGTGAGCGCGCACACGGCGCCTACGACGATGCGGCGCGTCACGCGGCGCCAGCTGCCGTGCGCGAGTCCTATGCGACGGCGAACGTCGGGTTCGGCAACATGGGTTCCGGCGGTAGTGTCATTGCGTTTGGGGGTCGTGAACAAGGCTGCCATGGTTGCTCCCGTTCTCATAGGGCCTATACGGCTAGATTCAGCGTATCTGCTGGATGTTGCCGGCGGTAGTGCCGTTTGGAGGGCAAAATGGCCAAAATGGGGGAGAAATAGGCCGCACGCCGGCGCAGGGACCGACGCTAAAAGAAAAGCGCGGGGCCGCATGGCGACTCCGCGCTTTATTGTTCAGCTTTTGCAGCCTTGCCCTTACGCTACGAAGAAGTAGACGGGGAAGGCAAGAGCCGCGATCCACCCGTCCTGTGCGAAAAAGTGTTTACGAGCGTTTGCGACTCGCCAGGGCGCCTGCGGCGATGGCGGCTGTTCCCGCAAGGGCGGCTGCCACGATGGCTGCGCTCGAGGCGTCGCCGGTTGCCGCGAGCTTACCGGTGGTCTTGGCTCCCGTGGCTGCAACTGCAACGGTCTTGGTCGTCTTCGTGCCCTCGGACTTGGAACCCTCGGGCTTGGTCTCGCCGGGCTTTTCCTCGGGCTTGGTCTCCTCGGGAGGCACGATGGCCGTGCTCTTGGCGACTGCTTCGTTATAGGGGGAGTCGATCACAGCGTCGCCCGTGCCGATGGTTTGACCCACCGCGTAGAAGATGCCGTCGTCATGTTCTTCCTTGTTGCGATAGCCAATGATCTTGCCGCCTGTGGGCGTCTGGATGGGAGCTCCTTCGATCTCGATGGTGCCGATCGCCTCGCCGTCCGCGCTCATGGCAAGCGCGAAGATAGCCGCCGTGTCTCCCTCGGCCGTGACCTTACTGCGGACAATCGAGATGGTCGCGGGCGTGATGCCCTCCTTGGTCCGGGCAAAGATGCCGAAGTTCACGCCCCTGCGCTCAGGGGCGATCTCGCCATCCTGGTCTCCACTGTAGTGGTCGGGGCCGTCGCCGCCGGTCTCGGCATAGCGGGCTATGGCCTTGACAACGGAGTCGCTGATGTAGATATGGCCACCCGCTTCGCCGGAGTAGAAATAACTGGTGGAGATTGCAACCGAGAACCTGCCTTCTGCGAGCGCATCCACAGTCGAGCCGTTCTTGATGACGATGTCGTCCTCATCGGTGAAGAGTGCGCTGACTTCCCCGCCATCTGAGCTTGCGCGGACCGTCACGGTCGCGCCATCGAGCGTGATGCCCTTGTAGACATAGATGCCATACCCAACGCCACTTGCGTTGAGGGAAGCGTTCGTGACCGTGAGGCTGTTTTTACCGTCGATGGCGGCGTCTTCCTCGGAGCTTGCCTTGACCTGGCTGCCACCCGAGATCTCGATGTTGCCGTCGGCCCAAATCGCATTGTCTTTGATAGAGCTTGCCTCCACCTTGCCGCCGCCCTTTATGATGAGGTTCTCGTTAGCATCGATACCCTGATCCTCGGTGGCCTTGGCGGTGACGGTTCCGCTGTTGTCGATCGTGATGTTGCCGTCGGCCCTGATGCCATCCGAATCGCCCGTGGCGTTAACGTTTCCCGAGCCCTTGATGGTGACATCGCCCCCGGCATCGATGGCATCGTGCTCGGTGCTCGTGGCGTTGACAGTGCCAGCGCCGTCGATGTTGATGTTGCCGACGGAAGTGATGGCGTCACGAGAAGATGTCACGTTGAGCGTGCTGGACGCGTCGCCCTGAATATTAAGCTCGGCGTTCTCGTTCGCGCCATCCTTAACCTTGATGCCGCGGCCGTCGTCGTTAGTGACGGTGTTGTTGCCCTCGTAGCTCACGTTGAGCTTGCCCGCTGCCTCGATCGCGCCGCCGTTATAGCCGTTGAGCTTCATGTCGGCGCCGCCGTCCCAGGCCCAGGTGCCGGCCTCGTCGCCTGCTGCAGTGTTGTACTGAGTGCCGCCGACGTTGACCCACTCGGCCGCGAGCGAGATGCTCGGCATGAGCAGCGAGCTCACCGTGAGCGCGCACACGGCGCCCGCAACGATGCGGCGCGTCACGCGGCGCCAGCTGCCGTGCGCGAGCAGTGCGCGACGGTGCACGTCGGGCTCGACAAAATGGGCTCCTGAGGTTTTGTCATTGCGCTTGGGGGTCGTGAACAAGGCGGCCATGGTTACTCCCATCCTCATAGGGCCTATGCGGTTATATCCAGCATATCTGCAGGATGTAGCCGTCGGTAGTGCCGTTTGGAGGGCAAAATGTCCAAAACTTGGGAAGCAATACATCGCGCGCCCGCGCGGTGCCTGGCTTTAAAAGCAAAGCGCGGAGCCGCTCGATGCGACTCCGCGCTTTGGTGTTTGGTATTGTGAATCTTGCCCTTACGCTACAAAGAAGTAGACGAGGAAGGCGAGGGCTGCAATCCACATGAGCGGCTTGATCTTGGAGGCCTCGCCCTTAAAGAGCGCGACGATCACGTAGGCGATAAAGCCCAGGCCAATGCCGGCGGAGATGGAGTAGGTGAAGGGCACGCCGGCGACAATCATGAACGCCGGGAAGCCCTGCGACACGTCGGACCAGTCGATCTCGGAGGCCTCGCTCATCATGAGGTAGCCGACATAGACCAGGGCACCGCAGGTGGCGGCACTGGAAACGATGGTGACGATGGGGGAGAAGAACGCGGCGAGAATGAACAGCACGCCGGTGGTGACGGAGGTGAGGCCCGTGCGACCACCGTCGGCGGCGCCGGAAGTGGACTCGACGAAGGTGGTGATGGAGGAGACGCCCATAAAGCCACCGGCAGCGGCGGCCACGGAGTCAACAACCAGGATGGGGCGGATGTCCTCGACATTGCCGTCCTCGGTCAGGAACTCGCCCTGCTTGGCGACGGCCATCGCGGTGCCCATGGTGTCGAAGAAGTCGCTCATGAGCAGCGAGAAGGCCACGACGAGCAGCATCGGGTCGGTCAGAACCTTCACGATAGCCATGTTGCCGTCGGCGGTGCTGGCAAACGGGGCGCCGAAGGTCGAGAAATCGAGCGGGGCGATGAGGCCCTCGGGGGCGTGGGTGACGCCCAGCGGGATGCCGGCGATAACGGCGACGATGATACCGATGAGCAGCGAGCCCGGCACGTTGCGGGAGGCCAGGGCAACCGTCACGACGATGGAGATGATGCCGACGATAAAGGTGGGGGAGGTGATGTCGCCCAGACCGACGAGTGTGCCGGCGCCAGCGGTGATAATGCCGGCGTCGCACAGGCCGATCATGGCGATAAACAGGCCCAGACCCACCGAGATGGCGTGGCGCAGGACCACGGGGATGGCGTCCATGATGGCCTCGCGCAGGCCGCAAAGGACGAGCAGCAAGATGACGATACCCTCGAGGAAGATAACGCTCATGGCGACGTGCCAGTCACCGCCGCACATGGTGGTGGTGATGCCCGCGATCATGGCGTTGATGCCCAGGCCTGAAGCGCAGGCGAGCGGGCGGTTTGCGAAGATGCCCATGCAGATGGTCATGATGCCGGCGCCCAGGCAGGTGGCGCAGGCGAGCGCTCCCGCATCAATGCCAGCGCCCGAGAGCACTGCGGGGTTGACGGCGATGATGTAGGCCATCGCCAGGAATGTTGTCAGTCCAGCGCGAAGTTCGGTCCCGATTGTGGACTTGCGCTCACTGACGTGAAAAAGTTCGTCCATGCATACCCTTTCCTTGTTCGGCCCCGAGTTTAGGCCGATTGACACGAACGCTCCCACTATAGCCCCTTTACGACGCTGTTGTTCCTCGCATGTTGATGTTCGGCGCTTTGTGGCAGACGGACGGTATTTTTCGCATGAAAATGTATGGGTACCGTATACTTAAGCGGTTACAACGACCCCTATGGAGGAACGTATGATTAAAGAGCTTTGCCACGACGAGGCTATCCTGTCCCAGCGTTGCGAGGTTGCGACTGTCGAGGACGAGTCGGTCGCACAGGACCTGATTGATACCATCAAGTCGCTCGACGATGCCGGCTGCCTTGCCGCTAACCAGATTGGCGTTACCAAGAAGGTCTGCGTCTATCTGGACGACGCCGGCGAGCCCCATGTGCTCTACAATCCCCGTCTGGTGTTTGGCCTGGGCGCCAGCAAGATGGAGGAGAGCTGCCTGACGCACGAGGAGGTCACCAAGTCTACGCGCTATATCAAGTGCAAGGTTGCCTTTGACCAGATCGTCGACGGCAAGATGCGCGAGCGCAAGCAGGACTTTGTGGGCTTCGAGGCGCAAATGATTCAGCACATGATTGATCACTGTCTTGGCAAGTTGGTCTAAAGCGCCGATGCACCGCACCTTGGCGTTCAATCGTCGCTTACGTACCGTTAGTACGCTGCGCTCCTCTTTCACGCCAATCTGCGGCACCTCGACACTTTAAACCGACCTGTTCGGTTATTTCCGGTCGAGTGATTTGATCGGGGATTGAACCTGTGCTTTTGTCCCGGGCGTGACATTGTTGTCATGTCCGGGCTTTTGTGTTTAGCGCCTTTTTGTTTGGTGACAATAACCTTAGCAGGACCGTAAAGCTAGGAGGCGCTATGTGCACGAGCATTCGATTTACCGATAATTCTGGCCACATGTATCTGGGCCGCAACCTCGACTGGAGCTTTGACTACGGCCAACAGGTTCGCGTGATGCCGCGCGGGTTCCACATTCCGTATTCGTTTATCGACGATGCGTCGGCGGCACACGCGGTAATCGGCATGTGCATCGATTACAAGAACTATCCCATGTTTTTCGACTGTGGTAACGATGCGGGTCTGGCTGTGGCGGGGCTCAACTTTCCCGGCTATGCCGAGTATGCCGAGGGCCCTGTCGACGGCAAGAACAATATCGCGGCCTATGAGTTTCCCCTGTGGGTGGCAGCGACGTTCTCGACGGTCGATGAGGTCGAGGCCGCGCTGCGCGACACGGTGATTGTCGCCAAATCTGCCGGAGAGGGGCTGGGCGTGTCGCTGCTCCATTGGATTATCGGCGACAGCCAGCGCAGCATCGTGGTCGAGATGATGGCTGACGGCCTGCATGTATACGACGATCCGGTCGACACCCTTGCCAACCAGCCGACCTTCCCGTGGCACATGGAAAACCTGCGCACCTATATCACCGCCACAAGCGATTTTCCGCAGACGGCGACATGGCGTGGCGCCGAGCTTAAGCCCTATGGAGCCGGTGCCGGCATGCGCGGCATTCCGGGCGATTGCTATTCGCCGAGCCGTTTTGTAAAGGCGGCGTACCTCAATGCCAATTACCCGCAAAAGGAGAGCGAGACCGAAAACGTCGTTCGCATGTTCCGCTCGCTCGAGGGCGTGGTGATGATTGAGGGGGCGTCCAGGATGGGCGATGGCAAGTTCGAGAAGACTATCTATACCGGATGCTTTAGCGCGCGCACGGGCAATTATTACTACGCGATGTATGGGGATCCGTCGATTCGTTACGTGAGCCTGATGGATGCCGAGGGCGCGAGCCCCGATAGGCTCGTGGTTCCCGAGCCGCGCCGTTCGTAGCCGAGGGCTTTACTGAAATGCAAAGCGCCCCTGCATCTCCTGTGAGGTGCAGGGGCGCTGTCGTTGATGCGCGACGTCGCTAGAAGTTGGCGTCGTTGAGCTGGGCGCTCTCGAGGCCGTCGAGCAGTTGCTGTTCGGGCGTATCGGCGACGCTCTCGAGCAATTCGGTGGGATCGACGTTCATGTCCCTACCGGCCTCGTTGCCGTTGACCAGGTCGTCCGAGAAGATATCGACTTCCATTTCCTCGGCTTCCTCGATCTGGACCTCGAGCGGCACATGGGTGCGTACGAGTTTGACCGCCGGACGCATGCGGGCAAAGAGAGGCACGTACTCGATGATGATCGCCGAGTTCTCAAGACCGTACCAGCGTGCCGGGCTTCCGCAGGCGCGGCGGACGGCGTACTTGATGGCCATCACGCGGTGGTCGTTGCGGTTGATGTCCGTTTCGGGGGCAAGCATCTTGCGCAGCATGCAAAAACGGAAGTCGCCCACGTTGCCGCGTGTCTCGTAGATGGAGTAGGTGTGATGCTGCGGTGGCAGCTCACCCGATGTCATCAAGTCGCCAACGATCTGACGCAGATAGGCGTTGATGCGCTGGTTGACCTTAAAGCCCAGGTCCAGGCGCACGCGGAACAAAAAGTCCGTGCCAAAGGTCTCGACGGAATACTCGTGCGTATAGGGCTCGTCGGTAACGTGCACGTTGATGAACCAATATGCCTTGGCGCGCTTGGGGTGCTTGTCCAGGATGGAATAGAGCACGTCGCGGTCGAGCGTGAGCGGGTCGGGGCTGTTGGTGAGGAACACCAGATTGTCGGCGAGCACGGGGTAGGTCTCGTCGTTGCGCAGGCGGTTGAGCTGATCGATGTACTTGGAGACGGGCAGCAGGATCGTCTGCGTGCGCTCGATGGCGGTGCCGCGGCGCCACACGTACATAAGGCCAAACAGCAGCGAGGCCAGGAAGATCATCACATAGCCGCCGTCAAAGAACATGGTGAGGCACGAGGCAAAGAAGCAGAGCTCGATGGCGCCAAAAAGCAGAGCAAAGACGCAAGCGCCCAGCTTGTGCTTGAGGATGCCGGCGATATAGCTCGTCAAAAGCGTCGTGGTCATGAGCATAGTCACGGTGATGGCGAGGCCGTAGGCGCTCTCCATGCGCTCGGAGTTTTGGAACAGCAGCACGATGAAGATACAGCCGACCCACATGATGTTGTTGACGAGCGGAATATAGAGTTGACCCTTGATGTCGCTGGGGTAGTGGATGCGCAGATGCGGCATAAGGTTGAGACGCGTGGCCTCGGATACCAGCGAGAACGAGCCGGTGATAAGCGCCTGCGAGGCGATGATGGCCGCTACGGCCGATAGCACGATGGCAAAGGGGCGCAGGGGCTCGGGAAGCATCATGTAGAACGGGTTGACGATGTCCATCGCGAGCATCTGGGGATTGGAGTTGTTGGCGAGCAGCCAAGCGCCCTGACCCAGATAGTTAAGGATGAGGGCCGCCTTTACGAACGGCCAGGATGCGTAAATGTTAGCCTTGCCCACGTGACCCATGTCCGAATAGAGCGCCTCGGCGCCGGTCGTCGACAGGAAGACGAAGCCGAGCACCATGATGCCCGAGTGGTTGATGGGCGAGAACAGGAACATGATGCCGCGGATGGGGTTGAGTGCGCGCAAGATGGACAGGTTGCCGAGCATGTTGAACAGGCCGGCGCCCGCCAGGAACAGGAACCATAGCGTCATGAGCGGGCCGAAGAGCTTGCCGATTGACGAGGTGCCGGCGCGCTGCATGGCAAATAGGCCGCAGATAATGATGATGGTAATAATGATGACGTTGGTCTGGCCGTCGCCCAATAGCGCGTGGCCCCACTCGATGGTGCGCAGACCCTCGATGGCTGTGGTGACCGTGACGGCGGGGGTGAGGATGCCGTCGGCAAGCAGCGCCGCACCGCCGATCATGGCGGGAAGGATCAGCCACGGCGCCACTTTGCGCACGAGACTGAACAGGGCGAAGATACCGCCCTCGTTGTGGTTGTCGGCCCTCATGGCGATTAGCACGTACTTGACCGTGGTTACGAGCGTCATGGTCCAGATGACGAGCGAAAGCGCGCCCAGGATCATGTCCTCGCTGACGGTACCGATGCCGCCGTTGTTGGCGACGATTGATTTCATGGTGTACATAGGGCTCGTGCCGATGTCGCCATAGACGACGCCGAGCGTTACGAGCAACATACCAGCAGAAAGGGGAATGGCTCCATGCCCGCTCTGTCCGTGCTGGTCTTGGAGGTTTGCCTCCAGTTTGTTGTGTGCCACGTGGACTCCCTTAGACATCCGGTTATCTGTCTAGGGCAGATAACCTTTATGCCATCTTTATACATATAAGAGCAGTTTGGCACATCGGGGTGTTTTAGACAATAATCCCCATCTGGGGATTATTCATGTACGCAGGTAGCATTTCAAAACAGGGGCGCACCGGCTGTATGGTCTTGCTGCAATGTGATAACCACGGACGCGCCCCTGCTTTGAAACTGAAGAGGGGCTTTTAGGCGCGTGCTACTTGGGCGATGCTTGCTTTGGTGTCTGCGCGTTTGCCGGCGACTTCGCAAAAGATCGCGCCGCCGATGATCAACGCGGCGCCCATGAGGCGGATGGGCGTCATGGTCTCTCCCAAAAGGGCAACGGAGAACACGACGGCCGAAAGCGGCTCGAGGTAGCCGACGACCGCGACGGTCTGGACGGGCAGCTTGGCGACGGCACTAAAGTAGAGCAGGCAACCGATGCCGGTGTTGACGACGCCGAGCATGGCGACGGCGCCCCAATCGATGCCGGCGGCAATGCTGGGGGAGAGGAACGAGGGGGCACCTTGCGTGAAGAGCGTAAGGATCAACGCGGTTACAAAGGCGGCGCTCACCTGGAGCGTGGAGTTCTCGAGGCCTTCGATGTGTGGCGCACCCTTGCTAGCGATGACCATCAAGGCGTAGCAGAAGGCCGAGGCGATGCCGCAAGCGATACCCGCAATGGGCATATTGCCGCCTAGACCTTGCGCCGCAATGAGAAAGTCGCCACAGGCAACGGCGATAAACCCGGCGATTTTGCCGCCGGTCAGCTTTTCGCCAAAAATGAGCGGGGAGAGGGCCATAACGATGATGGGGCCGCAGTAATACAACAGCGAGGAGATGCCAACGCCGATCGTCTGATAGGCGCGGAACAGGAAAATCCAGCTGGCGCCCAGCGCGGCGCCCGAGACGATGAGCGCTGCGGCCTCGCGGGGGCGAGACGGAGCCTGCAGGTTATGGCGCTTGGTTATGAAGAGGATGGCGGCAAGGGTGAGAGCGCCCAAAAACGTGCGCAACAGTACGATATCGGAGCTCGGCAGCGCGATGGCAGCGGCGATGATGCCGTTGGAGCCAAACAATAGCAATGCTGCTAAGTACGTAAACAGTCCGTTGTTCATGTGCTGACATCCCCTCTATATCCGAGCATGTTCACTATGGGTGAGGTGGCTTTAGAAGAAAAGCGAATATAATGCATGGATAACATGACAAAAACTCATGTAAAGGTGGAGGGATGCCGTGGAAACGAATATTCAAAAGATGCAAGTGCTGCTCGAGACGGTGCGTGCCGGCAGCTTTACGCATGCTGCAGAGCGGCTGAGCTATTCGCAGTCGGGCGTGAGCCGCATGGTGGGCGACCTTGAGGCAGACTGGGGTTTTAAGGTGCTTGATCGCAGCCGCGAGGGCGTGGTGCTTTCTGCCGACGGGCGGCAGGTCATGCCGGCAGTCGAGGCGTTATGCGAAGAGTTTGGCCGCCTGCAGCGACGCGTGGACGAGATGCGGGGGCTCATGCGTGGCAAGATCTGTATCGGTACATTCTCGAGTGTGGCGACCCATGTACTGCCGCCGGTGATCGCGCGGTTTCGCGCTGATCACCCGGATGTCGATTACGAGCTGCTGATGGGTGATTACTCCGAGATTGAGCAATGGGTGGCGGAAGGCCGCTGCGACCTGGGCTTTATTCCGCGCGAGCCACGCGGCGCCGGCATGGCGTCGCGGCCGTTGGTGCAAGACGAGCTGATGGCCGTGGTGCCAGCGGACTCCTCGCTTGCCACCGCGGAGGTCGTTTCCCTTGCCGATTTGGCCAACGAGCAGTTTATTCTTCTGGAACGCGGTAGCGACGACGAGATTACGCCGCTGTTTCGCCGCGCGGGTCTGGCGGTGCGTTCTAAGCTATCGACCTGGGATGATTATGCGATTATGGCCATGGTCGAGGACGGTCTGGGCGTGAGTATTCTTCCGGCGCTCATCTTGCGCCGCTGTCAGTTCGATGTCGCCGTGCGTCCGCTCGAGGGACATCCCCATCGGCAGATCAACGCGATATATCGCACGGCTGACGTTTCGCTTGCCGCCGCTCGATTCCTTGAATATCTCTAAACGCGTGCGCGTCATTGTCCGCCTTGGGCAAATCTCGGAGTTCGGTACGTTTTCTTGTGAAATTGAACTTCCGAATAAGGTACGGCGCTATACTGCTGCCTAAATTGAACTTAGGTTCAATTCGTGTTCTATAAATTGAACTTTGCCAGCAAGGAGGTTCTAATGGCCCAAGAGACGTTTAGCGATCGCCTGCGACAGACCATGTCCGATCGCGACGTTCGCCAGTCGGACGTAATCCGCGCATCGGAGATGCTCGGAAAAAAACTCGGCAAGAGTCAGATGAGCCAATATGTGAGCGGCAAGACGATCCCGCGGCGCGATGTGGCAGAGCTGCTCGCTCGTATTTTGGAGGTCGATGTTTCCTGGCTGCTCGCCGGTGACGCCGATCAAGGCGAGGAATCATCGCCTCGCAACGTGCCCAAGCCCGAACCCCATCCCTCAGCTCAAATTCCAAGGAGCACCACCATGCGTACTTTTTCTAAATCCACCAAGCTCGATAACGTCCTGTATGACGTGCGCGGCCCCGTCGTCGACGAGGCCGCCCGTATGGAGGACGAGGGCGAGCGTATTCTCAAGCTCAACATCGGTAATCCGGCGCCCTTTGGTTTCCGCACGCCCGATGAGGTCATCAAGGACATGCGCCAGCAGCTGCCCGACTGCGAAGGCTATTCCAACTCGCGTGGCCTGTTCTCCGCGCGCAAGGCAATCATGCAGTACTCGCAGATCAAGGGCCTGCCCAATGTTCAGATGGAGCACATCTACACGGGCAACGGCGTGTCCGAACTCATTCAGCTTTCGATGAACGCGCTGCTCGACAATGGCGACGAGATTCTGATCCCCAGCCCCGACTATCCGCTCTGGACGGCGTGCGCAACCCTTGCCGGCGGTCATCCCGTTCACTATCTGTGTGATGAGCAAGCGGATTGGTATCCCGACCTGGAGGATATGGAGTCCAAGATCACGAGCGCGACCAAGGCCCTCGTCATCATCAACCCCAACAACCCCACGGGTTCGGTCTATCCGCGCGAGGTACTCGAGGGCATCGTTGAGATCGCGCGCAGGCACCAGCTCATGATTTTTGCCGATGAGATCTACGACCGCCTGTGCATGGACGGCTACGAGCACGTCTCGATTGCCTCGCTCGCTCCCGACCTGCCCTGCGTCACCTTTAGCGGCCTTTCCAAGTCGCACATGATCGCGGGCTATCGTATTGGCTGGATGGTGCTTTCGGGTAACCAGCGCTGCATGAGCGACTTTATTATGGGCATCAACATGCTCTCGAACATGCGCCTGTGCTCCAACGTGCCGGCTCAGTCAATCGTCCAGACGGCGCTCGGCGGCCATCAGTCTGTTAACAACTACATCCGCCCCGGCGGTCGTGTCTACGAGCAGCGCAACTTCGTGTATGAGGCACTCAACAAGATCGACGGCATCTCGGTGGTCAAGCCGCGTGCGGCGTTCTATATCTTCCCCAAGATGGATGTGAAGAAGTTCAACATCACTGACGACGAGCAGTTCGCCCTTGACCTGCTGCACGAGAAGAAGATCCTGATCACGCGCGGCGGCGGCTTTAACTGGGGTGAGCCCGACCACTTCCGCATCGTGTACCTGCCGCGCATGGAAGTGCTCAAAGAGTCGCTCGAAGACCTCGCCGACTTCTTCGATCATTACCGCCAGAGCTAATTAGTTCCGCCGTTCTACCGAACGGCGGACCACCTGACGCTGCGCGAGCCGCATTCACGCCAATCTGACGTTCAATTTCGAGGGCGCGACCAGAAGGTCAGCGCCCTCTCATTTCACGTCACCTTGGCGCAAATGCGGCTCGCTCGCTGTCGTGTGCTCAACCTGCATCGTTACCCTGGCTGTCTAAATAACAATCCCGTTGCAGTGGTCGATTTCGTGTTGGATGATCTCGGCGGTGTAGCCCGAGAAGTTTTTGATGCGGTGGACGAAATTCTCGTCCAAATACTCAACCTTAATGCGGCGATAGCGAGTACAGGGGCGCTCGCCGGAAAGCGAGAGACATCCTTCGCTCGTCTGATAGGAATTGACCTGCTCAAGAATTTGAGGGTTGTACATCAGCAGCGCCCTGTTGCCGTCCTTTACGCAGATGATGCGTTTGCGCACGCCGATCATGTTGGCGGCGAGACCCACGCACTCGTGCTCATGCTCATGGAGCGTATCCAGGAGGTCTTGTCCGATTACGGCGTCGTCGGGTCCCGCGTCTTCGGAAGGCAGGCGTAAAAAGAACTCGGATTTCATGATGGGCTTAATCATGGCGGGCTCCTTAAGGTGGACACGTTTGGTTCAGGTCATGATACCGCGACATGTCGCATTAATGTGTGCACATAGATTCTGCAGCTAGATTGGCGGGCGAGACCATAAACTAGTGGACGTTTTGCCGAGAGGCATGAATGTTTAAAGCGCAAAGAGTGCGCGACGGGCCCCGCGAATGGGGCGATGATGCCCGAGAGGGCCAAGAAGGAGTCTCATGTCCGAGAACGAAGAGATCATGAACGAGACCGAGAACGAGACCATGGCTGCCGAGGTCGAGGCAGTCGAGACCGTGGAGACCGAAGCTGCCGAGATTGAGGCTGCTGACGAGGTTTCCGCCGAGGAGGCCGAGGTTGTCGAGGCCACCGTTGATTACGATGACGAAGAGCTGATGGACAAGATGCAGAAGGCCGCCCGCCTGCTGCGTAGCCGTCGCTTTGCTATTTCCAAGGAGGAGGAGGCCAAGGCCGAGCGCATGGCAAACATCGAGCGCGCCATCAAGCTCCTTGACCTCAAGCCCAAGATGGAGCAGAAGGAGATGTCCGACCTGCTGGGCATGCGCCTTCGTGAGCTTGATGGCCTGATGGCCGAGGCCGAGGCTGCCGATCTGGTCGGCCGCATCGACGACGCCGAGGGCGATATGCGCAAGATCGTCGTCTTCGCTGCCGAGGATGCTGCTGAGGGCCTGGTCGAGCTTGCCAACAAGAAGGAGAAGCTCCTGCCCGAGCTTTCTTATGAGGAGGCCACCGAGCTGATGGCCGCCCTCGATAAGGTTATCGCTCCGCTTGTCGCCATGGGCTTGGACGAGGACCGCGGTCCTCGTGGCGGCCGTGACGAGCGCGGTGGCCGTGGCGGTGACCGTGGCGGTCGCGGCGGCTTTGGCGATCGCGGTGGCCGTGGCGGTGACCGTGGCGGTCGCGGCGGCGATCGCGGCGGCCGTGGCGGCTTTGGCGACCGTG
>UQKM01000007.1 GCA_900541685.1 uncultured Collinsella sp.
AGCTGCGGAAACGCGGGGTCCGTTCAGGCTGTTGCGTTGAGATTGAAAATCAACCTATTTGTTTAAACGTCTTGATTTGTTACAACCTGATTACTATCTAGCATTTTGGCTGATTTACTGCTGAGGATTGATAACTGATCTATTTACATGACCGAATTGAGCACGCTGTTCATTATTGCCGGTTTTAAACAGACACAAATGTGCTCGGGTTGAGGCTATTTCGTTTAAACAGATGGTGCTTGACTAATGGTAAGAAATATGCTCTAGCAAAGTAGTCGTTGGGGACGTTCTTTTTCGACTAGTCGTTTAAGAACGTCCCCAAAGACTAAGTTAGGCGATGTGGAGGGGGTTGGCGGCGTCGACGGCGTCGGGGGCATCGGAGAGGCCGTCGGGGGCAGCGTCTGTCGGGTCCTCGTCGGGGGTCTCGATCTGCTTGATCATGACCTCCTGGCCCTGCAGCAGATAGGTCTCGCCGCTACCGCAATGGGGGCAGGTCTTGCCGTGCTCGACCGTCGCGTAGTCGCAGCCGCACGCCTCGCAATGCGTCACGGCCTCGACAGGCTCCACAATAAGCTCCGCGCCCTGCGTGATAGGCTTTTTATCTGCCGCCCAGCGCCAAGCGTCAAGCAGCAGATCGGGAACGACGCCCGAGACCTCGCCCAGGAGCAGTGTCACGCTCGAAACGCGACTCACGCCATTGGCGCGCGCCACATTCTCGACATCGCGAATGATGTGATAGACGATTCCTAATTCATGCACTTTTTCTTCCGCCGTTCTAACGAACGGCGGTCGACTTGACGCTGCGCGAGCCCCAGACGGACGATCTGCCTTTCAATCGTCGGGCATGGGCAAAAGCCCTATGCCCTCCTCTTTCAAGGCACCTCGCCACGCCTGGGACTCGCTCGCTGTCCAACCGTTCTCTACGCCGTTCTCTTGTTTGTTGCGTTTTTTATTTCTTCCCAAATTTGATTTTGATCGCACGCTTCAAAGCGTACTTGCCGAGGCTGGGGAGCTTTTGCTCGTATTTGACCATCGTGGAGCACTCGGGGCGGTCGCGATCCAGATGGATGGCGTCAAACGCGCACTTGGTGGTGCACAGGCCGCAGCCGATGCACTTGTTGGGGTCGACGATCGAGGCACCGCAGCCCAAGCAGCGAGCGGTCTCGGCGCGCACCTGCTCCTCGGTAAAGGTCTCGACGTACTCGCTAAAGGGCGCAGCCTTCTCGCGCTCGCGGTCGACACGTGCCACCTCGCGGCTTGCGTTGTCATAGCTCTCAATCACAACATCGTCGCGGTCAAGCGCGGTGTAGCGGCGCTGGTTGCGGCCGATGGTGAGCGTGGAGCCCGGCTGCACAAAGCGATGGATGGACACGGCGGCCTCGTGACCGGCGGCGATGGCGTCGATAGCAAAGCTGGGACCGGTGTAGACGTCGCCGCCCACAAAGATGTCGGGCTCGGCGGTCTGGTACGTCTGCGGATCGGCAAGGGCACCCTGGCTGCGGCCGAGCTCCACCTTGGAGCCAGCCAGCAGGTCGCCCCACACAATGGACTGGCCAATCGACATGACGACACGGTCGGCATCGACACGGCGCAAGTCGTTCTCGTCATACTCGGGCGCAAAACGGCCCTCGTCGTCAAAGACACGCGTGCAGCGCTTAAAGGTGATACCGCACACACGACCGGCCTCGTCCAGGTGAATCTCCTTGGGGCCCCAGCCGCAGCTAATGTGCGCGCCGTCCTCAATGGCCTCGCGACGCTCCTCCTCGCTGGCAGGCATCTTGACCTCGCTCTCCAGGCAGAACATCTCAACGTGCTCGGAACCCAGACGGCAGGCGTTGCGCGCGACATCGATGGCCACGTTGCCGCCGCCCACCACGATGGTGCGCCCGGGCAGCGCGTCGATCTTGCCGCTGTTGACCTCGCGCAAAAAGTCGACGGCCACGGTCACGTCCTCGGCATCCTCGCCCGGAATACCGGCAAGGCGGCCACCCTGGCAGCCAATGGCCACGTAAAAGGCTTTAAAGCCCTGCGCGCGAAGCTCGTCGAGCGTCACATCGCGACCGACCTCCACGCCATAGCGGAACTCGGCGCCCATCAGGCGAATAACCTCGACCTCGGCCTCAATAACGTCCTTCTGCAGCTTAAAGCTGGGAATACCGTAAGTGAGCATGCCGCCCGGGCGCTCGTTCTTCTCGAACACGACGGGCTTGTAGCCCTTCTCGGCCAGGTAGAAAGCGCAAGACAGGCCGGCCGGACCGGCACCGATGATGGCGATCTTCTGGTCGAAGCCGCCGGCACGCGTCGGGGTCACCACAGGTGGGACATAGCGGGTCGCGGCATCCAGATCGCGCTGGGCGATAAACTTCTTGACCTCGTCGATAGCCACGGCGGCGTCCACACGGCCGCGGGTGCAGGCATCCTCACAGCGGCGGTTGCACACACGGCCGCAGATAGCGGGCAGCGGGTTCTCACGCTTGATGAGCGCCAGCGCCTCGTCATAGCGACCCTGAGCCGCGAGCTTCAAATAGCCCTGAACGGCAACATGCGCGGGGCAAGCTGTCTTGCAGGGCGCGGTGCCGGACTCATGCGTCTCGATGCGGTTGTCGTTGCGGTAGTTGGGCGACCACTTGGTGTGGTCCCACTTGGTGGCATCGGGCAACTCTTGGCGCGGATACTCGGGCACCTGTCCGCCCGCCTTTTTGCTGCAGAGCTTCTGGCCCAGCTTGGCGGCACCGGCGGGGCACACCTCAACGCAGCGACCGCAGGCCACGCACTTGTCCTTCTCGACCTTGGCGACATAGGCCGAGCGCGACAGGTTGGGCGTGTTGAACAGCTGCGAGGTGCGCAGGGCGTAGCACACGTTAACGTTGCAGTTGCAGATGGCGAAAATCTTGTTCTCGCCATCGATGTTGGTGATCTGGTGCACAAAGCCGTTGTCCTCGGCCTGGCGCAGGATGTCGTAAACCTCGTCGCGGGTCACGTAATGGCCACGATCGGTCTCGACCACGTAGTCGGCCATATCGCCCACGGCGATGCACCAATCGGCCGGGTCGTCGGCGCAGCCCTCACCCATCACGCGACGGCTCGCGCGGCAGCTGCAGGTGCTAGCGGCATACTTACCCTCGTATTTGTCGAGCCAGTGCTCGATGTGCTCAATCGGCACCGAGGTGCTCGCGGCATCGATGGCCTTCTCGACCGGAATCACGTGCATGCCGATACCGGCGCCTCCGGGCGGCACCATCGGCGTAGCCTTGGACAGCGGGCCCTTGGACGCCTGTTCAAAGAACTTGGCATAGACCGGATGCTCCTCGAGCTGACCCATGCGCATGTTGAGGAACTCGGCAGAACCCGGCACCAGCATGGGCAGCACCCACTGCTTGGCGCGCTCGGGGTTTTCCCAGTTGTACTCGAGCAGACCCGTGTAGCTCATGTCATCGAGCATTTTTTCGATCTGGGCCTCGGGCATGCCGGTGAGCTTGACCATCTCGGGCAGCGTATAGGGACGGCGCATCTTCATCTTGCAGAGCACTTCGGCCTGCTCGTCGGTTGCGGCCTCGGCAAACGACCAGTACTCGTAGCCCAGCAGCTCGTCGCGGTGCAACAGGCGGTTGGTGCAGTGCTCACACAGTTTGACGATGGCCTCGCGCGGATGCTCCGGTATCGGCGGCACGAACTCCGCGCCGATATCGGGCTCGGTATAGCTAATCCCCGGTCCGTTGAGAATCATGGTTATCCCTTCTCTTGCCGCAGCCCGGCGAGACCGCAGCGCCCCTCTTTTTTGCAGGCCGGGCATGCCCCCATGCCGTTCACCCGCCATTGTTGACATTGTGTCAAAAATAGTATTGACGAACCGTCAACAATATTCAAGACTGTTAGGCGAACGGTCAGGCAAAAGAGGATGAAAGGCGGCAAAACATGGGCAACAACACAGCGGATATCTCTGTGGTCGATGCCGTCCCCGCATCCGATAGCGCGGCAAAGCGCCTGACGGGCGACGAACGCCGTCGCGAGATCCTCGATGCCGTGCGCACCGTAAGCTCCGAGCTGGGCGTGTCCCACCTATCGGTATCGGCCGTGACCAAGCGAGCCGGCTGCACGCGCTCGCTGTTCTACCACTACTTCGCCGACATGGACGCCGCCGTCACCGCCGTCATGGACGAGGCAATCGACGGTTTTATCTCCGAGCTCGAGACGTGGAATGCCAGCCGCACCGTTGGTGATATCGAGGGCGCGCTCGACACCGTCGCCCCGCTCTTTAAACGCCTGGTCGCCAGCGGCCACGAGCTGCCGAGCACGCTCACCTCGAGCAGCGGCGCGCTATACGGCGGCTTTTTGCACAACGTGGTCCAGCGCGTGGCGCAGTATATCTGCGATACCACCGTGGTGGACTTTGTCGCCCATCACGAGCTGCGCATCGACCATGTCTACGAGACGTTCTACACCCTCATCATGGGGTTATTGATGTATATCCGCACGCACCCCGATGTGCCCGACGAGACAGTCAAGGAAATCATCGCCTCGACACTCCACATCGAGGGCTATACCGCCAAGTATCCGGAGCGCAAGCCCCAGAACTGACGACATTTGGCCAAACTGCCCGCGATCGGAAGAGGGGCCGCGGGCGTGTGAAAGGAGAGCAGCATGCTGTTCGATGTTTGGGGTAGCAATACCCTTATCCACTGGGTCGGCTGGGCCATGGTCTTTATCGGCCTGATCGTGCTCAACGAGGTCGGCCGCCGCACCAAGCTCGGCGCGGCCATCATCTTTGGCGTGGCTCCGCTGGCCATGACCATCTACTGCGTCGCCATTGCCATCGGCGTCTCACAGGGCGCCGAGTGGGCGCTCACCAACCCCACCCATGTGTACCAGAACAGCTGGTTCCACTACGCCAAGGTATACGCGGCGCTGGCCGGTTGCTGGGGCTTCATTGCCATTAAGTACCAGTGGGGCAAGATCGGCAAGGCGCACTGGTTCCGCGCGTGGCCGTTTGTGATCGTCGCCATCAACATCATGATTGCCGTCGTGTCCGACTTTGAGAGCGCCTATCACTTCTTTGTCCTGGGCGAGTCCACCTGGGTCACCTCCGAGGGCGCCACGCAGCTCGCCGGTTGGAACAACGTGTTCAACGGCATCGCCGGTATCATCAACATCTTCTGCATGACCGGTTGGTGGAGCGTCTACGCCTCCGAGGATCAGACCGACATGCTGTGGCCCGATATGACCTGGGTCTACATTATCGCCTACGATATCTGGAACTTCTGCTACACCTACAACTGCCTGCCCACCCACTCCTGGTTCTGCGGCTTTGCGCTGCTGCTGGCGCCCACCGTCGCCGCCTTTATCTGGAACAAGGGCGGCTGGATCCAGAACCGCGCCTTTACGCTGGCCATTTGGTGCATGTTTGCCCAGGTGTTCCCGTACTTCCAGGAGGAGTCCATCTTTGTGACCCACTCCACGCTCGACCCCGGCGCCGCCACCGCGGTCTCGATCGCTGCACTAATCGCCAACGTCGCCGCAATCATCTACATCGCCTACCGTGCCAAGAAGCTCGGCCGCAATCCCTACAAGCAGGATGTCTTTGAGGGCACCAGCGATTGGGAGAAGGCTACCGCTCGCCGCGCCAAGGTTGATTACGCGCACGCCGAGTAACATGTTTATTCCGTCCACATTTGAATGTAGGCAAACTTAGCCGATACCGCAATCGCGCGTCATGCGCAGCCCCGGAAAGCGATTCGCCCGCTTTCCGAGGCTTTTTGTTGTTGCGCGCATTCACGCACATATTCCATTCGCACACACATTCAAAACCTCTCGCACAGATAAAATCAGATTTCCGATCGCCTGACAGCTCTATATGACCTTGTTTTTGGGTACATTGTTGTCCCGATATTGAGCTTGGGGGATATATGAAAGATGAGACGATGGGCCAAGAGGATGCGACCCAAGATGCAGAAGCTTGCGCTGAGGCCTTGGAGAGCTTAGACCGGATTTCACTCGATGAGATTGCGTTTGACGATTCGGGCGTTGGTGTGCAGGATGAGCCGGAAGCCGAGGCGCAGTCCGATGATCAGGATGCAGACGACGTTGAGCCTGCCAAAGATGAGGCAGGTCACGAAGACACCGAAAGCGAGGCCGGCAATCAGCTCGAATCCGACACGGGCGAGGAAACCGTCTTGCTCGACAGCTTGCCGGCCGAAGATTCGCTGACCCGCGAGCTCCCTGGCTTAGGCTCCGCGCCTGCCGTGGACGAGACCATCGCCATGGGCGATATTCCTCTACCGTCCGTTCCTTCGGCACATGAGGCCGAGGTCCGCCATCGCAAGATGTCGCCCAAGCGCCGCAATCTAATGGTCGCCGGCGCTGTGGCCGTTGCGCTCGTCGCCGGCGGCGCAGGCTATGCCGCCTGGAACGGATACCGGCAAGAGCAGGCTGCCATCGCCGCCGCCAATGCCCACACGATGATGTCGGTGCAGATTGGTGTATATGCCGCGGGGCTCGACTGTTCCACCGGCTCCAAGATTCCCGTACAGGTGAGCGGCCAGGATTCTGACGGCTCCTCCGTAAGCGAAACACTCTATGTTGACGAGCACGGCCGTGGCATCAAACTGCTACCCGGTGACTACACGCTCTCCATTGCCGCCTCCCCCATCGCGGCCGACGGCACCATCTATACCGTCCCGACCACCAAGACGCAGGTCACGATCAAGAGCGACGGACAGGACCTAAACAGCCAGGCCGCCTTTAAGCTCAAGGTGCCTTCGGCCGACACGGTAACCGACGACCAGATCGATGCCGCCGCCAAATATGCCGAGGAGGGAGGCGCGAGCTCCGCCGCCACCGCCAAGGTGCTCCAGCAGGCGGCAACCGCGCGGCGCGACGCCGCCGTCAATGCCGTGAGCGCGCAAAAGGCACAGGCGGCCCGTGATGCCGACGCCCGTCACAAGGCAACCGACCTCTACCAGCTCGATATCCCCGTCGAGTGGTACGGCAAGGTCGAGACTTGGCAAAATGGCAGCACGCTATGCATCTATCTTGCCGGCGACAGCGATACGCCGATTGTGACGCTCGTCGCGGTGCGCGAGGGCGAGAGCTTTACGCCCGATGAGGGCGATACGGTTTTGGGTGCGGCCAATCTAGGCAACGGTTATACCGTCTACGCCAGCGGCCCCGTCTATCCGTACGTGGTGCCCCAGACCATCAACGGACGGACGCAGAATCCCGTGTCGACCTACCCCATGGACACGGCCATTGAGCTTGTCGAGCTTACGACCGGCAACCGCTACACCTATAGCCAGATCAAGAACGTACTGGTCGGCAAAGACGGCAAAGCCGACGCCGCGACCAAACTCGAGACCGACTACCTCGCCCAGATTCTCCTGCCGAGCATCAAGGCCCAGGACTAGCCGGCCCGAAGACAGCCGCCCAACACCCACATCCCTAACGCAGTTGCGGTGAAATAGGGATTGTTTTTGCTGGTCAAACCGCAAAACAGTCCCTATTTCACCGCAACTTATTGGTGGCCTTTTGGGTGGCACTCAGCGCCAGGGGTCGGCTTCGAAGAGGAGCTCGCGCTCGGGGCGACGATCGCTATAAGGATCGTAGCCGTCGTCATCCTCGTTCTCGGCACGGATGTAGGGGTCGCGCGGCTTGGGCACAGGCTTGGGTGCAGGCTTGGGTGCGGCCGGCGCGGCGTTGGCGACCGGCGCATTCGTCTTGTTCTTGTCTATCATCTGCATATCTCCTTGCCATGCAATCGTGTTCAACATTATCGATTGTCGCACGAAAAAGGGCGGCGGACCCAATTGGATCCGCCGCCCTTGGCGTTTAGAGACGGCTGGCAGATTTTAAGGCATGTCCCATAAATCTACTCGGCGTCGGGGACCTCGTAGGTAGCAGACGGCGTGTTGTCGCACACGACGGTAAAGCCGCCGTCCTTGTCGGCATCGACCGTCACCTGATCGCCCTCGCACACCGTACCGTCGATGATGGCGGCGGCGATGGCGTCCACGACCTCGCGCTGGACCAGGCGCTTGAGCGGACGGGCACCGAACACGGGGTCCAGGCCACCCACGGCGAGCATCTGCTTGGCCGCCGGGGTGATGGCAAGCGTCATGCGCTCCTTGGCCAGACGCGCGCGGACGTCGGCAAGCTGGATGTCGACGATCTTCTCGATCTGCGCCATGCCGAGCGGATGGAACACCACGATATCGTCGATACGGTTGAGGAACTCGGGGCGGAAGGTCTGAGCCATGGCGGCGTCGACCTGATGGCGCATCTCCTCCTCGTCCTTACCGGACAGATCGGCGATGGCCTTGGAGCCCACGTTAGATGTCATGATGATGATCGTGTTCTTGAAGGACACCTGACGACCCTGGCCGTCGGTCAGACGACCGTCGTCGAGCACCTGCAGCAGCACGTTGAAGACATCCGGATGAGCCTTCTCCATCTCGTCGAGCAAGATCACGGAGTACGGACGACGGCGCACAGCCTCGGTGAGCTGACCACCCTCGTCGTAACCCACGTATCCCGGGGGCGCACCGATCAGACGCTGGACGCTGAACTTCTCCATGTACTCGGACATGTCGATACGCACAAGTGCGCGCTCGTCGTCGAACAGGCACTCGGCCAGCGCCTTGGCGAGCTCGGTCTTGCCCACGCCGGTGGGGCCCAGGAAGAAGAAGCTGCCGATGGGCTTGTCCGGATCGGAGAGGCCCGCGCGGCTGCGGCGCACAGCTGCGGCGACGGCGGAGACGGCCTCGTCCTGACCGATGACGCGCTTATGCAGCTCACCCTCCAAGCCCTTGAGCTTGTCGAGCTCGCCCTGCATCATCTTGGACACGGGCACGCCGGTCCAGGCGCTCACGACCTCGGCGATCTCGTCGGAGGTCACCTGCTCGTTGAGACCCTCGCCATCCTGCTGCTTTTGTGCCTCGAGCGCAGCCTCGGACTCCTGAATCTGCTGCTGCAGGCCCGGAATCACGGAGAAGCGCAGCTCGGACGCACGACCCAGGTCGCCGTTGCGCGTCGCGCGCTCCTCTTCGCTCTTGGCCTCGTCAAGCTGGCCCTTAAGCTCCTGCACGTGGTCGATGGCGTTCTTTTGGTTGAGCCAGCCGGCCTTTTGCACGTTGAGCTTTTCCTGGACCTCGGCAATCTCCTGGCGCAGGGCTTCCAGACGCTCCTTGGAGGCGTCATCGGTCTCCTTCATGAGCGCCTGCTCCTCGATCTGCAGCTGGGTGAGCTGACGCGTGGTGGCGTCGATCTCGACCGGCATGCTGTCGAGCTCCATGCGCAGGCGGCTTGCGGCCTCATCGACCAGGTCGATGGCCTTGTCGGGCAGGAAGCGGTCGGCGATGTAGCGATCGGAGAGGTCGGCGGCGGCCACGAGCGCGCTATCGGTGATATGCACGCCGTGGAAGATCTCGTACTTCTCCTTGAGGCCACGCAGGATCGAGATGGTGTCCTCGACGGTAGGCTCGCTCACCATAACGGTCTGGAAACGACGGGCGAGCGCCGCGTCCTTCTCGATGTACTTGCGGTATTCGTCGAGCGTGGTCGCGCCGATCGCATGCAGGTCGCCACGGGCGAGCGCAGGCTTGAGGATGTTGCCGGCATCCATGGAGCCCTCGGTGGCACCCGCGCCCACGATGGTGTGGAGCTCATCGATGAACAGGATGACCTTGCCTTCGGACTTTTGGACTTCCTTGAGCACGGCCTTCAAGCGGTCCTCGAACTCGCCGCGGTACTTGGCGCCGGCGACCAGCGCGCTCATGTCGAGCTCGATGAGGTCGCGGTCGCGCAGGGTGCTCGGTACGTCGCCGGCCACGATTCGCTGAGCAATGCCCTCGACGATGGCCGTCTTGCCGACGCCCGGCTCGCCGATAAGCACGGGGTTGTTCTTGGTGCGGCGGGACAGAACCTGAATAGTACGACGGATCTCGTCGGTACGGCCGATGACCGGGTCGAGCTTGCCGGCGCGAGCCAGATCGCAGATGTTGCGACCGTACTGCTCCAACGCCTCAAACTGCGTCTTGTCCTCGGCAGACGTCACGCGGTCATCGCCGCGCAGTTCCTCGTAGACTTGCTCGATGCGCTCCTTGGTCACGCCGGCGCCACGCAGCACGCGACCCGCCTCACCCTTGTCCTCGGCAAGTGCCATCAGCAGATGCTCGGTCACCACAAAGCTGTCGCCCATCTTGGTGGCCTTTTTCTCGGCCTTCTCGATCACGCGAACGAGCTCGTTGGACAGGCCCATCTGCTGACCCTCGCCCGACACCTTGGGCGCATGGTCGATGGCATCTTGTGTGGAGCGTGCGAGCTGAGCCGGGTCGGCACCGATGCGCTCGATGATCACGGAGATATTGCGCTCGCCGGCACCGAGCAGGGCAGACAGCAGGTGGATCGGCTCCACCGCGCCGGCCTGTGCATCGGCAGCCGTGCTCATGGCGGTCTGCAGCGCCTCGCGCGACGTCATTGCTAGCTTATCGATTCTCATGGAATCACCTCTCTTGGGGCGGCCGCCCTACGGGGCGGCTTCACGTTGTTCGAGAAGTATTGTTGCCAGCTTTACGCGATCTTATACACAAATCTAAGTCTCTATATATAAGATTTTCTGAGTGAATTACGGATAGGGTACTGAGATGTCAGCCCGCCGCTGCCCAGGCGCGCTACCGTCTCGATCTGTAACATCTAGCAGCCATTTTTGATCCTAGATGTTACAGATCGAGACAGACCGAAAACCACCACAAAGAGGACAGGCACCTTTGTGGTGGTCGCGGTCTCTACTCCTTCGCCGAACCCGTACTTCCCGATTCGACGGTCCAGGGCATCTCATCCTCGAACAGCCATGTACGGGCAGACCCACTATCGCGTGCAGTCTGCGGGTCGGGCAAGCAGGTCTGTTCATAGGCATCCTGAATGCACTGACCCATAAAATCGTTGAGCTCGATCTGGTTGCCCTCCATGACATAGGCGACATCGCCGTCCAAGATGTAGATACCCGGCCCCTCATTGCCCTCGTAGCCGGGATCATACGAAACATCACATAATTTGGCGCCATTCGCGGTGTCCAACTCGATGGACGAGCGGCATCCGCCAACCATGTCGTTCGCTTTTGCCCGATAGGACGCATATCCATACCAGCGCTTAAAGGTTTTGCCCCTGAGCAGCTCGGACGCCCTGTCGATCAGACTAGAATCCGTGGTATAGCGCATAGCCCCAAGCTGAATATGTGGATAATTACTAATGCCCAGCGCAGCCGGTTGCCCATCAAAATCAACGGTAATGGTCTCAGGCTTGTCGTCGCCGGTCAGAAGTTCGACAGATTGAGTCACAGGCTTGACCACCGGCTCCGTCACCACAGCAGGCAGAAACGCCATGCCGACAGCGCCCATGCCAACCACGGTGATCGCAAGCGCCAAAACAATCAATCCAATACGGGCAGGACTTCTCACAGCAAAGCACCTCGCAACGCAAACCTTCGCTACCTGCACTAATGATATCGCCAGCCAGCACTATTACCAAAAGAAGCCGCGCGCTCCTCACCACCACAAAGGGGACAGGCACCTTTGTGGTGGTTTTCGACGCTAACGGTCGACCATCTCGCGCCATGAGATTAAACTTGAATTGTTCTCTGAACATATCCATTTCTGCCTATCCTCAACAGATCTTTGTCTCGAGGAGCGCATATGAAGCCGTCTCATTCCACCGGTCGCAACGTCATCGCCATTCTCGCCATACCCATCGTGATGCTCTTCCTTATCGTCGCCACGCCCTTTTCCCTTGGCATCGCCTCGCCCTTCGATTTATGCGGAATGGTCGACGCCGGCTCGCGTGCCACCTCGCTCTCCTTTATCTGTCGCGGCGTGTTCTACGAAGATGGAATTCCCACCGGAATTTGGCGGTCAAAGTTACCGCTGCTCGGTCAGATCGACGGATGCTCCCCCTATTTCTGCCTTGGACCTCAGGCGCTAAACTATCTAATCGACGACCAGCCACTCGACTCCATCACCCTCGCCTACGACTACGCACCAAACACCGATGAGCGCCACATGAACCAAGTCCTCGACAAGATGCTTGGACAGTGCGGGCTCACCGAGGAGGCCGGTCGAACCATCTATAGCAACCAGAAATTAAAGCGAACAGAACTCCGCCGTGTCGGAAAAATCAAAGGGCGAAACGGGGCCGCCTACTGGGATGCCTGGGCAACACGCGACAAGGGCGAATTCGGACACAGCACCTATATGGTCACTGTCTACACCAAAGACGGAATTAAGGACAATGTTGACGATTTCGCGTCCTCCAAACTCGGCATCCCCAAAACAACCAAGCCCGCCAGCCCAGATGAAATCCTGTAGAGACGCTCATTAGAATGTCGCTCAACGTGCACACCGACATTGAGCTCACCCCCACCACCACAAAGGTGCCTGACCCCAATGTGGTGGGTTTCGACAAAAAGAAGCCGCCCCAATAAAAGAGGCGGCATCAAGCAAGTCTATTTATTAGCATCCCTCAAGACCCAACGAGAACGTCGCGGTAGCCCCGGCCACACCTTTCCCTCGGGCGACCCTCGCGAAGCGCGTGAGCACGAGGGAAAGGTGTGGCAGGGGCGTACAGCAGAGTTACTCGGCAGCGGCCTTGAACTTGTTGTAGTTGATCAGGCAGCCGGCCTTGACGATGGCACGCTCCTCTGCCGTCATATCGGCAATGTAGAGCTCAATCTGCTCGACCGCACCATCGGCGCGCACCACGTAGGCGGCGATGTCCTTTAGGTCGCCATCGAGCGCGGCACGGATACCCGGCACAAAGACGTAATCGCCCACCTCAAAGCTGGGCTCGGCCTCCATCTGGAAGGGCACCATACCCCAGTTCATGACGTTGGAGCGATAGCGCTTGGTGGCGTACTCGTGGACGATGTTGGCCAGGCCGCCGATGACGCGCTGGCAGCTCGCGGCCTGCTCGCGGGCGCTGCCGTCGCCGGGCTTCTTGGCGTAAATCATGGAACCGAACTCGGTCGCCTTGGCATCGGCCGCGACACCCGCGCCGGTCAGCGCCTCAAACACACCGGCAAGCTCGGCATCGAGCGCCGCCAAGTCGCCCGCGGCCTCGCCGGCCACGCGGCGCTTCTCCACGGCGTCGACCTCCTTGGAACGACCCACGTAGGCAGGGTCGCGGCGGCTGAGCGTAAACTCGGCCAGGCCCAGCGGGTTGGAGCGGAAGGAGCTCGTCTCGCCCGAGGGAATGAGCTCGTCGGTCGTGGTGACCGGGTCCATGATCTTGGAGCAAACCTTGAGCAGGATGTCGTCGCCGAGCGGCTCCATCGCGGGCCACGGCTTGATGTTGGGGCCTTCGACCAGCTCGTCGGCAGGCTCCGCCTTGCCAAAGCCCCAGTACACGCGCTTCTTGTACGGCGCGTCGTCAAAGGTGTACTCGCAGGCCTCGTCCCAAGTGTCCTCGGGCAGGTCGGTCGCCGGCGTCAGGACGCCGCCGTTGGCAGCCGTTGCCGCAATGGAGCGGGCGTCCATCAGGGCCACGGCGCTCAGCTGGCCATTACCCGGCTTGGAACCCTCGCGGTTGGGGAAGTTGCGCGTGGTGTGACGGATCGAAAGGCCGTTGTTGGCGGGCGTGTCGCCGGCGCCGAAGCACGGGCCGCAGAATGCCGTGCGCACGATTGCGCCGGCCTCCATGAGGTCGTAGATGTAGCCGCGGCGTGTAAGTTCGAGCGCCACGGGCTGGCTCATGGGATAGACCGACAGCGAGAACTCGCCGCAGCCGGTATTGGCGCCCTTGAGCACGCGGGCAGCCTGGACCACGGAGTCATAGTTGCCGCCCGAGCAGCCGGCGATAACGCCCTGCTGCACGTGCAGCTTGCCGTCGACGATCTTGTCGAGCAGGCTAAAGTGCGTCTTGCCCTCGCCGATCTTGGCGGCCTCGAGCTCCACCTCGTGCAGGATGTCCTCGAGGTTCTCGTTGAGCTCGTCGATCTCAAAGCCGTTGGAAGGATGGAACGGCAGTGCGATCATGGGCTTGATGCTCGACAAGTCGACCTCGACGCAGCCGTCGTAGTAGGCGACATCGGCGGGCTTGAGCTCGCGGTAGTCGTCGCCGCGGCCGTGCATGGTCAGGAATGCGTGCGTGTCCTCGTCGGTGGCCCAGATGCTCGACAGGCAGGTGGTCTCGGTGGTCATGACGTCGACGCCGTTGCGGTAGTCGGTCGTCATGCTCGAGATGCCGGGGCCCACGAACTCCATGACCTTGTTCTTAACGTAGCCCTTGGCAAAGACGGCGCGGATGATGGCGAGCGCCACGTCGTGCGGGCCGACGCCGGGGCGCGGGGCACCCGTGAGGTAGATGGCAACGACGCCGGGATAGGCGACATCGTAGGTGTCGCGCAGCAACTGCTTGGCCAGCTCGCCGCCGCCCTCACCCACGGCCATGGTGCCCAGGGCGCCGTAGCGGGTGTGCGAGTCGGAACCCAGGATCATCTTGCCGCAACCGGCAAAGTTCTCACGCATAAAGGAGTGGATAACGGCGATGTGCGGCGGGACGAAGATGCCGCCGTACTTCTTGGCCGCGGAGAGGCCAAAGACGTGGTCGTCCTCGTTGATGGTGCCGCCCACGGCGCACAGCGAGTTATGGCAGTTGGTGAGCACGTAGGGCAGCGGGAACTGCTCCATGCCCGAGGCACGCGCCGTCTGGATGATGCCGACAAAGGTGATGTCGTGGCTCGCCATGGCGTCGAAGCGAATCTTGAGCGCCTCGGGGTCGCCGGACGTATTGTGTGCCTGGAGGATCGAATACGCGATGGTTCCGCGTTTGGCATCCTCGGGCGCCTGCGTAATGCCGCGCTCGGCAGCCTCGGCCGCAGGCACGACCTCGCTGCCGCCGCGCAGGTAGATGCCGTCCTCGTACAGCTTGACCATACTGTCTCCCACTCTGCCCAAAACGATTTGGGCGCATAGCATACATTCGTTCAATATCGTGCCATAGAACGGTTGCGAGTGGGTTACGAATCTGCACGTTCACTTTATCTCAGTAAAGCAAAGAACGAGTTGGGTGCCGGGGGCAGACTTAGACGCCGAAATGACGAGAGTGGATAATCTCCCACTTTGAGCCTGCAAACAGGCCAAAAACGGGAGATTATCCACTCTCATTCTGCGGGCACTCATTTAAGTCTGTCCCCAATGAGTGCCCGGCAGCGTCGGCGGAGCTATAGGTCGCTACCCGTACCTAGCAGCTTGCGCATGACTTGCTCGGGGTTGACCGAGCCGTCGCGCGGGGCCAGGGCGGTGATCTTCTTCTGCATCTTGTACTCGTGCAGCTCGTCCTCGAGCTGGCGCACGCGAGCGCGGAGCTTCTCGTTCTCGCGCTCGCGCTCCTCGGCACGCTCCTTCATATCGAGAATGCGCACCACGCCGGCAAGGTTGATACCCTCGTCAGTCAGCTGGTTGATGAGCTCCAGACGCTCGATATCGGCACGCGAATACAGGCGCGTGTTACCGCCCGAGCGCTGGGGGTTCACCAGGCCCTTAGACTCGTAGACGCGCAGAGTCTGCGGATGCATGCCGGTCAACTCGGCCGCCACGCTGATCATGTACAGCGGTTTGTTCCTATTGTCCTCGGCCATGCTACCTGACCCCTTTCCGTCTCGTTATCGTCCATCATAAGCCCGCGGGCGCGGGCGTGCGCCACGACCGCCCTAGTACGTCGCCTTGTAACGGTTGACCTTCTCGCGATAGTCGCGCGTGTCGGCCTCACGCAGCTTGGTCATGGCATCGCGTTCGTCATCAGACAGGTTTGTGGGGACCTGCACCTTAATCTCGACAAGCAGCGCGCCTGTGCGGCCACGGTGCTTAACGTCGGGCGCCCCCATCTCCTTAAAGCGGAACTTCTTGCCCGTCTGGGTACCCGCGGGCACTTTCAAACGGACCGTCGCACCGCCGGGCGTAGGCACGTCCACCGTGCAGCCAAGCGCCGCCTCGTAGACCGAGACCGGCACCTCCATGGTCACGTCGGCGCCTTTGCGCTTGAACAGCGGGTGCTCCTCCACATGCGTGGTCACGACCAGGTCGCCGCGCTCGCCACCCGCAACGCCATACTCGCCGCGACGCTTGTAGCGTAGCTTGCCGCCATCGACCGCGCCCGCGGGCACCGAGACCGTGATGGTCTGCTGCTCGCCTGTCGAGGGAATGCGATAGGTGACCTTGTGCGTCACGCCGCGAAACGCGTCCTCGGCCGTCACATCGACGGTCAGCGATAGGTCGCCGCCCTTGCGAGCGCGGCTGCGACCCGCGCCGGCACCGGCAGCGCCCGCAGCCCCGGCAAAGCCCGAGCCCCAATCGCTACCCCAGGCGCCATTGCCGCTGAAGATGCTGTCGAAGATATCGCCCCAGCCGCTGGCGCCCGCGCCGGCACCGTAGCCGCCGCCATACGCGCCGCCCGCGCCCGGCATGCCGCCGAACATGAGCATCTGGTCGTACTCTTTGCGCTTCTTCTCGTCCGAAAGCGTCTCGTAGGCCTCGCTGATCTCCTTAAACTTGGCCTCGTCGCCGCCGGCATCGGGGTGATATTTTTGCGCGAGCTTGCGAAACGCGCTCTTGATCTCTTTGTCGGAGGCGCTCTTGGATACGCCCAGGATGTCATAGAAGGTTTTGCCTGCAGCCATCGTAGCTCCTCTCCTGTTACGTCCGCCGCCCATGCAGACGACGGCTCATGCTTTCATATGGCACTAGGCCAGAAAGGGCCCCGGGTGTTGCCCCGGGGCCCTTCTCAATTACTCCTCGGTGCTCTCGGCCGTATCGGCCGAAGCATCCTCGGGCGCCGCTTCGGGCTCCGGTGCGGGGCGCTTCTCGCCACCGTAGGTCACCGTCACCATCGCGGAACGCAGGATGCGATCCGCCATGCGGTAGCCCTTCTGGTACACGTCGTTGACGGTCTCGTCGTACTGCGATGCGTCCTCGACGCGACCCACAGCCTGGTGCTCGAGCGGATCGAACGCCTCGCCCTTGGGGTCGATGGGCTCAACGCCCTCGTGCGCAAACACATCGAGCAGCTTGGCATGCACCGCGTCGACGCCATCGACGAACTGCTTAAAATCGTCGGAAAGCTCCTGGCTACGGGCATGGTCGATCGCGCGCTCGATATCGTCAATCACCGGCAGCAGCGCAGTGACAAGCTTCTCGGTCGCGCGCTCGCGCTCAGCGATGCGCTCGTTGGCGGTGCGGCGACGAAAGTTCTCCCAGTCGGCCTGTAGACGGGCAGTGCGCTCGGTGGCGTCCTTTGCCTTGTCCTCGGCGGCCTTCTGAGCCTCTGCCGCAGCATCGAGCTCATTGCGCACGTCAGCAAGCTCTTTCTGAGCCTGCTCGAACTTGAGCTTAAAGTCGTTGTCGGCGGCTTCTTCACCGGCGCGGATAGCGGCTTCCACCATCTCGTCCTCGGTCATCGTCGCCTCCTTGTTGGAATCCTCTACCTGGTTCTCGGCAGCCTCGGCGGCCGGGGCCTCGTTGGCCTCGGTATCGTCAACGGCCTCTACGGGAATCTTCACGTCCTTCTCCTCAGAGTCAACGGGGGCGGCGCCAGCGGCGGCCGCCTCCGTGTGAGCTTTACGGGCGGACATGATTATTTGTCCTCGTCGTCCACAACCTCGTAGTCGGCGTCGACCACGTCATCGTCGGCAGGCTGGGCGCCGGCGGCACCGTCGGTCTGCTGCTGAGCGTCGGCGTAGACAACCTGGGCCAGCTCGTAGGCCACGGACTGCAGGGACTCGCCAGCGGCCTTGATGGCCTCGACGTCAGAGCCCTCGAGCGCCTTCTTGGCGTCGGCGATAGCGGTCTCGGCCTTGGACTTCACATCGGCGGAAACCTTGTCGCCCAGCTCGTTGAGGGTCTGCTCGGTGGAGTAGCACAGGCTATCGGTCTGGTTGCGGACCTCGACCTCCTCCTTCTGCTTCTTGTCCTCCTCGGCATGGGCCTCGGCGTCCTTGACCATGCGATCGACTTCGTCGTCGGACAGAGCGGTGGAGCCGGAGATGGTGATCTGCTGCTCCTTGCCGGTGCCCTTGTCCTTAGCAGAGACCTTGACGATGCCGTTGGCGTCGATGTCGAAGGTAACCTCGATCTGCGGCACGCCGCGGCGGGCAGCCGGGATGCCGGTCAGCTGGAACTTACCGAGCGACTTGTTGTCGCGGGCAAGCTCGCGCTCGCCCTGGAGCACGTTGATCTCGACGCTGGTCTGGTTGTCGGCAGCGGTGGAGTAGACCTCGGTCTTGGAGGTCGGGATCGTGGTGTTGCGGTCGATCATCTTGGTCATGATGCCGCCCATGGTCTCGACGCCCAGCGACAGCGGGGTAACGTCGAGCAGCAGGATGCCCTCGACGTCGCCGGTGAGCACGCCGCCCTGGACGGCAGCGCCGTCGGCAACGACCTCGTCGGGATTCACGGACATGTTGGGCTGCTTGCCGGTCATGGTCTTGACCAGATCCTGGACGGCGGGCATACGGGTGGAGCCGCCGACGAGGATGACCTCGGTCAGATCGGAGAGCTTGAGCTTAGCGTCGCGCAGGGCGTTGGTGACAGGCTGCTTGCAGCGCTCGAGCAGGTCGCGGGTGATCTTCTCGAACTCGGCGCGGGTCAGCGTGTAGTTGAGGTGCAGCGGGCCAGACTGGTTCATGGTGATGAACGGCAGGTTGATGGTGGACTGCTGGGCTGCGGAGAGCTCCTTCTTGGCGTTCTCGGCGGCCTCCTTCAGACGCTGCAGGGCCATGGGGTCCTGACGCAGGTCGACACCGTTCTCCTGCTGGAACTTATCGGCCATCCAATCGATGACGCGCTGATCCCAGTCGTCGCCGCCCAGGTGGTTGTCGCCCGAGGTGGACAGAACCTCAAACACGCCGTCGGCGAGGTCGAGGATGGAGACGTCGAAGGTGCCGCCGCCCAGGTCGAAGACCAGAATGCGCTGGTCGGTGCCCTGCTTGTCCAGGCCATAGGCCAGAGCAGCAGCGGTCGGCTCGTTGACGATACGCTTGACGTTGAGGCCGGCGATCTTACCGGCATCCTTGGTGGCCTGACGCTGGGCGTCGTTGAAGTAGGCCGGGACGGTGATGACGGCGTCGGTGACGGTCTCGCCCAGATACTTCTCGGCGTCGGCCTTCATCTTTGCGAGCGTCATGGCGCTCACCTGCTCGGCGGTGTAATCCTTGCCCTCGATATCGACGACGGCACGGCCACCCTGGCCCTCCTTGACCTCATACGGCACGGTCTTGATCTCGGAGGTGCACTCGGAGTACTTGCGGCCCATGAAGCGCTTGATGGAGAACACGGTGTTCTTGGGGTTGGTGACCGCCTGGTTCTTAGCGGCCTTACCCACGACGCGGTCGCCGTCTGCACGGAAGCCAACAACAGACGGGGTGGTGCGGTCGCCCTCGGCGTTCACGATAATGGTCGGAGAACCGCCCTCGAGGACGGCCATGGCGGAGTTAGTAGTACCAAGGTCGATACCAAGAATCTTACTCATTAGAAATTCCCTCTCTCTTTTGCGTTCGCGCCGCCTCGACGATCTGTCGCGCGGCGCTTCGGCTTGTCTTTCAGGATGTAGTGTATCCCCTTATGGGCCGGAATATACAAAATCTAAGTCAATTCATATAAGATTTCTTATTGCTGAGAGTTTAGGTTCTTAAATGCGCAGGTAGATGCGCTGAATGAGTTCTCGGCAAATCTATTGAGATCTATGTAGAGATGGCTGAGGTTTGCGTCCGGGGGTGCCTGGGGGCCGTCTTGCGGCAAGCGCATCCCGGTTTGAGCGTGGATTCCGGGTCGCAGTTTCCGTCTGAAGGCTCAACCGGAAACCGTATCCCGTTTTGAGAGCTGATACCGGGTCGCAGTTTCCGCTAGCGGGCCCAACCGGAAACTGCGACCCGGTTTTCGGCCAAATAACGGGATGCCCTTTCCGCAGGCGCGCTCAATAGGTCAATATTACAAGTCACCTATAGCTAACATTTGCGCAGCTCAACGGCCCCACCTGCGCGTTTTTTAGTAAACCTTGGCATACTCGGCGAACGGTATGAAGATGCCGGCCAGAGGGTATTGCAAACGGTCGCTCCCGTGGTATGTTTTTGCCCGAATCAAACCGGCGCGCATCGCCTGTAGCGTCGGTCAACAGAGAGGAAACTACCATGGCTCATCCCGTAATTGATGCCGACGAGTGCATCGCTTGTGGCGTTTGCGTCGACTCCTGCCCCGCTGGCGTTCTGGAGCTCCAGGACGTCGCTACCGTCGCTGACGAGGATTCCTGCGTCGCCTGTGGCGCTTGCCAGGACGCTTGCCCCGCTGGCGCGATCACCGAGATCGTCGAGGAGTAACAACTCCCCCACTTGCACACTCAAGAGTACACCGTGCACAAAAAAGGAGGCTTCCGCATCGCCGCGGAGGCCTCCTTTTGTTTGTACAGGCAGCTAATTGGGGACGGGGCTACCTTGGCAGTTGCGGTGGAATAGTTCCTGGCTCATTGCTTAGGTGCCGATTGTAGGAACTATTTCACCGCAACTTATAAAGACAGTATCGGGTTAGGACAAATCATCCTCGTAGGGCATTAAATCGGCAAGGTAGCCCTTCTCCTTGAGTATGGCCTCGATCTCGTCGAGGGTCTGCTCGTCCTCCGCCGCGATGCGATGGAAGTGGTAGCCGCTCGTCACCGTTAGTAGTGGAAAGCTCTTGCCGCTCTCGATATCGTGCAGGTAGCGCTCAACATCGCGACGATTGCGAATGTCCAGGTCGGCCGTGATCTTACCGTACACGCGGTGATTGACGATCACGTTGAGCACGGCGCCGCCGGCGTCGACGATACTCGTGAGCTCATCGCCTGCCTGCTCCACGCTGTGGCGAACCTTGACCAAGCGCGTGGGCACGGCGGGGCTGCTGGGGGCCTCCTGCAGCACGTAGCCGCGGTTGGTTGCCACGACATCGTGCCCATCGGCGCGCAACAGGGCAATATCCTGAACCACGACCTGGCGGCTCACGCCAACCTCGCGGGCAAGTGCGCTGCCCGAAACGGGCTCCCTGGCTCCCTCGAGCACGCCCATGATGGCACGACGGCGCTCGCGGGCGTTCATTATTTACCGTCCAGCAGACGCAGGTGCTTAAGCGAGAGGTCGAGGATCGGGGCGGAGTGTGTCAGCGCGCCCGAGCTAATAAAGTCGACGCCCAGATCGGCCAGGGCGCGAATATTGCTGGCGTCCACATTGCCCGAACACTCAGTCTTGGCGCGACCGGCGATAAGCTCGATAGCGGCGGCCATGTCGTCGTGGGTCATGTTGTCGAACATGATGATGTCGGCGCCGGCTTCCACGGCCTCGCGCACCATGTCCAGGTTCTCGCACTCGATCTCGACCGTCGTGGTAAACGATGCATGGGCGCGCGCCATCTCAATCGCGCGCGCCACGCCACCGGCGGCGTCGATGTGGTTGTCCTTGAGCATGACGGCCGTCGACAGGTTGTAGCGATGGTTGCTGCCGCCGCCGATCTCAACCGCCGCCTTCTCGAAAACGCGCATGCCCGGCGTGGTCTTGCGTGTGTCGACAAGCACGGTCTTGGTACCCTCGAGCGCCGCTGCCATTCTGTGCGTATAGGTAGCGATACCGCTCATGCGCTGCAGGTAGTTGAGCGCCACGCGCTCGCCCGAAAGCAGCACGCGCGCATCGCCGCGCACCTGGCCCACGTGGTCGCCGGCGTGCACCTCGTCACCGTCGGCAACATCAAACAGCACCGAGCTCTGCGAATCCAGCAGCTCAAAGGTGCGGGCGAACACATCCAAGCCCGCGATGATGCCATCGGCCTTGGCGATGAGCTCCACCGTGGCGGGGCGCGCCGTGGGGCACACGCTCGCCGTGCTCACGTCCTCAAACGTAATGTCCTCGCGTAGAGCCTGCAGAATCAGATCATCGACGACGAGCTTCATGGTAATGGGATTCATGGTCTACTCCTCCACGGCCTGCGTGCCGGCGGCACGGGCCAAATCATCGATTGCCAGGGAGTCGGCGCTCAGGGCGCGATGACGCCCGTCGAGCGCGGGCTCGCCCGCCTGCTCCACGGCGAGCGACTCGCCGGTGCGCATGTACCACGCGGCGCGACGACCCCAGACCAGCGCCTCGAGCAGGCTGTTGGAAGCCAGGCGATTCTTGCCGTGCACGCCGTTGCAGGCCGTCTCACCGGCTGCGTAGAGCTCGGGCATCGAGGTGCGGCCGTCCTTGTCGACCCACACGCCGCCCATAAAGTAGTGCTGCGTAGGCGTAACGGGGATGGGCTCGTCCAAGATGTCGCGGCCGTCCTCCAAGCAGCGTGCGCGAATGTTGGCAAAGTGCCCGGTCACTACATCGCGCTCGACGGGGGCAAAGCTCAGCCACTCGTGCTCGGTACCGTCCCGCTTCATCTGCTCGCGAATAGCGGCAGCGACCACATCGCGCGGCTGAAGCTCGTCGGTAAAGCGCTCACCGGCGGCGTTGAGCAAAATCGCGCCCTCGCCGCGGCAGCTCTCGCTGATCAGGAAGGTGCGGCCTGGCTGCGGCGAGAACAGTCCCGTGGGGTGGATCTGCACGTAGTCCAGGTGCTCCATCTTAATGCCATGCTCCTGAGCGATGTAGCAGGCATCGCCCGTGAGCTGCGGATAGTTGGTCGAGTGGTCGTATATGCCGCCGATGCCGCCCGTTGCCCACAGCGTGTGACGGGCATGGATCTTAAACGGCTCGCCGGCATGCGCGCCCTCGGCGGCATTTACCAGCTCGTCGGCGGGACGAACCGAGTTGTCCTCGTCCACGGGAACGGCGACGGCGCCGGTGCACACCGTGGTACCATCGCGCTCGGCGGTCAGGATGTCGGTCATGGCCACGTGTTCCAGAATCTGCACGTTGTCCAGTTTGCGGACGGCCTGAAGCAGCTTGGTCGTAATCTCCTTGCCGGTGATATCGGCATGGAAGGCGATGCGCGGACGGCTGTGCGCGCCCTCGCGGGTAAAGTCGAGGCTGCCGTCGGCCTTGCGCTCAAAGTCCACGCCCATCGCCAGCAGGTCATTGATGACCGAGCGGCTCGAGCGGATCACGATGTCGACGCTCTCGCGGCGGTTCTCGTAGTGGCCGGCGTGCATGGTGTCCTCAAAGAAGGCATCGTAGTCAGAGCCTTCGGGCAGCACGCAGATGCCGCCCTGCGCGAGCATCGAATCGCACTCGTCGACCGCGCCCTTGGAGAGCATGATCACGCGCGTGCTCGTCGGCAGGTTGAGCGCCGCGTACAGGCCCGCTACGCCGCAGCCGGCAATGACGACGTCGCACTCCATATCGGGGTATTGCTTGGTTTCCACAGGAATCCTCTCCCTTGAATGTGACATAAGAAACCGTCCCTCATGCCACATTGTTCTAGCGTGCTGCGTACTCGAGCATACGATCGAGCGTGAGCTTGGCCTGGTCGGCAGCCTCGTCCGACACGCCGATCTGCACTTCGCCCTCGCCCGTCTCCAGGCAGCGCACGAGCTTTTCGAGCGTGATGAGGTCCATGTTGACGCAGGTGGGCTGCACCGCGGGGAAATAGAACTTTTTGCCGGTGCCTTGGCAACGGCGCTCGAGCTCGTAGAGCACGCCGCGAACCGTCACGATGATGAACTCGCTCGCGTCCGACTCCTCGGCATACTTGATGATGCCGGCGGTGGAGCCGATGTAGTCGGCCTCGGCAAGGACGTCGGCCTTGCACTCGGGGTGCGCCAGCACGAGCGCGTCGGGATGCGCCTCCTGCGCATCGACGATCTGCTCGACGGTGATGATGTGATGGCGTGGGCAATAGCCATTGTTGAGGATGACGTGCTTTTGCGGCACCTGCTCGGCTACAAAGCGGCCCAGGTTTTGATCGGGGATGAACAGGACGTGCTGCTGCGGCAGCTCGGACACGATCTTGACGGCGTTGGAGCTGGTGACGCACACATCACTCCAGCTCTTGATCTCGACCGTCGAGTTGACGTAGCAGACCACGGCAAGGTCGTCGCCGTACTCGGCGCGCGCCGCGTCGACCGTCTCACGCTTGACCATGTGAGCCATGGGGCAATCCGCGCCCGGCTCGGGCAGCAGCACGGTCTTGGTGGGGTTGAGCAGCTTGGCGCTCTCGCCCATAAACTCCACGCCGCACAGCACGATGGTCTGCTGCGGCAAGCTTTTGGCGAGCTTTGCCAGGTAGAAGCTGTCGCCGACGTAATCGGCAACGGCTTGGACCTCGGGCGCCACATAGTAGTGCGCCAAAATCACCGCGTCACGTTGGGTTTTTAGTTGCTGAATGGCCTCGACGAGCTCTGCGGGCACCAATGCCGCGCGCTCCGTTGCCGTCGTTGCCGATGCTAGGCCGGCCGCGATATCGCGTGCAAGCTCCGACGCATCCATGTTCGCGCTCTGTGCCATCAAGGCCCCTCTCTTTTGGCGAATCTTGGGGCTTTAGTATGACACCTGGCTTTACAGCTGACAAGACAGCTGTAAAGCCAGGTGTAAAGTTGGAATAAAGATTCAATCTTGGAGCGGGTCCATTTTCGAACTGGCGAGCTGAGGACAGCCGAAAATGGACCCGCCCCATGATTCGAGCAGCCTGTTTTGTCCTGGACCAAGGGGCAGTGGTCAAAAAGGGCCAAATATGAGTACTGTCACCAAATTAGTAGCAGCGATTTTCCAGTCCAGAGCAGCAAAATCGCCTTGTTTGGAGCCCGATCGCGACTCTGGAGAACGAAAATCGATGCACTTTTGGCCTCTGGCACCGATTTTTGAGGCCATTTGGCTGCCACTAAACTGGTAACAGTACTCATATTTGGCCTTTTTTGACCACTGGGTTTCCGGCAGGCCCCAAAAGCGGTCCCGAATCGCTCGATCCGGGCCCGCTGGGGGTAGCGCGCACAATCGAGGTGCAAGAAGCAAGAGAGGGCCATCGCCTAGAATCGTCAGCGCCTAGATATTCGACGAGAGGAAAGACGATGGCCCGCAGCGACATGCTATCCCAGCCGGACCGGGGGCTCGGCCTCGACCGGCCCCAGACCGAGGCATTTCACTGACGAGTTCAAGAGGAAGATAGTCGATCTCCACAACGCCGGAAAGCCCAGGCGCGAGGCCATGGACGAGTGCGGCCTCGGCAAGAGCACCGTGGAGAGGCGGGTCAAGCCGATAAACGCGACCGGCTCGCCGCGCGCCGCCGACAACCGCACGCCCGAGTAGAACCGGATCCTGGAGCCCAAGCGCGAGAACCGCAGGCTCCGGATGGAGGTCGACGTCTTTAGACGAGCGGCGCCGGTATACGCTCGGAAGTGAGGGCCATGGCGGCCAACGGGGGCCGCTGCCCCGTGTCGGCGCAGCGCGGGCATCGAGGTATTCCACACGGACCGCGGCAGCGAGTTCGACAACGCCGAGATCGACCTGATGCTCGAGGCCCTCGGCATAGAGAGGTCGCTGTCGGCCGAGGGCTGCCCCCACGACAACGCCGTCGACGAGTCGGCCGACGGGATACCGAGGGCCGAGCTCGTCCACCGCGAGACGTTCGGCACGACGCGCGAGCTCCGGGCCAAGCTCTCGGACTACGTGCACCGGTACGACAACTTCAGGATCCACTCGACGCTGGGCTACATGTCGCCGGTCGAGTTCAGGAAGGCGGGGCTGTCCCTCCCGGAATCGTCCAAATAGGTGTTGCCAATCCAAAGTCCCAGTCGAAGTCCGCCAGCCCCTTGACGTAGGGGAACCCCGACGACCGTATGCGCTGGCTGGTGATCCTGACCTCCCGGGCGGCGACCTCGACGCGCGTCATCTCCTCGAGGGCGGAGGCGGGCGCCGACTCGGCTATGCGCGGAAGGGTGTTCGGCCTGGCGAGCACCATCTATGCCGGCTGCCTTCCCGTCGGCATGCTGTTGATCGGCCCCGCATCCGACCTCGTCCCGCTGCGCGCCATCATGTCGGCGACGGCCTCCTCGCCTATGCGCCAGCCCTCCACGCGACCACGAATCTCGACGAACCGGCGATACGTCCCTTCCTGACCGAGTAGCTCCTCGTGCGTGCCGCGCTGCACGATCCTGCCGCCCTCGACGACGAGGATCTGGTCGGCGCTCTCTATGGTTGCGAGGCGGTGGGCAATGACGACCACTGTCTTCCCCCGCGTGAGCTCGGAAAACGCTCCCTGTATGAGGGACTCGTTCTCTGGGTCGATGCTCGCCGTCGCCTCGTCGAGAATCACGATCGGGGCGTCCTTGAGCAGCGCCCTGGCGATGGAGATACGCTGCTTTTGGCCACCGGAGAGGGCGCCCCCGGCCTCGCCCACCAAGGTTTCGTAACCATCCGGAAGCTCGCGGACGAACTCGTCGACTCGCGCCCTGCGCGCCGCCTCGACGACCTCTTCGTGCGTAGCGCCCGGGCGCCCGAAGCGAATGTTGTTCTCGATGGTGTCGTTGAACAGGTAGACGTTCTGGAAAACCGCCGAGAAGTTCCTCAGAAGGCTATCGCAGGTCAACTCTCGCACGTCATGCTCCCCGACAAGGATCGAGCCCTCGTCGACATCCCAGAAGCGCATCATGAGGTTGGCGAACGTCGTCTTGCCCGATCCGCTCGGGCCCACGATGGCGCACGTCGTCTTCTCCGGAATGTTGCACGACACGTCCGACAGTACCTTCGTGCCCGATTCGCAACCGTACGAGAACGAGACGCCTCGCAGCTCGATACCATGCTCAGTAAGGGAGACGTCTCGGCCGTCGGAATCGATGTAGGGGGCGTTCTCTATGGCGTCGATACGGTTCATGATGTCATCGAGATCGCCAAGCATGTGGGCGGAATCGTTCACGCGCTCGACGCCGGAGAACACGGTGAACGAGAATGCGCAGAGGGCAAGGAGCATCCAAAGCTCGATGCCGCCGTTCGCATATCCCCACACGGCAGACGCCACGACACCGACGCTCGCCAACTTGAACGCAACAAGGTGGATGAGATTGCGAGGCGTGAAGCCGAACTCGATCGCGATGCGTGCCTCCTTCAGCCTCCTTATCGTTGCCAGGAGGGGCCGCATCGCGGCCCCTCCATGGCCGTACGACTTCGCCGTTCCGAGCCCCCGGACGTACTCGACGATATCCCCAGCGAGTTGTTCGGTCTCCGCATGCGCCCTCGGCGCCAGGCGCTTCGAGACCCTATTCATCGCCGTGAGTGCGAGGCAGGATACGACGGTGCCGGCGAGGGCGGCAAATCCGGCCATCGGCTCGAGAATGAAGAGGAACGCCACAACTGCGGCAAGGTTTACGTAGCCGTTGATCACTGCGTCGACCATCTTCATGCCCTGAAGCTCCAAGATGCCCAGTTCCGTGGTCGCCGTCACCAGTATGTCGCCCGTCTTGACCTCATCGAAATAGCCGAGTGGGACGCGCTTCAAGACGTTACCGATTTTGATACGATCCTCAAGCGCCACCTCGTATCCGATTGACTCCTGCAACCGGTTCTTCCCGTATGTCAGGATGAAGCGCAAGCCTATGCAGGCGATGAGCGCCAGAAGCGACCACCAGACCCACGACGGGTCAAGCTCCTGGATGCCGCGCGCATCCTCCGCAACACGGGCGAGCAGCCAGGCCGCGAGCATCACGGGCGTGGCCGTTGCCCACGTCATGAAGAACGAGCAGACGCAGCCCAGGATGAGTCTTTTCTTGTAAGGGCCGGTCCAGCGGACGATTCTCATGAGAGCCTTGATCATCGGGAACCCCCTTTCTGGTCATTCGATCCAGCCGCCCAGTCCCTCGCTCCGATGTGCGCCCTCCACATGCGCTCGTAGAGCGGGCATTTTGCGAGAAGGTCGTCATGGGTCCCTTGGTCGACGATCGAGCCCTTGTCGATAACGATGATGTTGTCTGCAGCCGTGATCGTCGAGAGCCGATGGGCTATGACCACAAGCGTCTTTCCGGCCGAGAGTCTCGCGATGGAGCGCTGGATCTTGTCCTCGTTCTCTGGATCGGTGAACGCGGTGGCCTCGTCGAGCAGGACGATCGGCGCGTCTTTGAGGATCGCGCGGGCTATCGAGATACGCTGGCGCTCCCCACCGGAAAGGGCGCCGCCAGCCGCACCGGCTTGCGCGTCATAGCCTTGCGGGAGCTTCGACACGAACTCGTCGCAGCAAGCAGCCCTGGCGGCCTCGGCGACCTCCTCGTCCGTCGCCTGCGGTCGACCGAGACGGATGTTCTCCCGGATCGTGGCATCGAAGAGGTAGTTGTCTTGGGCGACGAAGCTCACGAGTTCGGACAGCTGGTCGAGGGGCATCTCGCGGACATCCACGCCGCCCACGGAGACCGATCCGCCGCAGACGTCCCAATGGCGCGCGACAAGACGGGCGATGGTCGACTTGCCCGAGCCAGAAGGGCCCACCAGAGCGGTGAACGAGCCCTGCGGGATCGCGAGGGACACCCCATGGAGAACATCGTCGCCCTCGTCGTAGGCAAACCTCACATCTTTCATCTCGATCGACGCATCGAGCGGTAGCGCCCGCTCGGCGGGATCGGAGAGCTCGGGCAGGTCGAGGAACTCTTTCGTGTCCGCGACGGCATACTCCATGGACTTCACCCCGTTGACGAACGAGGTGAACCTCATAATCGGGTCAACGACGGCAAGCGCCAAAATCACGCACATCGCGAATTGCGACGGACCGAGCGCTCCCGCGAAGTACATCCAAAGACCGACGGGCAGCACGCCCAGGAGCGTCGTCGGCATGATGCTTGCCATGAGGTTCATTCCGACCCACGTAGATCGGAACCAACCCATTGTGTAGTCCTTGAAGCTGCGGACCGCGTCCGCGTACTTCTGATACGAGTCGCTCGCCTGGTTGAATGCCTTGACTACCTGGATGCCCTCGATGTACTCGACGATCACGCCGTTCACGTGGTTGCTCTCGGCCATGTACGCCGCGTACCTGGCGTTGAACTCCTTCAGGCTCGACGCGAATATGCCAAGCCCTATGGGCACGGACGCGAGGCAGACCGCCGCCATGCGCCAGTCGATGGCCACGAGCCACGCCGCGAGCCCCAGGGCGAGGAGCGTCGACCCGGAAAGCTCGGGGATCATATGGGCGAGCGGGACCTCGATCCCCTCGATTCTGTCGAGAAAAACGTTCTTTATCTGACCGATGTTTTTTTCCTGAACGGTGCCGAGCGACGCCCTCATCAGCTTTTCGATGAAGTCCCGGCGTAGCGTCTCAAGGATGGTGTAGGCGGAGACGTGGGACAGGAGCGTCGAAATGCCGAAGAGAGCCTTGCTTGCGACATACGATCCCGCGGCCAGGCAGAGCCATGGGGCTGCGATCTCGAACGTGAGCCGCCCCTCCATGGCCGCCTCTACGATGCGGAACACCGCATAGAAGGGGACGAATCCCGTCCCGACGCTCGCTATCGACGCGGCGAGCGAAAGCGCCATCTTTCCTTTGCATCTCCCGGAGTACGAGAGGAGCGTCCCCAGCCAGGAACGTCCCCCTTCGCCCCTGTGTCTGCCGGTTCCAGCCATAGCATCACATCCCCGTCCTGCCCGTATGACCGGGCAATAGAAGTTAACTTAGGCTTATTATTGGGCAGAGGGGGAGGGGTTCAGCTCCATCTGGGCGACGCTCGCCCAGATGGTCGGAAACGGCGGCGCCTACCGCAATGAGCGGCGATAGCCGGCGGGAGAGACGCCCCACGTCGACTTGAAGGCGGCGGAGAACTTGGACGGGCTGTCGTAGCCCACCGCGACCCCGATGTCTGCCACCTTCATCTCGGACTCCCTGAGGAGTTGAGCCGCGAGATCCATCTTGAGGCGCCGAAAGTACGCGGCGGGAGAGGATCCGTACACGCCCTTGAAGCACGCCTTGAACGTCGTGAGCGGCATATGCGCGAGGCTTGCCGCCTCCTCGACGGTCACCGTCGAGGATAGGTCGCGCGCGATGTTGTCCCTCACTTGCTTGACCCGAGCAACCTGCGATTTCGGGAAGTACGCCATGCCGTTTGCCGGGAGCGGGTCGAGCACGTGGAGCAGCAGCAGGAACTCGAGCGCCTTGATCTGGCAGTAGCTCTTCCGGATTCTTTCCGGGGTCACGCTGAGCTCCGAGAATATGTGCGCGGCTCCTTCGCAGCGGTGGAGCAGGAACGGGGTCCCGTCGAAGCAGTATCTGCGACGAAGTCTGCGCAGGTCGACGGGAAACCCCTCGAACGCCCGGAGGATTGACCTCTGGGCACGCTCGACCTCGTAGGTGACCGTGACGCCTCGGTATCTTCCCGTGGGAAGCAGGAACTCCCCGGAATGGTTCGATCTGTCGTCGACCTTGATGTCCCCGGCTGCGACGTAGGTGCACGACCCACCCGCCATGGGCTGCTCGAGGCGCCCCTCCTCGCACCAGTCGACGCAAAGGACCTCTGCCGAGGTGGAGAACCCTGAGACACAGCGCTCCATATGGAAGTCGTTGAACGAGATCATTATCCCGGGAAGCGGCTCGGCGAGCGTCATCGAGCCGGCACCCGACTCGGTCTCGATCTCGAGCAGGCCCGAGTCCCCGTTGATGTCGATCCGAACCTCGCCCTCGATGGCGCGCTCCGGCGCATCCCCGAGCACCCTCGCAGGCAGCAGCCCCCTGCTAGAAAAAATGTCCGACGAAATGTCCACGATCTACCTCCTCACACCATCCTACCCGGCGCGCGTGAGCTCCAGCGCGCTGTCACAGCAGCGGTTCAGGAATTCTCGGTCGTGGGTGACGAGGACTACGGTTGCCCCCCTAGCCGACAGGTCGCGAACCAGCTTTGCTACCTGTTTCATGTGGTCGAGGTCGAGCCCGCTCGTTGGCTCGTCCAAAAGGATCAGCCTTCTCTCAGAAAGGAGCGCGCACGCCACGGCGAGCCGCTGCTTCTGCCCGCCGGACAGGGCCATGGGGTGCACACCCCGCGCACCGAGAAGGTCGAGCGAGGCAAGCGTCGCCTCTGCCCTCTCCTTGGCTTCCCCCTCCTCTCTGCCGCCCAGCGAGAGCATGCACTCGTTCCAGACGCTGTCGCTGAAGAGCTGGTTGTTGACGTCCTGCATCACGAGCGAGATGAGACGCCTCCGGGCGCGGCGCGCGACCTGCTTCCCTCCGACGAGGACGCGGCCCGCGTCCTTGCGCTCGAGGCCGGCGATCCCCCGGAGCAGCGTGCTCTTCCCCGTGCCGTTCTCGCCCAGGACGCCCAGCACACCGCCGGCAGGAACCGTCACGCTCAGCGGGGCGAACACCGCCCCGTCCCCCCGAACCACGGTGTAGTCGTCCAGCGCGAGGCCAGCCTCCATCCGATTGTCCATTGCCGCGCGCGGCACGCGCACGTCGAGAGCATCGCCCGCGCCGACGGCGCGGAGCCCCATCCCCTCCCGCTCCTCCGAGGAGAGCCCCAGAAGCTCTTCCGGCGAGAACTCGCGGACTATGCGGCCGCCCTCGACGAGAATGGCGCGGTCGATGAGGTCCGAGGCGAAATAGAGCCGGTGCTCGGCGATGATGACGGTCCTGCCCTCCGCGATGACGGAGCGCACCTCGTCATGCAGCCTCTGCACGGCGGTCGTGTCGAGGTTCGCGGTGGGCTCGTCGAGCACGTACACGTCGGGCCTCGCCACGTCGACGGAGGCGAAGACGAGGCTCTGGCGCTCTCCGCCGCTCATCTCGGTGACGTTGCGCCCCAGCAACCTGCGGGCGTCCAGGGCTTCCACGGTGGTTCTTATCCGTGCCTCGATCTCCGATACGGGGGCCCCGCGCGACTCGAGACCGAAGGCGAGCTCGTCGTTGGACGTGAGGTTGAAGAACTGGCTCTTCGGGTTCTGAAACACGCTCCCGACGCGTTCGGCGAGCTCGTACATCTCGCAGCGGCTGGGATCGAGCCCGCAGACGGAGACCGAGCCGGTCATCTCGATGCCCGGCTCGAACGACGGGATCAGGCCGTTGATGCATTTCGTGATGGTCGTCTTGCCCGATCCCGAGCGTCCGACGAGCATCAGGCATTCGCCCCTTCGGACCTCAAGGTCGATTCCGTCCAGAATCTTCTTGTCCCCTGCCGCCTCGCAGGAGACGGCCTCGAGCCTCACGACGGGCTCGCCGAGCGGTCTTCGGGGCGCATGCGAAACCCTCTCCATCAGACAGCACCTCCCCACAAGGCAACCGCGGCCACCGCCGCCGCTGCCGCCGAGAGGATCGCCCAGTCCGATGCGCGCATGGAAAGCCTCTCCGTGTCCGTGGACGGGGAGGGGTTCTCGATCCCCCGGCACGTTGCGGCGCGAGAGAGCTCCTCGGCCGTGGAGGTCGCGGACATGACGAGGGGCACCACGAAGCATTCGAGGCGACTTGCCGCCGGGATGTCGCGGAGCGCCATGGCATCCCAGATGTGCACAGCCTCCTCCTTAAGCGTTGGGAAGTAGCGCATGGTGACGGTCAGGGGGATGAGGACCGCCTGGGGCACGCGCAGTTTCGCGAGCGCCGAGGCGATGCGGTGTACGGTGTTGTCCCTCACAAGCAGGGTGCCCACCATGAGGCAAAGGTAGATCTTGCGCGCGAACGTGAGGCTGATGGTGAACATCGTCGCCGCCACCCCGCCGACGCCGGGAAGCACAACGTTGAGCACTGCCCACAGCGCGGCATATAGGACCGCGAAGCCGACCGCCATGCGAACATGGCCGCAGAGCACCTGCAGGACGGAGACCATGAGGACGAGCAGGAGCTCGGATTCGATGGATTTACCCATGAAGGCCGTTACCGACACGGCGACGAGCACCCCCATGAGCGTGCGCGGGTCTGGATCTATGAGACCCCTCCCCTTGCGAACACCGAGGATGCGATGGGCATCAGTTTCGGACGTCCGCATTACGCCAGGCCAGCTTTCACGAAGTGCTTCTTGAACATCCCGCGGGCGATGTGGGCGCCGATGAGTCCCGCGACGAAAGTCGCTGCGAACATGGCAACGAGCATGCCTGGGTTTGCCGCCGTCTCGAGCGTCGCGAGGTAATCGGCCCCCATGCCCTGCCCGGCGATTTGCGCGACGAACGAGTCGTGGAAGACCCACAGGGGCAGCGGGCTTCCGCACATGCCGAAACCGAACACGGCGTAGGCGACGGCGTTGCCCGCGAAGCTCTCATAGCGCGTCGCGGCACGGATGATCTCGGCGACGACGCACGAAGCGAGCATGAGGCCGAGGATGAGGGGCGTGAACGTCCCGGTGATGAAGTAGACGAGCGAGGGGACCATTCCGATGATGAGGACGGTCCCGAACTTTGGCGCCTTCGCGCAGGCGAGCATGAACGGGATGCCGGCGAACAGGGCGTCGATGGCGGGCATGAATACCCAAAGGTAGGGATGCAGGCCGCCGAGCAGCATGAAGAGGAAGTTGATGACGAAGTAGAGCGCGGTGAAGATGCCGACGGTGATGAGGTCTCGTCCTTTGAGACCACGGGAGGCGGAAGGGGTTCCTGACATAGCTCGCTCCTTAGTTAGAGTTGGTTTACTCTTTGCGAGTATGATGTGCTTCTCGGCTACTCTCTAGCCCATTTGGTCGGGTATGTCCCGTTTGGTCAAGAAAAGATAGAGTTGACTAACTTTTGGAAGGCTATGGTCGCAGCGAGAGTTTTGGCAGGATCCGCAGTGCGCTCCAGTACAGCGCCCCGCTCCTGAGTTTCGACGCGCCACCAGTTCCGCAGCCCCCCGGAGCAGCCGGGCAGGGACCTGTATCATCGTTTCGGACACGCATGCCAGAGGGCAAATCATCTAGAATGCAACGCGACGACGAGAGACAGCAGACATGGCCGATCCGGCCGCCAGGTACATCGACGAATTCGAGCGCAAGACCGCCGGCTACGTGATCTCGACAGGAAGGCCGATCTCGGGATGCCGCAGGGAAGTGGGCCTCGATTCCAAGACGGTCAACCGATGGGCAATAAAGCGCGGGCGGGGGCTTTCCGGCCAGCCCGACCCGAAGGTCGAGGACCGCCATCGGCCACCAGGGACCGGCGCAGGCCATGGAGTCGTTCTTCGGACGGACCAGGCCGGCCGAAGGGGGCCTTCCCATGGTCGCGTAGTTCCTCGAGCTTCCGTGTCCGAAAACTTGACACAGATCATTGCGCTCTCGTCGCTTTCCGCGGACATCAACGCGCACGGCATCACCGCCGACCTGCGCGCCGTAATGTAGGGGCTGCCGCCAGCCTCGCTACAGCGGTGCAGCCGCCGGGGTCAGCTGCTTAATGTAGGCCCACATGCGCTGCTTGGCGGCCTTGTCGGTGAGCGCCGCCTCAAAACCGTCGAGCGCCAGCACGCGGCGTCCCTGCACATGGGCGACCAGGCCGGGCTTGAGCATGGCGGTGTCAAAGTCATCAATTGCCACAAGCATATCGGCATAGGTCTCGCGCATGACATCGGCCGCACTGTTGTCCAGCAGCAGCACCGCCTCGGGGTCCAAGGTCTCCAGCGCCTCGCGGAACAGGTCGCACGTCAGGGCCTCGCCCGCCGCGACCGCTCCGTCGCCCGCGCCGGCGACGCTTGCCAGCACGCAAAAATCCTCGGGGGCATATCCGATGGCGCCGAGCGCCTTGCGCAACGCAGCGCCATCCGCGCCGGCAGCCAGCTCGCCGCCCGCACGCTCGGCATCATCCAAATCACCTTTGACCAGCACAATCGGCGAGCATGCGTTGCCCGCGATACGCACGCCGCGGCCCGCGAGCGATGCGAGCTCCTGCTCGGTCGCCTGGGCGATGGCTTCTTTTTTCTGGCTTTGTGACGTGGGCATGCGCTCTCCTATCGTTTGCGTGCCCACCATTATATAAAAGAGCCGCCTGCGAGTGGTTGCATTGCGGGCCGTTGGGTATAAGCACGGTCGTACTGAGTTTTACGCGGCCGAGCCGCGTCACACTATGGAGGTCACTATGGCTGACATTAAGCAGATTACCCCCGAGAACTTCGATTCCGTCGTTAACGGCAGCCTTCCCGTGCTGGTCGATTTTTGGGCACCGTGGTGCGGTCCCTGCCGCTCGCTCTCGCCCATCGTAGACGAGCTTGCCGACGAGCTGGCCGGCAAGCTGGCTGTGGCCAAGTGCAACGTCGACGACAACCAGGATCTGGCCATGAAGTTTGGCGTCATGAGCATCCCCACGCTGATCGTCTTTAAGAACGGCGAGGAGGTCGACCGCTCGGTCGGCGCCTTACCCAAGGCAAGACTTCAGGCACTGCTGAAGAAACATCTGTAATACGCTTGTTACTTGTCTGCCGTCCATGAGCGGTTTCGCACCGCTCACCGGAGTGCCAAACGCAAGGCATGCAACCACGGATAGTATGGTAGACACAAACAGCCCCCAGTGAACGGGTGCGGGTCAGACGGACTCGCGCCCGTTTTCTTATGCGGCGGCGACCAAGGTAGGCGTAGTAGAATCTGAACCACCATATCGCCCCGCACAAAAGGAGATTCCCATGCATGACGTCGGAATGAACATGAGCCAGCTTGCCATGAGCGTCAAGCAGGTCGACGACACCATCGAGCTCGCCCACGAGTGGAGCCATCAGCTGCTGCATGCGACCGAGAACTTTGACATGGAGCGCATTGGCGCCAAGCTCGAGGCCGTCATGTCCGCGCTGCACGAGGCGCACGATGCGCTCGAGGGCTACGAGGAGGCCATCGAGGCCGACCATAACTCCGTTGGCTCCGTAAAGCTGGTATAGCGTGGCCGAGCACGAGCACGCCTGCGAACACGAGCACGGGCACCCTCACGGACCGACCGGCGACGCAGGGTGCCGTTGCAGCGGATCCACCTCCGAGCTGGTCCGTTTTTCGGTCACCGCGCCCGACGACCTGCTGCGCCGCTTTGACGAGCAGATCGCGCGCCGCGGTGACGTGGCCAACCGCTCCGAGGCCGTACGCGATCTGATTCGCGCCTCGATCGCCAAGGAGCAGATGCGCACGCCCGACGAGCAGGTCATCGGTTCGCTCACCATGATTTACGACCACCATACCGGCGACCTGACGCGCCGTCTGGACGAGGTGCAGCACGACTACACCGACGAGATTGTCTCGACCATGCACGTGCATCTGGACCACCACAACTGCCTGGAGATCCTGGCGCTCAAGGGTCGCGGCGAGCGCGTCTACGAACTAGCCGACCGCCTGCTGGGCCTGCGCGGCGTTAAGCACGGCGAGCTCACCTGCGCCGCCACCAAGCAAAGCCTGGGGCTGTAACGGGATTTCCCGCAGCGCACCTGCCAAAAAAGGACAGGTTTGTTTTGGCAGGTTCAGAAATTTTACCGGCCAAAATAAACCTGTCCCTTTTTGGCAGGTTTCAACGAAAGAGGGTCGCATGCGACATGTGTATATCCATGTAACGGGCATTGTGCAGGGTGTTGGCATGCGGCCATTTGTGTATCGCGAGGCTATGGCGCATGGCATTTGCGGCTGGGTGCTCAACGCGGGCGATGGCGTGCACATCGAGGCGCATGCTTCGGTCGAGGCACTCGACGGCTTTGTCGCCGCGTTGTCGGAGCACGCGCCTGCCGCGGCCCGCGTTGAGCATGTCGAGCTTATGGACCTGGCACCCGGCGACTGGGACGCCGCCAGCGAGCAGGGCTTTCGCATTGTGGCGTCGCAGGATCAAACCGCCCACACGACGCTCGTCTCGCCCGACATCGCCACGTGCGACGACTGTCTGCGCGAACTGTTCGACCCCGCCGACCGACGCTTTCACTACCCCTTTATCAACTGCACCAATTGCGGACCGCGCTTTACCATCATTCGCTCGCTGCCCTATGACCGAGCGGCCACGTCGATGGATTGCTTTCCCATGTGCCCCGAGTGCGCCGCAGAGTATGGCGACCCGCTTGACCGGCGCTTTCATGCGCAGCCCGATGCCTGCTTTGAATGCGGGCCGCACATTACGTGGCGCGAGGCGGATCGCGGTGTTGTGCCAACGGCGGTCGACGCAACACCAGCCGTCGGCTCTACGCGCGAGGCCAGCGATGCCATCATCGGACGCTGCGTCGAGCTGCTGGCAGGCGGCGGCATCGTCGCCATCAAGGGACTGGGCGGATTTCACTTGGCATGCGACGCCTCCAACGAGCAGGCGGTAGCCGAGTTGCGCCGCCGCAAGCACCGCAGCAACAAGCCGCTTGCCGTTATGGTGCGCAGCCTTGCCGATACTGAACGCCTGTGCCATGTCAACGACGCTGAGCGCGGCTTGCTGGCCAGCAGTATTCGCCCCATCGTGCTGTTGCGCCGGCATGCTGTTGGCGAGGGAGATTCCCCCGACGCCCTCGCGCTCGCGCCATCCGTCGCGCACGATCTACCCGAGCTCGGTGTTATGCTCCCCTACACCCCGCTTCAGCATCTGTTGCTTGCCGCAGCCGCGTCGCATGACATGCACGCGCTGGTCATGACCAGCGGAAACCTGAGCGAGGAACCTATCGAAACTTATGACAGCCTTGCCTGGGAACACCTCGTTGCCGCCGGCATTACCGACGCGCTACTCGGTAATGACCGCGCGATCCTCTCGCGCTACGACGACTCCGTGGTACGTGTGGTCGACGGCACCGGCATGCCCGTGCGTCGCGCACGCGGATATGCGCCGCAGCCGCTGTCGTTGCCGGCGCTCGACAGCACCACGCCCTGCGTGCTCGCCTGCGGGCCGCAGCAAAAAGCCACAGTGGCACTCACGCGCGAGGACGCCGACGGCCATGCAACCTGTTTTGTGTCGCAGCATATCGGCGATGTCGAAAATGGTGCGACTTTCGATGCCTGGAACGCCGCACGCATACGCCTGGAAGATCTTTTTGACTTGACGCCCGCCGCGCTGGCCTGCGACTTGCACCCCAGCTACCTATCGAGTCAGTGGGCACGCGAACAGGCGCAGGAACAGGACATGCCGCTTGTTGAGGTTCAGCATCATCATGCGCATATCGCGAGCGTGATGGCCGAGGCCATCGCCGCGGGCAAGCTTACAACCGACGCACGTGTCCTTGGCATCGCCTTTGACGGCACCGGCGCCGGCACCGATGGGACCATTTGGGGCGGCGAGTTCCTTGTCGCCGGCCTTGCCGATTTTGAACGCGCCGCGCACCTACGCGCTTGGGCGCTGCCAGGCGGTGCCGCATCCGTGCGCGACGCCCGGCGCAATGCCTTTGCCCTGCTGAGCGAGCTCGGCCTGCTCGAGCACCCAGGTGCCGCTCGGCTTTTGGACGGCCTCGACGAGCAGACGCGCAGCATCACGGCCACGATGATCGAGCGGAACATCAACAGCCCACGCACGAGCAGTATGGGGCGTCTCTTTGACGCCGCCGCTGCAGCTTTGGGCATTTGCGGGCAGGCAACCTACGAAGGCGAGCCCGCCATCGAACTCGAAGCCGCCGCCTGGCGCGCGCTTGACGTCGAAATCAGCTGTTTCGCTGGCAATCAGGTGGGCGTATCCGCATCCGTCTCAACGTCGCTGGACAGTTTGTTCAGATACGTATTAACTAATAACCCTCTCTCTGGCATTTTTGCCTCAGATTTGCCCAAAAAAGGCTCTCCAGACACCCTATTTGCGGCGAGCGTGCCCGGCACAGGCTCCAAATCGACCCATTTGGAATCCTCACAGACGACTTTTTCCACCCAAAGCCGCTCTAAAGAATACGAATCTGAACTAACTGTCCAGACGACCTCTAACAATCCCCTTGTTCTAGACCAAAAACCGCTTTTTAAGGCACTTTTGGGTGGAATCGAGGCCGGCATTTCCGTCAACAGGCTCGCGCTCGACTTCCATATCGCCATCGCGCGCTCTTCGGCACGAATCGCACGCGAAATCTGCGCGCGCGAAGACGTCGATACCGTCGCGCTCTCGGGCGGCGTGTTCATGAACCGACTTTTGCTTCAGCTCCTCACCCGCAAGCTTAAAGACGCAGGCCTTACGGTCTTAATTCCCCAAACCGTGCCCGTTAACGACGGCTGCATCGCCTACGGTCAGGCCGCCATCGCTCGCGTTCGCCTCGCGCAGACAGCATCGCGATAGGCTGTTTTGCCAGCCTGCGCGCCGCCGTCTCACAGGTGTAACGCGTTTGCTCGTGACTCCCGCGAGCGCTACCATCAACTGATGGGTAATTAGGCGCCTATCCAGCGCAAAACGTATAAAAGGGGAACATTATGTGCCTTGCCGTTCCCGGTAAAGTGGTCAAACGCGACGATGACCTTAAGGCGACCGTCGACATGATGGGCATCGAGCGTCCCGTTTCGCTGCGCCTCGTGCCGACGGCACGGGTAGGCGACTATATTCTCGTGCACGCTGGCTTTGGCATTCAGATTGTCGACGAGCAGGAAGCCCAAGAGACACTCGAGCTCGTCAATACCATGACCGAGCTGGCCGAAGAGGACCAGCTCACCACCAACCCGGCCGAGGCATACTAGTGGCGGCGGCGCAGCCGGTTCGCCCCGGTATCGACTTTTCGGCATTTCGCGACCCCAAGCTGGCTCGTGAGCTCATCGATCGTATTCATGAGTTTGTCGGCAACCGCAGCATCAACCTTATGGAAGTCTGCGGTACGCATACCGTGAGCATCGGGCGCTATGGCTTTCGCTCTATTATGCCGACGGGACTCAAGCTGCTAAGCGGCCCGGGGTGCCCCGTTTGCGTCACCGCCAACCGCGACATCGATCACGCAATCGCGCTTTCCAACATGGACGGCGCCATCATCACCACCTTTGGCGACATGATGCGCGTGCCCGGATCGTCCACCTCGCTTGCCGCGCAAAAGGCGGCGGGGCGCGACATCCGCATCGTCTACTCTCCGCTCGACGCACTCGACATTGCCGAGCAAAATCCCGAACGCCCGGTCATCTTTATGGGCGTCGGCTTTGAGACCACAACGCCCACCATTGCCGCCGCTATCCTGGAGTCCGACGCGCGCGGGCTCCAGAACTTCTCGGTCTACTGTGCTCACAAGACCACGCCGCCGGCGCTGCGCGCCATCGCCAACGATCCCGAGACCACTATCGACGGCTTTATCCTTCCGGGACACGTCGCTACCATCACGGGCCTGGCACCCTTTGGGTTTTTGGTCGATGAGTTCGAGACCCCCGGCGTAGTCACCGGGTTTGAGCCGGTCGATATCCTGCAAGGTATCTGCATGCTGGTCCAGATGGTTGTCGAGAAATGGCCGGCGATCGACAACGCCTACCGCCGTGGCGTCAACGCTGACGGCAACCCCGTAGCGCGCCAGCTGGTCGAGCAGGTATTTGAGCCGTGCGACACCACGTGGCGCGGACTGGGACCGATTGCCAACTCGGGTCTTTCCATCCGGCCCGAATTCGCGCGCTTTGATGCCGGCGCCCGCTTTGACGTACCCATTGAACCGACGGTCGAACCACGCGGGTGCCGCTGCGGCGACGTGCTGCGCGGCGCCATCACGCCGAGCGACTGCCCGCTGTTCGGCCACGCATGTACGCCCGAACATCCCGTCGGACCGTGCATGGTGAGCTCCGAGGGCAGCTGTGCAGCATATTTCCGCTACCGAGGCTGTTAGGTTCCGCCGTTCTAACGAACGGCGGACCGGTCGACGCTGCGCGCCATTCAGGCGAGCGACTTGCCTTTCAATCGTCGGCTGCGGGCAAAAGCCCAGCAGCCTCCTCTTTCAAGACAACTCACTTCGCCTGAATGGCGCTCGCTGACTTTTACTTAACATCGATTCTGCCACACTCAGCTATTGCCGACCCCCCCACGATTGGAGTTTTCGATATGTCCCGTACTGCCACCGATAGCACTGTCCTGTTGGGCCACGGCTCTGGCGGCCAGATGATGAAACGCATCATCGATGAGGTCTTTTTGGATGCCTTTGGGTCGCCCGAGCTGCTTGCGGGCAACGATGCCGGCGTCGCCGCGCTGCCCGCAAGCGGGCGAATCGCCATGTCGACCGACAGCTTTGTGGTAACGCCGCAGTTCTTCCCCGGCGGCAATATCGGCCGCCTCGCCGTATGCGGAACCGTCAACGACGTCGCGACCTCGGGCGCTAACGTGCGCTACCTCTCATGCGGCTTTATCCTCGAAGAGGGCTATCCCATGGACAAGCTGCGCCAGATTGTGCAGACCATGGCCGAAACGGCACATGAGGCAGGCGTGAAGATTATCACCGGCGACACCAAGGTGGTCGAGCGTGGAGGTGCCGACGGCGTCTACATCAATACCGCCGGCGTGGGCGAGGTGCCCGCAGGCGTGACGCTCAGCGGTGCCAACTGCCGGCCCGGCGACGCCATCCTGGTATCGGGTACGCTAGGCGACCACGGCACCGCCATCATGAGCCAACGCGAGGGCCTGGCGTTTTCGAGCAACATCGAAAGCGATGCTGCGCCGCTCAATCATCTGATTGCCGACGTGCTCGCCGCCGCCCCCGACACCCGCTGCTTCCGCGACCCCACGCGCGGCGGGCTGGCATCCACGCTCAACGAGTTTGCCCAGGCCAGCGGCGTTGCCATGGAGATCGACGAGGATGCTGTGCCCGTGCGCCCCGACGTGCAGGCCGCCTGCGAGATGCTCGGCTACGATGTGCTGCAGGTGGCAAACGAGGGCAAGATGGTCGCCGTAGTGCCGGCCGAGCAGGCCGATGCCGCGCTGGCCGCCATGCGCGCCGCCCGCTACGGCGAGAACGCCGCCGTCATCGGTCGCGTGCTGCCGCTTGCCGAAAGCACTCGACCCGCCGTGCGCGTACGCACCGGCTGGGGATCGACCCGCATCCTCGACATGCTCGTAGGAGAGCAGCTGCCGAGGATTTGCTAGCGGGCGAGCGCCGGCCGGCGCGGCTTCGCTCCGTCCCTGGCGCCTCCGAAGGCCGCGAGGCGGTTCTTACCCGTCTACTCCCCGCAGCCGCTCTCGATAAGCGCTACGAGAGCATCGACAGCAGCCACCTCGTCAGTGCCGTCGGCCACGATCTCGATCTCACAACCGCAGGTCATCCCCATGCTCATGACCATCAGGATGGACTTAGCATCCTTGGCGTCTCCGCCCATCTTGGCAACGGTGATAGAGCTCTCATACTTGCTCGCCTCCTGCACAAACAGCGATGCAGGGCGCGCGTGGATACCGCTCGGGTTCTTGACGACCGTCGTCTTGGAAACCATCTCTGCTCCTTACTCCACCACAATGTTATCGGTTGCGGTGTCGGCGCCGTTGCTGGCGATGAGCTTCTTGTAATAGAAGAACGATTTCTTTCGGCCAAGCTTCAGACTTCCATTTCCAAAGTCATCAATGTCGACAGAAACAAATCCATATCGCTTACTCACTTCGGAAGTTCCGGAGCTGACCAAATCGATGGGGCCCCACCATGCATAGCCAAAAACGTCCACGCCATCCTTTAGCGCTTCGGCAAGTTGCTCAACATGACGCTTCAAGTAATCAATACGGTAGTCGTCCTCGACATATCCGTTTTCATCCAACTTGTCGACCGCGCCGAGACCGTTTTCGGAAATAAAAATCGGAAGATGGTAGCGATCATAAATATGATTAAGCGTAATTCGGAATCCAATAGGATCGATCGGCCAACCCCATTCCGAGGCCTTTAGATATGGATTCCTAATCGCTGTAACCAGAGAGCCGGAAGGCTTAGGCACCGGTTCGCCCTTGTATCGCATGATATAAGTCATGTAGTAGCTAATTGTTACGAAATCAACAACTCCTGACTTAAGTACCTCTTTGTCACCGGGCTCCATCTCAATATGGATATTGTTTTCTTTAAAGAATCGATCCATATAATACGGATACTCGCCCTTAGCCTGAACATCACTGTAGAACCAGTTGAAATGGTCCTCAAAGAGAACTTGAAGCTGGTCTTCGGGCTTTGGCGTCTCTGCGTAGTTTTCAAGACGGCAAAGCATGTTTCCGATCTTTGCATCCGGATCGATTTCGTGGCACTTAATGACTGCCTTAGCGCTCGCCACGAATTGATTGTGGGAGACCTGATATTTCATCTCCCAATTTCCTCGATACGGATTTTCGGGCGTTTCAGAATCCTTTTCGTTCAAGATGACGCCGCTGCATGTAAATGGATTTGTCAATACGTTGTTAATCTCATTGAACGTCAGCCAATACTTAACTTTCCCCTTATAACGCTCAAAGCAAGTTGCCGCATAACGTTCGAAAGCGTCAACCGTGTGACGGCTTTTAAAACCACCGTATGCTTTCGCGAGATGCAGGGGCGTATCAAAATGGCAAAGCGTCACCATTGGCTCCATGCCATATTTATGGCACTCGTCAAAGACGCGATCGTAAAATGCAAGGCCTTCCTCGTTCGGATTCTCATCATCACCGTTCGGGAAAATGCGGCTCCAGCTAATGGACATACGGAAAACTTTGAAGCCCATTTCCGCTATCTCGGCAAGCTGCTCCTTGTATCGATGATAGAAATCAATGCCGCGACGCTTGGGGAGATTGTAATCCTCCGGATGCTCCTTCATTTGTTCAAGCATCTCGGACGTAACAGCATTATGCGGAAGAGGCTGACCCTCGTAGCCGCGATTGGCCTCACGTGAAATAAACGGCGCAAAATCAGATGTCGCAAGGCCTCGTCCGCCCTCATTAAACGCACCCTCAATCTGATTTGCAGCAGTCGCACCGCCCCAAAGAAAGCCATCAGGAAACGCGCTGTTGGTAAAGCTATTGTTCATTGTCTACTCCTAAAGAAAAGGGAGGCCCGAATTTGCGAACCTCCCACCGCATGGCGCCTAATTGGAAGATTCAACCTACTCGCCTACACGAGCCGCAAGAGCACGAACGACCGGCATCATCTTTTTCGCCATATGCAGCTCGGCGCTGATTGTCATCAGAGTGTCCTGCGCATGCGTAAACAAAAGTGAGTATTCAACTTCCTCACCAGCAGCCTGCGCTTGAATGGTGGCCGTTTGCGCCTTGTGGGCGGCCAAGACCTTTGAGTCTGCCTCGGCAAGTCGCTCTTCTGCCCCATCAAAATCCAAGGACGCCAAACAATCCATGGCCTGATCGATGCAAACCCGCCCATCACCGGCATTTATAATGACTTCCATGGCCACCGCATTGACATCAATTGGCTTGCCCATATCATTCTCCCGTCTTTACCGAGAATCCCTCGGATGTCATAGCGTTCTCAGTATCGCCACCAACGTTGCCGCTCGCCTCAAGTTTTGCAGCCTTCTTGGCTTCACGTGCGGCACGCTTTGCTTCCCTTTTTGCCTTGAGCTCAGCCTCGCTCTTTTCCTCTTCCTCAGCAGCGTGCTTATCAAAGACCTTAAAGAAGGGATACCAAATAATTGCAGCGAGAATAAGGTTGACAGCGACAAGCACAACATTTCGAATATCGCCATTTGAAAGGAAATATGCCGAAACAGCATTAGGCAAGAAGTTCATGGCAAACATCTGAGTGTGAAGGCTGGCCCAATCGAACTGGAGCCAAAGATACGCATTCGCGGGGAGAATGATTGCCTGGAGAATAACAGGAATAAACAGATAGGGATTATTTACGATCGTGGAGAATACTAGAGGCTCATTAATGTTGAAAAGCGATGGCACAAATGTCGCTTTGCCAAGCGTACGGTTCTTCTTTGACTTTGAGAACAGCATCATGAATGCCAGCGGCAACGTATTAAGCTCTCCGCCAATCATGTAATAACGAGAAAGGCCATAGGCATTGATGTTGGTAGGCGTTGCACCCGCCGCCACGGCCGCCATGTTTTCAGCCATTCCGCCCTGCGTGATAGGCAAAGTGACCGAAATAAAGGCCCAACCAGACACGCCGAAGAAATAAAACACGTCCATCACAAGTGCAATGAACACAACGCCCGGAAGCGATTGCCCAAAGTTAGTAACCGGTGAAAGAAGAAGCGCGATTACGGTAAATACATCGATTTTTGCAAGGAACGTAAGCAAATAAGCAATGGCGAGGCTCAGCAAGATCGGAATAATGCTGTCAAACCAATTCTTAACAAAATCCGGAATAACCGAATCTTCTCCAAAGAAGCTGTGATGGGCTGCGAATTTATAGATTGCTCCAACAACGATACCCACGACCATGGCGGCAAACATTCCGCTCGAGCCGAACTTCCACATCTCAAACGCCACGCCCTCATCAACGGCTTGAGGGTTCATGCACAGCATAAAGGTACCGACTCCGGTAAATCCGGCAATCAAAGCCCTGCCCTTATCGTCCTCCTTGATGCAAACGCTATGAGGAATAATAAATGCGATGAACATTCCAACCAAACCGAAGGAATACGTATTAAGCGCAGTCAGATCGGGAAGTACAGGAATGAAATTACGCACGACATTGAAGAGGCTTGGAATCGCAGAGACCATTGTAAAGGGAACGATGTACAGCACCGCATTTGCGACTATTCCAAACCAGTAGTTTGCTGTGAGTTTGTTAATCACGGGCACAACATGCTTTTCAATTCCGCCTTGCACCCTAGTCATAACATTCGACATCGGCTCGCCCCCTACTCGCCATCAAACTCAATATCAAGAAGATCGTATGCGTCCTCGAGAATCCCCTCACCATCGAGGGCGGCATAATAATCAGGATCGATTGACATAACCTTTACGCCATATGGCTCAAGTTGTTTCTGCGTTGCTGGAACCTCAGCCGCAAAGTGAGGCCCCAATAGCAGAGCATCAATCTTGTCGGCATAGTCCATAATCTCCGACTTGCTGACCGCGCTCACGGTCACGTCAAGACCACGTTGCTTCGCGATTTTGCGCATATTTGCGGCCATAAACCCAGTCGATGCGCCAATACCGCATGCGAGCAATAGCCTAATGGTTTCATTTTCATCAACCATGATATTGCTCCTTTCTATAATTGAACGTCTTGCATTCGAGCCTTAAGACGCCGTGTCGACTCCGGTCGCCTCGATGAACCTAACCATACGGATACATCTCCCCAAAAACCAACCGTCTTTTTGCCGCATGGCGGCAAGGCGGCAGATTTTCCGCCCGCGCGGCAAGCCGGGCGATTTTCCGCTTGGGCGGCAAATTGGAAAAGACACCCTTTCTTAACCTGAGATACCATGGGGCGGTACACCCTGTCTGCCGTTCATCTCTTGGAGGAAAGCCATGGCGAGCGCCAAGCAGAACCGCATCAACCGCATGATCGACGTGCTCGAAAACAGCAGCTCATGGGTGTCTTCCTCGATGCTTGCCGGCCTTTTGGGCGCGAGTGAGCGAAGCATCCGCAACTATGTTGCAGAGGTCAACGAGACCGGTACGCGACATATCGAATCGTCTAAAGAGGGCTATCGCCTTGCCACGGCGGCGCCGGCTGCCGCCAGCGCTTCCGCTAGTCCTTGCGAAGGTGTCAATACCCTCCCCGCGAACGCGGACTCCAGGCGCGACTTTACTATCTCCCGCCTTGTCAACGCATGCGATGGACTCTCCGTCTTTGATATCGCCGATGAGCTCTTTATCAGCGAGAGCACGTTTCAGAGCTCCGTGATGCCGCAGGTGCGCGCACTCGTGCGGCAGTTCGGCCTCAATGTCGAGACACACGACTACCGCATGACACTCACGGGGCGAGAGGCCGACAAGCGCAAGCTTCTCGGCCACATAGCAACCCACAACTCCTATGGCTATTTCACCTCAACCAAAACGCTCGAAAACATGTTTCCCGACTTTGACGTGCAGGCAACCCTCTCGAGCTTGGTCGCGATCTGCCAGCGCTCGGATTTATTTATCAACGACTACGCGCTCTCCAACCTGCTCGTGCACCTGTTAGTGATCATCATCAGGCTCACCTCGAACAACGAGCTCAGCGAGGTGGACGGCCCCATCGATGCAGACGGCCTAGTGGCACAACTCGGGCAGCGCGAGCAGATCGTACGCTGCGCCCAGCGCATCGCCGCCTACTTTGAGAAGGAGTTTGGTTGCGCCATCCCACGCGCCGATTTTCAGCAAATCCTGCTGCTTTTGGCGCTTTCCGTCGAACGTTGCGATTTTGACGAGCTCAACCGCGAGAAGCTCTCAAGCATCATTGACCGCGATTTTGTAGACATGGTTCTGGGGATTCTCGACGAGTGCGGCAAGCGCTACAACCTACCGCGCTTTATCGACGAGCCCATGCGCCTGCAGCTCGTCCTGCATATGTTTAACGCCTACCAACGAGCCGTCTACCACGTAAGCTACCCCAACCCGCTCGCTGCGCAGATCAAAAGCGAGTACGCACCGGTCTACGACATGGCGGTCTATATCGCCCACCGCTTCTCCACCGCCATGGATATTGAGGTGGGCGAAAACGAAATCGCGTTTATCGCCTTTCATATCGGCGCCTATTTTGAGAAGTTCTCCGCACCCGACGGCGCCATCACCTGCACGGTCATCATCGAGGAGTATCACGACTTTGCGCGCAGGCTTGTCGACGACCTTAAGGCCGAGTTTGGAGACGACATCAGCGTTGTTGCCGTGAGAAGCTGTGATAGCTACCTGGCCGATCCTCCCGAGAGCGATGTGGTGGTCACTACGGTCGACGTGCCGGTTTGTGGCGGTAGCACCAAGATCTTGATCGGGCCCATCCTCACTAAACAGAACGTGCGAAAGATCCGCGACCGGCTTTGTGCCATCCAAGAGCGGCGACGGCGCCTCTACGCTCAGGGCCTTTTGGGGCACCTGCTGCGGCCGGAGCTATTTATACGCAACATAGACGCGGTTGACGCCACAAGCTGCATCGACCGAATGGGAGAGCTTTTGGCTGCTCAGGAGCTCGTAACGCCCGAATTTATCGCCAACGTGCATCTGCGCGAGAACGTCTCATCGACAGCGTTTACTGACTGCCTTGCCATACCCCATGCGATCTCGGTGTATCCCAAGCGCTCGTTTATTGCCGTGGTCCACAATGACGCCCCGATTCCTTGGGGACGCCACGACGTGCGATTTGTGCTGCTTATAGGTACCGCGCAGGAAGACATGGGGCTCTTTAGAGATGTGCTCGACCTGATTATCGAAGTGTTCTCCTCGGTAGAGACCACGATGAGGCTCATGCAGACCGACACCTTCGAAGAGTTTCTGGCTGCGTTTACGCACGATATCGGATAAAGGCTCGACCCGCATCCTCGACATGCTCGTGGGAGAGCAGCTGCCGAGAATTTACTAGGGCGGAATTGCACGGCTGGCGCGATGTGGCTTGATATCCCTGGAGATGTTCAGATTCCAGCCACGCCAGACGCGTAAGCCCAGTATTATGAGGTGCGTTTTAAACCCAATGACGGGAGCTTTCATGGCAGCAGCTTTTTCCACCGTGATCTTTGACCTTGACGGCACCATCCTCAACACGCTCGAGGACCTGGCGGCCGCCGGCAACCATACCTGCGAGATGCACGGCTGGCCCACGTTTGCCGTAGACGAGTACCGCTACAAGGTGGGAAACGGCATGCTCAAGCTGGTCGAACGCTTTATGCCTGCCGAGTATGCGGGCGACGGTCGCGCCTTTGAGCAGACGCTTGCCGAGTTTAGGGCTTATTACGGCGAGCACAAGGAGGACCACACCGCCCCCTATGCCGGTACGATCGAGATGCTCGACCGCCTGCGCGCCGCGGGTGTGCAGCTTGCTGTGCTCACCAACAAGGACCACGTCTCGGCGGCTCCGCTTATCGAGAAGTATTTTGGTTCCGAGCGTTTTGCGCTGGTACAGGGCCGTGTCGATGCGTTTCCGCCCAAGCCCGAAGCGCCCGTCACGCTGCATGTGATGCAAGAGCTGGGCGCCGATCCGGCGACCACGCTCTATGTGGGCGATTCCAATGTCGATATTTTGACCGGCCACAACGCTGGCCTTAAGAGTGCGGGCGTCAGCTGGGGCTTCCGCGGCCGCGCAGAGCTGGAAGCTGCCGGCGCCGACTACGTGGTGGACACCCAGGAAGAGCTCGCGTCGCTGATTCTGGGCGAGTAGCGGGGCTGTCGCTCAACACGGCTGCATAGATTCTGTCGCGCGGAAAGCGCATCCCGTTTTGCCGCCTCAGAATGGGATGCGCTTTCCGGTTGAGCCTTGTCGGGGAAACGGCATCCCGTTTCAGAGCAATATTCCGGGTCGCACTTTCCACAACCCACCCCATCCGGAAACCGCGACCCATTATTCGGCCAAAAACCGGGCCCCATTTTCCCGAGCACTCGATGCAACGCTGGCGCAAGGAGTGTCCCAAACTGTCGGCAGAATAACGCTTACTAATATCGCAGGCGCACTTGGCTTTAATTGTTATAAAGGGAGGGTCGCCCCAACGATCCTCCCTTTATTGCATAACGAACTGTTTGTCGCATGGCAACCTACATATAAGGCGCTATCCTTGCATCGCGCTCATCATCTCGGAGATATTAGAGTCGTCCCCCGACCATTCGTTGTCATCGTTAGCAGAATACTTAAAGGTAACCTTGGTGTCCCTAGGCTTGGCGGACTTGGTCACATCGAGCATTACCTGTCCAGCCAGCTTGTACAACTCATCTTCGGAAGGCGACCCATCAAGAGCAGCAACCTTCTCTTGGTATTTGGTGGCAAAATCCCCTTGAATTTGAGCCATCGACTTACAGGTGATGGTCACTTCAGCAGTAGCGGTACCTTCATCTTCATCGACCACAATGTCGCCGATTTTATAGTCGAAACCCTCGAGATAGCTCTTGGCGTATTCCTCGGTATTGATGTCGACCCTTTTAAACTCTTTCCCTGCAACCTTATCCAAGCCATCCAGAAATGATTCGTCGTTATTTTTAATCTCATCAAGCTGATTGGTCAGATCTTCGTTAATAAGTTGCTCGACTGTGGGACCACCGCAACCGTAAAGAGAGATCAAGCATGCAACCACTACAGCCAACATGAGCGCAAGCAGCGGCTTCTTTTTCATGACATTCCTCCAAACAAGCGGCGCTGCGTTCCTTGCGCAACGCACGTTGTGACAGTAAGTCCATATTAACGGCTCGACCCAAACCCCTGAGTCGCAAAAAACGGGCTTTTGATCGGGACGACTGGATTCGAACCAGCGTCCCCTTAACCCCCAGGCTTGGGACAGGTTCAAAATAGCGATGATATTCCAATTGACTAGGATAATGTAAAAGCGCTCAAATGCTGCGATATTCGATACGCGATTGTTCACGTCAGTCCTGAAACATACGAGATTCTTTCCGTTGTGATGGAGTTGCGGGGAGAACGGTAACTGGATGCTGCAAACTAAGAAACGCTGTTGATTTTCATCTGCTTAGCACGGTTCAAGAACGTTCTTCAAAATGCTGTACTCGTACGATGCATAGGGGGATCCAGTCAAATCGAGACCGCTAGTGGCAGAAATTATCGTATGGCAGCCCGCTTCAAGAACATCAGAGCCACCCGCAAATCCGTTCACGACGTTCCCCATATCATCTTTCAATACGCCCATGAGCGTCGTGCCCGAACCATAGTCATACGGCGAATCATTTTGAATTTCGACATCAAAACGGTACATATTAGTACCGATTTGTTCTAATCGTTCATTTAACACTGTGAACTCATAGGTGTCTTTTTCGGTGACTTTCTTAAAGGAATTAACCCTAAACGTAAGCTCAAGTGACGCCGGTAGCTCATCTATGCCACCAATTGCACCGAAGTACCATATTTCTTGCCCCGGAAGAAGAGCACAGCAGCTAGATATATTACTACTCACGGTGCCACATAGTGTGCCGTCCGCCTTCTTTGCGATGCCATCAACTCCCCAGTCGACAACAACTTGATCACTAGTGTTTTTGATTTTTGTAATATAGTCACAACCGCTTTGACCAACCTGATAGTTGTAAATAGGGTCCATGGTTACTACAATATCGGAACTCTTTGGACTACTTTCATTCTTAAGCGTGCCCTTTTTCAGTTTTAGCGTAGAGCCGTCTGTCTTATCAGGTTTGCCCGAACATCCAGCAAGGCCCAACGTTGCAATTCCGGCTAGAAAGCCTCTTCTCGAGATGCCTTTCATCAATTCCTCCCCTTACGCGTATGCTAATTTCATACCTAGATTACAGAGAGGCATTAGCAAGTTGTTGAGCAACAAATACGAACGGTAGAATTTGCATGGCAAGCGTTTCTATCCAATAAAAAACCTCGATTGTATGGAGAGGTCAGCAACTAGATTCAAAACGAATCGAGGCCACAACCGCGCAGGCGACTCAATTTGACAAACGAATGGCCCGCGCAACAGCCCCACTGCAATAAAATGCGCCTGCTCGGCCTATTAAAAAAGGGCGGCCGGATAACCCGACCGCCCTTGTGCATCTTCTGGATGACGCAGACTACTTGCGGACGACCTTAACGATGGCGTCACCGGCGGCGACAGCGGAGTCGGCCTCGACGGCGAGCTCGACATCGGCAAACTCGGCGGTGTTGGACACAGCAACGACGACGCAGTCCTTGTAGCCGGCAGCGGCGATCTTGGCGCGGTCGATCTTGAGCATGGGCTGGCCAGCCTTTACGACGTCGTCGGCCTTGACGAAGCCCTCGAAGCCATCGCCGTTCATGTTGACGGTATCGACGCCAACATGCACCAGAACCTCGATGCCGCTATCGGACTGCAGACCCACGGCGTGGCCCATGGTGACGGTCACCTTGCCGTCGCAGGGAGCGTAGACCAGATCGTCCTCGGGCCACACGGCGCAGCCCTTGCCCAGAACCTCGCCGCCAAAGACGGGATCGGGCACGTCGGCCATCTTGATGACCTTGCCCTTGACGGGCGAGCACAGCACGTCGGCGCCGGCAGAAGCAGAGATGGAGGACGGAGCAGCGGCAGCCGCGGGCTCAGCCTTCTTCTTGAACATGTCAAACAGACCCATACGTTTTCTCCTCTTGATTAAGCGCAACGTTATGCGCATGCCTATGGTGATTATAGTGCCAAATGGTTCAAATGCTAAGGTGGGGGCTCGAATCGCGAGCCCATCCCAACGCTTTTTCCCGGTGGCACTCATATTGTCGATTAATCCTCGATAAGCCCCAGATGCACAAAAGCGTTCCAGATGCCGTCATCATCGACGTCGGTGGTCACGTAATCGGCCGCGGCCTTGCACTCGACGCCACCCGACCCCATGGCCACACTCGTCGCGCACGCTTCGAACATGGGGATATCGATCTTGGCATCGCCGAAGGCCACGGTATCGGCACGGTCGGCGCCCAGGTGCTCGAGCAGCGTGTTGACGGCGTGCGCCTTGGTAATGCCGCGCACACCCATGTCACCAAAGAGCGCCGTCTCGCCCGCACCGCCCCAGGTGTGACACTCAAGATCGGGGAACTCCTCGATGCTATCCAGATGGTCCTGATAGCTCGACAGGATAAAGCTCACCTTATTGAGGTCATCGCGGTAGAGCGGCGCGCCGTAGACCATCCCGTGCATGACGTCGTCGGTCTCGAGCTCGTCGGCGCCCTCCACGCCCTTGCGACCGGCATAGGTCCTAAGCACCGGACGCGCAGCCTCGCGGAAGTTCTCACTTGCAAACAGGCCGTTGTTGCTCTCGAGATAAAACTCGAGGCCACGGCCGTGCAGCCAGTCTACGATATGGCGGCACTGGTCAGCCGTAATGAGCTGGTGCATCACCACCTCGCCGTCGCTCTCCACATAGGAGCCGTTGCCGCCGAGCATGCCGTCGAAACCGATAGCCTCGAGCTCGGGCGGCACCTCGGCTTTGCTGCGACCCGTGCACATATAGGCCAGATGCCCGTTAGCGCGGGCGGTCTGGATGGCCGCCACGCAAGACGCGGGGATATTGCCCTCATAGTCGGTGATCGTGCCATCGACATCAAGGAACAAGATTTTGCGGGAGGACATAGTAGGAACCCCTTACTCCAGGCCTTCCGCGCCGTTGCTCTGGATGATCTTCTGGTAGGCGTAGAAGCTGTCTTTGCGGCGTCGCTCGTAGGTACCGGTGCCGTCGTCGTACTTATCGACGTGGATAAAGCCGTAGCGCTTGCGCATCTCGCCCGTGCCGGCGGAAACCAGGTCGATGGGGCCCCACCAGGTGTAGGCGATCAGGTCGACGCCGTCGGCAATGGCCTCGCCCATGGCCTTGACGTGGCTCTGCAAGTAGGCGATACGATACGGGTCGTGGATGGAGCCGTCCTCCTCGACCTCGTCGTAGGCGCCCATGCCGTTCTCGACCACCATCAGCGGAATCTCGTAGCGGGCGTAAATCTCGTTGAGGGCGATGCGCAGGCCCAGCGGATCGATCTGCCAGCCCCAATCGGTGGACTCCAGATAGGGGTTCTTGCCGCCAAAGGTCATGTTGCCCTCGGTCATCTCGTGATCCTTGTGGGTGCCCACGGTGCCGGACATGTAGTAGCTAAAGGTGTAGAAATCGACCTTGCCGTCGGCGATATCCTGCAGGTCGCCGTCCTCCATCACGAGCTCGACATCGTTTTCGGCCCAGAAGCGCTTGGCATAGAACGGATACTTGCCGCGCACCTGCACGTCGGAGCAGTACCAGTTCATGGCATTCATCTCCTGCTGCGTGGCGAACACGTCGGCCGGATCGCACGTGGCGGCATAGGAGAGGATGAAGCAGTCCATGTTGCCCATCTTAAACTGCGGATAGTGCTCGTGGGCATAGCGCACGACGCGGCCGCTGGCGACAAACTGGTGATGCAGGGCCTGCATACGGGCCTGCGGCGTGGTGTGGACCGCCGAAGCCGGGCCCTCAAAGCCCTGGATCATGCTGGTCCCAAAGAGGTTACCCATGTCCTGGGTGCCGCAGTTGATCTCGTTGAAGGTGAGCCAGAACTTGACCTTGTCCTGATAGCGGTCGAAGACGGTCTGGCAGTACTTCTCAAAGAAGCCGATGAGCTCGCGGCTCGCCCAGCCATTGTATTTCTCGACCAGGTGATAGGGCATCTCGTAGTGCGACAGGGTCACGAGCGGCTCGATATTGTGAGCGCGCAGGCAGTCGAAGACGCGGTCGTAGAAGGCGAGACCTGCCTCATTGGGCTCGGCGTCGTCACCGTTGGGGAAGATGCGGCTCCAAGAGATGGACATGCGGAACATGGTAAAGCCCATCTCGGCGAACAGCGCGATGTCCTCCTCGTAGTGATGGTAAAAGTCGATACCGTCATGGTTGGGGTAGAAGCGGTTAGGGTCGATGTCGATCGTAATCTGGCGCGGCTCCTTGTAGCTGCCACCCAAGAAGTGGTCGTCGACCGACGGACCGCGGCCGTCAACGTTCCAAGCGCCCTCAAACTGATTGGCGGCGGTAGCGCCACCCCAATAGAAACCCTCGGGGAATCCCATAAGTGCCTCCTCGCTCATGCGTGTTGCTGATGAAACGAGTATGCCGCCGAGTCGCTCCAGGCCAGGGCGAAGGCGCCGATTTGGACACTTCTTTTCGCAGACGCGCGCTGCAACAGCGCTGCAGCTGAAACTTTTTGACACCGAAGGAGCGAAGACGATCCGCCCCGCGCTTACCGGCGGTATGCCGCGGGGGTGCAGCCATACTTGTCGTGAAACTTACGGTAGAAGAAGCTCATGTTTTCATAGCCCACCGCATGCGCAGCCGCCCCGGCCGTGGCGCCGCCGCGCAGAAGCTCGGCCGCACGTACCAGGCGTCGCTCCTGCACAAGCTGCCTAAAGGTCTTGCCCACATGGCGCTTGAGAAGCGCCGTCGCATAATTAGGGCTCAAGCCAAACTCCGCCGCCATCCCCTCGAGGGAGCATGCAGCGAATTCACAATCGATATAGCCAAGCATTCCCGTCACCAGGGCAGTGGGCCCCGCCGTGCCGTCCGCCGCGCCGCGCACCAGCTCGCGCTCGTAGCAATCCATGAGCTCGGCCAAAAACAGCTGAAACAGACGCAAGACGATCTCGGGACCGTTGGGGCTCGGGTCGTACAGCTCGCAGAGCATCTCCTGCATGTAGCGCCGAATCCGACGGCTCTCGCCGCAATGAAAACGGACATGGCCCCGATGGTCCGTCTCGCTGTTGAGCGCGTTGAACAAAAACCGCGAGACCGCGCTCTCGCGCGAGAGGCTCGACTCGAGACTCCGGCGCAAAAAAGAGCGTGAAACGGTCATGCTCAGCATGATGTCGTCCTCACCAAGCGCCGCCACGGCATGCGGGCAGAGGGCGTCGAGCAAAAGCACCTCGTTGCGGCCCAGCTCGAGCCTCTCCCCCGCCACCGTCTGCGGGCAGCGTCCGCGATACACATAGCTCAGCTCCACGTAATCATGCACGTGCTCGGGAACTGCATTAAAGCGCGAGTTTTTCCTTATCGTCAGGCCACGCGGCATGCCGGGCTGGGCATAGGCAAACCCTGGCTGGCCAATCTTGCGCACTGGGCATCCGTCGATTTCGACATGCTCGGTCATAATCGACCAATCAAATGCCATGCCGTCTTTATAAGCGATCTCACTGGCGCTCAGTTCGTTGAGCCTACGCTCGAGCTCGTCGATCTCCATGGCTTGCCAATCGTTGATTTGGTCATAGTTCGTCGTGATTCAGATATTAGCAGAACGCGCCGACGTGTCCATAATCTGTGCTATGCAGCAGATCGATCGAGCCAAGGAGGATCCATGACCGCGTACTATCAGCAGGTGCTCGAGGGCACATACGACAACCACGTGCTTCCGTTTTTGTGGATGAAGGGCGAGAGCCATAAGACCATTGCCGAGTATCTGGAGAAGATCGCCGGCGCCGACATCCACGAGGTCTGTCTCGAAAGCCGCCCACACCCCGATTTTTGCGGCGAGGGCTGGTGGCGCGACTTGCGCTTTGTCATTGACGAGTGCAGGCAGCTGGGCCTTAAGCTCTGGATCTTGGACGACGCGCACTTCCCCACGGGCTTTGCCAACGGGGCCGTCAAGGAGGCCGTGCCCAAGCTCCGCAAGATCGTGCTCACGCACCGCACGTTCGACATCGTGGGCCCCACGTCCGCCGCGAGCATCGCGCTCGCCAACATGCTCGACAAAACGGAGCGCTTCTACGGCGTGACATTTATGCAGGACGGCAGCCCCGTCGACGTCGCTTACCGAGTAATCGACGATGCAGACGGCAACCCCAGCCGCCTGGTCTTCGATGCACCTGCGGGCCTCACGCAGGCATGCGTGATGTTCACGAGCGGCAAGACCTCCTACAACGAGGACTACATCAATATGGTCGACCGCGCCTCGGTGGCGCAGCTCATCGATGCTGTCTACGAGCCGCATTTTGAGCATCTGGGCGATGAGTTTAGCAAGACCATCTTGGGCTTTTTCTCCGATGAGCCCGGATTTGCCAACGAGAAGGGCACCACGGGCCCCGATGGCATCTCGGACACGCTCATCGGCAAGGCCACCGCGCCCCTACCCTGGTCGGCCGAGCTTGAGCGTCGCCTGCGCGCGGCACTGGGCGAGCGCTACCTGGCCGAGCTCCCGCACCTGTGGGACCGCGAGCCGGCCGGCGCGCACGTACGCCACGTCTATATGGACATCGCGAGCACCCTCTATAAGGAGTGCTTCTGCGACCAGCTCGGAGACTGGTGCCGCGCGCGCGGCGTGCAGTACATCGGCCACGTTATCGAGGACAAGGACTGCCACGCGCGCCTGGGCGTGGGCGCCGGGCACTACTTCCGCGCCGTGGGCGGTCAGGACATGGCGGGCGTCGACATCGTGATCAACCAGCTGGTACCCGGCATGGACCGCGGCCTTCACAGCTACGGACGCGGCGTGTGGGACCTCGAGTTCTATAACTACGTGCTGCCCAAGCTGGGCTCCTCGGCAGCACACCTCGACCCCAAAAAGCAGGGGCGCTGCATGGCCGAGGTCTTTGGCGCATTTGGATGGCACGAAGGCCTACGCGAGATGAAGTGGATCGCCGATCATTTTTTGGTGCGCGGCGTCAATTGGTTTGTGCCGCATGCCTTTAGCATGGCCGCCTTCCCCGACTGGGACTGCCCGCCGCATTTCTATGCGCATGGCCAAAACCCCCAGTTTGCACACTTTGGGCAGCTTATGAGCTACATGAACCGTACGGCGAGCCTGCTGAGCGGCGGGCGCGCAACGACCCCGGTGGCGCTTCTCTACCATGCGGACGCCGAGTGGGCAGGCGAGGCGAACTTTATGCAGCATGCCGCCTCCGAGCTTATGCGCGCGCAGGTCGACTTTGACATCGTGCCGTCAGAGGCATTTGAGGACGCAGGGCGCTATGCCGTTGAAATTGCCGCAGACGGTAGCGGCTTTAGCGTGAACGGCCAGGCATACCGCTGCCTGGTGATGCCCGGAGCCGAGTTTGTCGGCGAAGCCGTGCTCGACTTTGCCGCGCGTGCCGCAGCCGCAGGTGTTGCCGTGTACGCGCTGGATGAGTTGCCGAACAAGCGCTACGACGGTGACACTGCAGGTCGCGAGGGCTTTGCCTCCCTGGATGCAGCCGCGGTCGCCGGCATCAAGCTCCTGGCGACCACCGAGCTCGCAGACACACTTGCCAACACCGGCATGCAGACCGTGGTTTGCGCCGAGCCCCAGCCCTGGCTGCGCGCACTGCGCTACGAGCGGGCGGGCGAGACCTATCTGATGCTCGTCAACGAGCATCCCAAGCAGGGTATCTCCACTCAGATTGCGCTTGCCGACGGCATACCCGTTGCAGGCGCGCGCCTCGACCTGCTCAACGGCACCGATCCCGCCGCCTTTGACGGCACGCTCGAGCTGGCTCCCTACGAGAGCTGCATCGTGGTCCTTGGGGCTACAGGTTCCGCCGGCGCGGCAACTGCTGGAGACGAAGCCACATGCGTCGACGGGCCCTGGGCGGTTGCCTTCTCTGCCCCTGGTACCGATGCCTTTGGCGAGTCTGTTGAGCTTGCAGACCTGCACGACCTTTCCTCGGCCGAGTTCCCCGGCAAGGCCGGCACGTTCCGCTACCAGGCCTCCTTTGTCCTGGGCGAAGCGGCCAGCCGCGCTGTCATCGACCTTGGGGAGGTCTTTGAGACCGCAACCGTCACCCTCGACGGCAAATCCCTCGGCACCCGCATCTGTCCGCCTTACCGCTTTGAGGCCGCCGCACTTTTAGCCGGTGAGCACGCGCTCACGATTGACATCATCAACACCCTCGACCACGCCGTCCCCGACGTGTTCGGCATGACCGAGCCCTCCGAGCCCAGCGGTCTCTTGGGGCCCGTACGCGTGCTCGGGTAACGCCCCGGGCGCAAACGGCCCAACAAGGACAGCGCCCCTATGTTGAGCCCGCACAGCGTCGAGCGGTCCGTCGTTCATAGACCGGCGGACCAAAACTCCCAGCCAAGCCGAACGTTTTATTTATCGCTATGATTGGTTTATCGCGACGCAAACGCATAGGAGCCATATGGATATCAGGCGAAAGATCACGCAGGGCAAAAGCCTCACCCCCACCGAGCAACAGCTCGGCATTGCAGCCCTTGCCATCGGCGAGGACATCCGCGGGCTTTCGATTAAGGAATTTGCCGCGTGCGCCAACGTTTCGGTCGCGAGCGTGCACCGCTTTTGCAAAAAGCTCGGCCTCGAGGGCTTCAAAGATCTCAAGGTCGAGCTCATCCGCCAGGCGACCGAGGCGGGCAACCGGCGCGACGTGGACATCAACTTTCCCTTCGATGCCACCTCCACCCCTGCGCAGGTGATGGAGCGCATGGAGGGGCTCTACCAGACCACCTTGGCCGAAACGCAGGAGCTGCTCGACCCCGCACAGCTCGACCACGCCGCCAAGCTCATCATGCGCGCCGGCACCGTGGACATCTACACGGGCTCGCATAACCTGTATCCAGCGGGAATGTTCCGCGATCGCCTGCTTTCCGCCGGCAAAAGCGCGACGTGCCACGACAGCGTCGAGGCGCAGGTGCGCACGGCGCTCGCCTCGGGTCCCGACCATGTGGCAATCATCATCTCCTACAGCGGCCTTGCCCCCAACCTCAAGGAAATCTTGCCGATCCTTAGCAGTCGACATGTCCCGGTCATCGTCATCGGCACGCCGTACTGTGCCCGCATTCACCCCGGCTTTGCCGCCTATCTCACGGTAAGCGACCACGAGAGCATGACGCACCGCATCACGCAGTTCGCAAGCCATATCGCCGTGCAATACGTACTCGATTCGCTCTATAGCAGCTACTTTGCCAAAGATTACGCCCGCTGCTCCGAGTTCCTAGAGCGTTCGTTCCCCTACACCCGCCTGCCCGGACTCAAGTAGCGACGAGCGTGGATTTTTGGACACTCAGATAACGAGCGTGGATAATCTCCCACTTTGAGCCCGCACGCAGACCAAAACCGGGAGATTATCCACGCTCATTTTGGGTCCCCTGGGAACGCATGAGGAGGGCGGATAGACAGCCGTTATTTGCGAGGCGTCAGCGACGTAAAGAGTCCGTGTTGGTTGCAGTAAAGATATATCCTGCCGCGCCCGGTAATATGGAAGCGCGGCTGCACCGATTGCTCTGGATAGAGCTTCTTAAAGCAGATGCCGTCCATAGTCGCATATGCCACAAAGCTAATGTAGTGATCCTTGGTCATGGGATGATCGAGCGTGACGTACCAATCGTCCTCGATGCGCTCGATGGAAAAGGCGTGGTCCGCGTCCGGCTCTTCGGCCTCCTGGGGAAACATCGTGGAGCCACAGCAGCTAAAGCTGCCTTCTCCGAGCGCGTGCACAACGTTTCCGCAGATAGGGCAAACGTAAAAGACGCCTTTGAGCATATTGCCTGCACGGTTGGCGTTGGCTCGAATGTCACCAGCCAAAAGCTCAGCCACGCTTATGCCGAGTCTCTGGGCCAAAGGCTCAACGAGGGAAATGTCGGGAAGGCCGCGGCCGGATTCCCACTTGCTGACGGCTTTATCGGTCACGCCAAGGCTTTCCGCCAGGGCGCGCTGGGTGAGGCCGCGCTCTTCGCGCAGCTGCTTGATGGCATGCGCTGCCAAAAAAGTATGGGAGGCATTGGTTTGCCGTGTCTGGTTCATGGGCTGTCCAATCAAATTGAAGAAATGGAGTGAACCGGTTCGACAGTCAGTATCCATTTGAAGGCCAGGCTCGACAACCTACGCTGCGTAGACATGCGCCAATCGAACGAGCGCGGTTTTTTGGACGCTCATCTCGAGCAGTCATTTAAGAGCGTCCCCAATGACCACCGCATCCGGAGCAAGACAACGCCGCAAGTAGAGGACGGACAGCGAGCGACGTCCAGGGCGAACAAGTTGGCATGAAAAAGGCGAGGCATTGACCTTCTGGTCATGCCTCGCCTTTTGAATGACAAATTGTCGCCCTGGGCGGCGCGCAGCGTCAACTGGTTACGCGGTTTGGCAAAACCGCGTAACTAACGGGCTCCGTACTGCTCGTAGTAGGCATCGATGGCGGTCTTGAGTTCGTCATCGATGACGACCTTGCCGTCGACCTCGTGGTTGTAGAGAGTCTCGACGACCTCGGCCATGGAGACGATGCTCGCGACGGGGAAACCGTACTTGGCCTCGATCTCCTTCTGCGCGGTGGTCACGCCACCCTTGCCGACCTCCATGCGGTTGAGGGACACGATCAGGCCCTTGATCTCGACATCGGCAGCAGCCTTGACCTTGGGATAGGTCTCGTCGATGGACTTACCGCTGGTGGTGACGTCCTCGACCATGACCACGCGGTCGCCGTCCTGGGGCTCATAGCCCAGCAGGTTGCCCTTATCGGCGCCGTGGTCCTTGGCCTCCTTGCGGTCGCAGCAGTACTTGACCTCCTTGCCGTACAGCTCGTGGTAGGCAATCGCGGTCACGACGGCCAGCGGAATACCCTTGTAGGCCGGCCCAAACAGCACATCAAAGTCGTCGCCAAAGTTATCGTGGATGGCCTGGGCGTAATACTCGCCCAGCTTCTTGAGCTGATAGCCCGTCACGTAGGCGCCGGCGTTCATAAAGAACGGGGACTGACGGCCGCTCTTGAGCGTAAAGCTGCCGAACTTAAGAACGTCGGACTCGACCATGAACTTGATGAACTCTTGCTTGTAAGCCTCCATGCGGGCTCCTCTCGTAATCGCGTACGTGCCTTCCAGTTTAGCGCAGGCAAGGCGCGTTGCGGGCGCGCTTTGGGGCCTCGGCATTCTGTAAAGGCTTTGTCAGGGGCAATGGTTTTCCAAACAAAGGGGTTGACACGACAAACCCCCTCATCAAAAATACGGGCGGATTAAAACGGGTACGAGATACCCAAAGCGCGCCGCGCCCGGCCTTAAGGAGGTGTGCCATGGAAGGCAGTCATAGTCGAAAAACCTGCATGTCGCCCTCGGCACGCCGCGAGGATTCCGCGCACGCATAAGCGCCAATAGTCGATCGTCAAAACCGCCACAAAGGTGCCTGTCCCCTTTGTGGCGGTTCGTGAGTATGACGTGGGCGACATCTAGGTTTTTAAAGCAAATACGACACGTACGCTAACTCCCTTTAACAAGGAGGACCCTATGCTGATGCTCAAAACCGCCACGGTACTCGAAGCTATCTCCAAGCGCCGCCGCACGGCGCGCCCTGCCGCTCACACCGGCCTGTCCAAGAACACCATATTCGCCGCCACCCATAGCGCCGAGGACACTCTCGTACTGCTTGACGCCACGGCAAACGGCCTCACCGCCGAACAGGCAACCGAGCGCCTGGACGCCTCCGGCCCCAACACCATCGAGGCACCGACCAAGACGCTCGCCCGCCGTATCGCCGACGCGTTCATCGACCCCTTCGCCGGCATCCTCGCCGCGCTCGCGCTGGTCTCGCTCTACATCGACGTGCTCGCCGCGCCCGAACCGCAGCGCGACCCCTCCACGGTCATCGTCATCGGCATCATGCTGCTGGTATCGGGCGGTATGAAGTTTATCCAAGAAGCCCGCAGCGGCAATGCGGCCGAGGCCCTCAAGGACCTGGTCTCCAACACTTGCACCGCTCTGCGCGACGGTGAGCGCGTCGAGATCCCCTTCGACGAGCTCGTCCCCGGTGATGTGATCCGTCTCTCTGCCGGAGATATGGTGCCGGCCGATGCCCGCGTCATCACCGCGCGCGATCTGTTTGTGATTGAGTCCGCACTCACCGGCGAGAGCGAGGCCGTCGAGAAGACCACTGCCATCACCGTCGTCGAGGGTGCCGACAGCTCCGCGCTGCCGCTCTCTGCCTGCAAAAACATCGTCTTTACCGGCACCTCCGTGCAAAACGGCACCGCTATAGCACTTGTCGTTGCCACCGGCTCGGACACCTACCTGGGCGGCATCGCCAAGATGCTCAACGGGCGCGGCGAGAAGAGCGCGTTTGACCGCGGCGTCTCGAGCGTCTCCATGCTGCTCGTACGCCTTATGCTCGTTATGGCGCCGGCCGTCTTTGCCATCAACGCCGCCACCAAGGGCAACGTCATCGACGCGCTGCTGTTCGCCACGAGCGTGGCCGTGGGCATCACGCCGCAGATGCTTCCCGTCATCGTGACCACGAGCCTGTCGCAGGGCGCCAAGGACCTCGCCCGCCGCCAGGTTATCGTCAAGGAGCTGCCGGCGATCCAAAACCTCGGTGCCATGGATGTCCTGTGCTGTGACAAGACCGGCACCCTCACCGAAGACCGCATCGTGCTCGAGCGCTATCTCAACACCGACGGCAACGAGGACGCACGCGTGCTGCGCCATGCGTTTTTGAACAGCTTCTTCCAGACCGGCCTCAAAAACCTTATCGACCTGGCCGTCATCGACCGTGCCGACGTGACGCCCTCGACTGTCGCGCCCGACTCCACGCTGGGCCAGAGCCTGCGCGACCGCTATACCAAGGTCGACGAGGTGCCCTTCGATTTCTCACGCCGTCGCCTGAGCGTAGTCGTCGCCGACGCCCAGGGCAAAACCCAGATGGTCACCAAGGGAGCTGCCGAGGAAATGCTCGAGATCTGCTCCTTTGTCGAGGTTGACTGTGTCGCCCAGCCGCTCAGCGAAAATAAGCTCGCCCAGATTCGCAAGCAAGTCGCCGAACTCAATGCCGAGGGCCTGCGCGTGATCGCCGTGGCGCAAAAGACCAATCCGCGCTGCGTGGGTGAGTTTGGCATCGCCGACGAGTGCGACATGGTGCTGATGGGCTTTTTGGCCTTCCTCGATCCGCCCAAGGCAAGTGCCGCCGGCGCCGTCGCCACCCTCGAGGCCAAGGGCGTGGCGGTCAAGGTCTTAACCGGCGACAACGACCGCGTGGCCGCCACCGTCTGCGAGCAGATCGGCATCGACGCGAGTAACGTCTTGCTGGGCTCCGAGATCGATGCGCTCGACGACGCCGAGCTTGCCGAGCGCGCTGAGAAAACTCATCTCTTTGCCAAACTCTCGCCGCTGCAGAAGGCGCGCCTGGTGCGCGTCATGCGCGAGCTGCTCGGTCACACCGTGGGCTTTATGGGCGACGGCATTAACGACGCCGCCGCCATGCGCGCGAGCGACTGCGGTATCTCGGTCGATTCCGCCGTCGACATCGCCAAGGAATCCGCCGATATCATCTTGCTTCAGAAGGATCTGGGCGTGCTCGAGCGCGGCGCCATCGAAGGCCGTCGCACCTACGGCAACCTGCTCAAGTACCTCAAGACCACGGTGAGCTCCAACTTTGGCAACGTGCTGTCCGTGACCGTCGCGAGCCTGTTCCTGCCGTTCTTGCCCATGAGCGCCCTGCAGCTGGTGCTGCTGTCGCTCGTCTACGAGATCGTATGCATCGCGCTGCCGTGGGACACCGTCGACGACGCCTGGACTGCCCGCCCGCGCGCCTGGGATGCCACGTCCATTAGGGGCTTTATGCTCGAGCTGGGCCCCGTGAGCTCGCTGTTTGACATCGCGACCTTCGTCGTCCTCTTCTTTGTGGTGTGCCCCGCAACCGTGGGCGCGAGCTGGGCAGAGCTTGCCGCCGCGGGCAACGTCGCAGGCATGGCGGCCTTTGCGGCGCTCTTCCAGAGCGGATGGTTTGTCGAGTCCATGTGGTCACAGACGCTCGTGATCCATATGCTGCGCTCCCCGCGCCTGCCGAGCCCGCGCGACCACGCCGCGCCCGCGCTGTGCGCCCTCACCGTGCTGGGTCTGGCACTCGTCACCTGGCTGCCGGCAAGCCCCATCGCCGATGCGCTGGGCCTCATGCCGCTGCCGCCGAGCTTTTTCGCGCTGCTCATCGGCATCGTCGCCGCCTACATCGCGCTCACCCAGCTGGCAAAGCGCCGCTACATTGCCCGCCACGGCGAGCTACTGTAGCGCCCGAATTGTGGCGCGCGACCCATCAGGCGGTCAAAAAGTCCCGTCTCAAGTTAAACCACTCATTTAAGCACGTCCCCAATGAGTGCGACGGAATGGCTCCCCTTGGCAGCTTAAAGCCGTCATGCAGGAACCATTCCGTCGCAGCCTAATGAAAGGGACTGGGTTGTAAATGTTGGAGAAGAGCCGTTAGCGCCCGGGGGCCAGGATCACCAGAGCGTCGTGCTCAAAGGGATGCTGAGCCACGCGCACGGTGCCGTCACCGTTATCGCGGACGGGCAGCTTGGCGATGCGCTTGTCCTCCATGTCGAGGACCGTCGCCGTCCAGCCGCGCGCGCCGTCGAGCTTAAACTTGAGCGCCGTGGTGCGCGGCAGGTACGTGACGACGCGATCGCCAACGCGCGCCACACGAATGGCCTCGCGCGCGTCATCGAGCAGCTCCTGCGCCGGAACCACGGCAAGCGCGTCGTCGGCAGCCGTGGCACCCAGGCCGGCAAGCACATGCTCAATCGCGCCAAAGTCCCACACGCCCGCAAACTGCAGGCACTCTTGCCAGCGGAACGGCATGTCGAAGCCCTCGCCCAGCACCGAGCCTTGGCTGCGCGATGTCTGCCAGTTCCAAACGCCGTGTGCGCCGTAAGTTACGCCGGCACCGGCGCCGGCAAGAATCGACGACCATACGCTCGCGCGGCAATCCTGCGCGGTGAAGCGCCAGTACACATTGCGCGACGCACCCATCTGCTCGTAACAAGGCTCAGAGTTGACCATCGGCTTTTTAGGGTAGTTGGCGATAAAGTCCTGCGGCAGACGCCATGCCTCGGGCTGGCCCTCGTAGTTGTGGCCGGGCTGGAACATATAAAAGTCCAGACGGTCCAGATACTGCGCCGGAATGGTGCGATTGGCGCGGTTGATATGCATGGTGCGCAGCGCCTCGGGCGCGCGCTTGACGACCTCGTCGAGCGCGTCCTCGTAATAGGCGATCGCCTCGTCGCCGGCAAAGTCGGTATCGCCCGTCACCACGTAGACGGGGTTGAACTCGCCCAGGTTCTCGACGACGCGGGCAACGTGGGCACGGACCTCCTCACGCGGCATAACCTCGGCGCCGCAACGCTCGGCGATCTTGGCACCCCAGGTACCGGGCACGTAGTTGCACCACATAAGCACGAGCGCCGGACGGATGCCGTGCTCGACGGCAGCACGGCACATGGCGGCGGCGCGGTCCCAATATGCCTGGTTGGGACGGGACCAATCAAAGTGCACGCCGTCCTCGCTGGCATAGGGCCAAATGCCCAGGTCGGGGCAGCAGCGGTCCCACTGCGGCAGCGTGTTGATCTGCAGCACATTCATGCCCTGCTCGGCACGGCGGGTCAGGTAGTAGTCCCAGTCATCCTCGGCAATGCTCGTAAATGCGCTCCAGCACGTATCGGCAAACCAGAAGAACGGTTTGCCCTCGCACAAAAAGCCGTCCTGGCGACCGTTGACGGTCAGCTTTCCCAAACTCATCTGCATGTCCTTTCGTTTGATAAAGGATTTGCGAACCGCCGGGGGCTTTCGCGGTAACCCCGTGCGAAAGCCCCTGCCGCTTGGCAAACCCTCGCGGGCGAATCCCGTCCGCCCCATCAGTCTACCTTGCAAGAAGGGCCCCGCCGGGCTTACGCCTGACGGGGCCCTGTCGTGTAGGTGAGGTCATATGTGACCGAACGGTTTGGCCTTAGGCCTCCATCTCGGCGAGTTCCTCCTTGGAGAAGCCGCAGGCAAAGACGACGGCAGCGGCGATGACAAAGGAGATTGCCATACCAACGATAGCCCAGACGGTGTTCATCTGGCCACCCTGCAGGTAGTTGGTGAAGACCAGGAAGTTGGACGCACCGCCTGCGAGGTAGTAGGTAACCCCCATGAGGCCGGAGAACACAGCGCCGATAGCACCGCCGATGAACATGCCAAACATGGTGCGACGGAAGCGCATGAGGATGCCGAAGAGCGCGGGCTCGGTGACGCCGCCGGCGATGGCGGAGATGACGTAACCGATGGCGAGAGACTTCTCGTCGGGGTTCTTCATCTTGAGGAAGGCACCGAAGGCGCAGCCCCAGACAGCGGCCATAGCGCAGTTGGTGGAAACGAAGACGAAGGGATCGTAACCGGCAGCGATGATCTGAACCTGGGCGAGCAGGATGACGGGCATGTGCATGCCGCAGACCACGAAGAGCTGCCAGAAGGCGCCGAGGACGGCCATGACGATCAGAATACCGATGCCGCCAAGATCAGCAAGGCCGAAGAGCGCGTTAGCGATCAGCGTACCGATCTCGTTGCCGATGGGGGCGAGGACGATGAAGGCAATGGGGATCGTGACGATCATGGTGCAGAACGGCGTGAAGACCGTGGAGAGCACGTCGGGCATGACCTTCTTAAAGAACTTCTCGACGAAGTAGAGGACAGGCACCGAAAGGATGATCGGCAGGACGGACTGCTGATAGTTGGCAGCAGCGATCTGGATGCCGTAGACGGAGATGATGCCGCCGCCCTCCTGGGTGGCGACGCTCACCACGGAAGGAGCCATGAGGGCGCCACCGAGCAGCATGCCGAGCACCGGGCTGGCGCCGAGCTTCTTAGCCGCGGCATAACCCAGGTAGATGGGGATAAAGGTGAACGTGGCCTCGTACAGCGTGGTGTAGAGGAACGTATAGGTCGGGTCGTCGGCCGAGAGCACACCGAGCATGGTGGGGCCGAGGACGGCCGCGATGGTACGGAACAGACCGCCGGCCATGAGCAGCGGGATGAGCTGGGTCATGGAGCCCGACAGATAGTCGAGGATGATATTGGGCAGGTTCTTGAGCTCGAACTTCTCCTTGGGAGCATCGAGGTTCTCGTTGACGGCCTCACCCTGCTTGACACCGGAGATGGCGACGAGCTCGGCGAGCACCTTGGGCACGTTCTGGCCGATGATGACCTGGAGCTGGCTGCCGGCAAACTGGCAACCCAGAACACCCTTGACCTTCTTGATCTTCTCCACGTCGGCCTTGCTGTTATCCTTGAGCGTCAGACGCAGGCGCGTCATGCAGTTGGTGGCAACGGAAACATTCTCCGCACCGCCCACGAGTTCGAGGACATCGGTGGCAATCTGCTTGTTATCTACTGCCATGGGACCCCTCCCCATATCTTCGTGTGCCAGCCCCCTTGGGCTTAGGCACGCCTTTGGCCCGGCGACTATAACCCCTTACGGTTGCCGGACCCTTGGATACGCTTTTGTAAACAAGGTGTTTACTGAACGTTTACGGGCTTTAGTTTACACGGAGCGCCGAATTTATGGCAATTTTGCCGTCTACAGTCCGGTGAACGGTAGGAAATCGGGGGTGAACGTATTTAAATGGCAGAAGATGGTCTCTTTGGCCATCTATTCATATATAGCTCTTTACGTGGCTTTTATTTTGATAAACACCTCGCTGACCTGTTACCTCATCAGCAGAAGCCCTGCTAGAAGTTAGTAAACATATGTTTAGTGGTTCATTGCGTGTTCAGTTTTGCCGTTTACCGAGTTTATCTGCTTGTTCTGCAATTCTGGATTAAACTAAACATGTTTAGTTTGTATTGCCGCAGATGCCAGGCATTCGCGGCGCAAGGGAGGCAGCTCATGGAACTCAAATTGTGTACCTACGCAACCGTCACCACCTTGGGCGACTTTGGCCCCTGGATCAGCAAGGTCGTACTCGACCTGCCCTGCACCGTGCGCGCCAACGACATCGACGCGAACACCTTCCATATATATGTAGAGCGTCACGAGCGCTCGGGCGATGTTCTGATGCGCAAGGAACGCGGCGCCGACCATGCCGCGCCCTCCGTGGGCTACATCGACATTCTCGCCGCATATCCGTGCGACGAGAACGGACGTAAGCTCGCCGTGGGCACCCATGTGGCGCTCGAGGTCGCCGAGCAGCGCCTGACCAAAAAGATCGAAGGCGGCGTCATGGGCTCGCGCATGCTCGATGACCAGTTGCACATCACGCAGCTCGCGGCTCTTCCCGGCAACGACGGCGACGATCCCACCTGCGGCCTGGTCTTCGACACCTGCCGTGGCGATATCTGCCCTGCGCTCAAAGGCTGGAGCAACGACACGCAAAAGACCGCCGTCGACGGTATCGCGCTCGAATACGGCTTCTTTGAGCCCAGCTTTAAGGCCGAGGACTCGGCATGCTTCAATCCCTTCGCGCCCGAGGCGACGGTCGTACCCCAAAAGGCACCGCTCGTGGTGTATCTGCACGGCGCCGGCGAGGGCAAGGGCGCCACGCAAGGCGAAGGCGCGACGCGTGCCTACACCGGCAACCGCGTGACAGCGCTCTCGCAAAAGCAGATCCAGCGCTACTTTGGCGGCTTTGCCTGGGTGCTCGTGCCGCAGTCGCCCACGTTTTGGATGGACAACGGCGTCGAGCAGCTCGGTCGCTCCAACCAAAGCATCTACTCCCCCGTGCTCAAGGCGCTCATCGACGAGTTTGTCGCCGAGCATGCCGACCACATCGACACCGATCGCATCGTGGTCGCCGGTCTTTCCAACGGCGGCTTTATGACCCTGCGCCTGTGCGCCGACTACCCCGATTTCTTCTCCGCGGGCCTTCCCTGCTGCGCGCCGTGGTACAACGCCACGGACGAGGACGTGGCCGCACTCTCCAAGACGCCGCTGTGGTTTACGCACTCCAAGGGCGACGAGCTCGTGTGCCCGCAGCAGACGGTGCTGCCGCTCACGGCGCGCCTGCGTGATGCCGGCGCCAACGTGCACCTCACCTACTTTAGCCATGTCGAGGACCTGACCGGCGTGTATCGCGAGGCCGACGGCTCGGCCAAGAAGACGTTCAACCACGGCGTGTGGATCCACCAATTCAACGACCTGTGTTATCAAGACTTCGACGGGGGCAACGTACTCATCGACGGCGAGCCGGTGGGCTGCTGGGAGTGGTCGGCCAGGGTTTCGAGGTAACCATCCCATCGGGGGCTCTGACCTTTAGTTTTGTAAACGTCCTCGCGCATGAGCCCCGCTTATCCTGCTCCTTCGGAGCATCGGATAAGCGGGGCTCGCGCTGCGGAATGTTTACAAAACTAAAGGTCAGAGCCCCCTAAGTTAACGTTGTTCGAAACGCTGGTCGGCCGCTTCCGGCGGGCCGCCGGGTCGCGGGCGATGGGGGCGTGGGTCCCGTCTTGCCTTGCGCGTAACTGGCTGAATTGATTTTGATTGGAGCTGTTCCTATGTCCCAGAAGTTGACTCGAGTGATTGTTACCACTGATATGGAAGTCGATGATATGAACTCGCTTGTTCATTTGGCTCTGTATCTCAACTTGCTTGATGTTCAGGCTGTGGTGTATACGGCTTCGCAGTATCACTTTCTTGGGGATGGGGTTCATACGCTCGGCGAGGTGAATTCGCATTGGCGGACCAAAGGGCGGCGCTCTTATGAGTGGGCTGTTGTGCCTCATGAGCCCGATCCGCTAGCCGGCGAGCTTCGTGAGTATCGGCCGTTTCCCGAGCATTGGATTGAGAGTCTCTGGAGTAATGAATATGCCCAGGCTTGGCCGCAGTTGCAAGCAAATGCGGCCGCTGCCGGTGAGCCGCCGTTTCCCACGCCCGCCCAGATGATCGAGCGCACCTTTGTGGGAAATGTTGCCTTTGAGGGTGATGTGACTGAGGAAACTGAGGGGTCTCGCGTAATTGCGCAGGCGATTTTAGATGATGATCCGCGTACGTTATGGTTGCTCAGCTGGGGTGGTATGAATACGATCGTTCGCGCCCTCATGAGTATTGCCGAGCGCTATCGCGCCACGCCCGAGTGGCCCGCCGTGCAGCAGCAGGTCTATCAGAAGGTGCGCGTGATGGGCGTTGCCGATGGCGTGGGACAGGACAACTCGTGGCTCGACCATGGGCGCGAGCTCTTTCCCGAGCTCATCTTTTGGCGTACGCCCTATATGTATGGCAACTATTTCGACGCCAAAACAGCTCAGCCCGATACGCTGCCGCTGTTTAAGGCTCCCTGGCCCGAGCAGAATCTCACGCAGGGCAACGGCCCCCTCATGGCACGCTATATGCTCTATGGCGATGGTAAGGTCTACGAAAACGAGCCTGAGCGCTTTCAGTTTGGCAAGCATGCCCGTCTGGATTGGGGCCTGGAAGGCATGCCCGCGATGCAGTTTGAGCGCGGCGATTTTATGGCCGAAGGCGACAGCATGACCTATATTCCGCTGCTGCCGTTTGGCCTGCGCGGTATCGACGACCGCGGCTTCGATACGCTGCTGGGACGCATGTTTTTTGATGGGCATCCCGATGCGAACGCGCCCGCCGGTTTTGCCTCCATCGGCACGCCCGCAGACGACAATCTCAATCCCTATCTGCGTGCCTATCAGGAAGACTTTGCCGCCCGCGCGCAATGGTGTGCCCATGATCCGGCAGCCTGCTCGCATCCGGCGCATGTTGTCGAGACCACGGCCGACCGCAGCGCCACAGCCGGCGAGCGCGTCGACCTTACAGCGACCATCGTCGACCCCGACGGCAAGGGCTTCGATGTACATTGGGATGTCGCCGTGGACCCGTCGAGCTATGCAGGCGCCCAGGATCTGTCGCTGTGGCAAGAATGCACGGTAGACACCGCTTTCATCGTGCCCGCCGACGCGCGGCCCGGCGACCGCCTTGTGCTCACCCTTACCGTGCAGACGCGCGCCGAGCGCCCCTGCAGCCGCTACGCCCAGGTCGCCGTAACCGTGGCATAGCAAGGACGGCGCCCACATTCGGCAGCCGCCGCATTCGACAAAGAGTGTCCCCAGGCGCCAAACGAGCAAGGATTTTTGGACGTCCAAATGACGAGAGTGGATAATCTCTCACTTTGAGCCCACAAGCAGGCCAAAAATGGGAAATTATCCACTCTCATTCTACGGGTACTCATTGGGGACGTACTTAAATGAGTAGTTTCACTCATTTAAGTACGTCCCCAATGAGTAGGAAAAATGGGCCATGTGTCCCAGTTGTGGAGACTCGTTGAGCCGTCTGGGTATCGTGAAAGATCGCGCACTCCCCCATCATCAAAAGTGACACACGCTACCAGTTGATGGGAGGCAGCCATGGGCTTCTTTGACAAGATGTTCGAGAAGAAAGAGTGCGCGATTTGCGGTACCGAGCTGGGACTTCTAGGTAAGACAAAAATCAATGAAGGCTACCTGTGCAAAGAGTGCGCCGGCAAGCTCTCCCCCTACTTTCACGGCTATCGCTCCAGCACCGCGGACGATATCCGCGAGCAGCTCGCCTACCGCGAGGCCAATGCCGAGCGCCTGGCGTCGTTCAACCCCACGCGTACGCTTTCTGCCGGGCGCACCAACATCATGCTCGATGAGGACGCGGGCCTGCTGATCATTACCTCGCAGAGCCGCTGGCGCGACGCCAATCCCGACATCATCGAGTTCTCGCAGGTACTCGGCTGCGATATGGATATCGACGAGCATCGCACCGAAATCTATCGCGAGACTAAGGACGGCGAGCGCGAGAGCTACAACCCGCCGCGCTACGACCTGGATTACGACTTTAATCTGACCATCCACGTCAACACGCCGTACTTCACCGAGATCAACCTGCGCGTGAACGACTCCACCATCGATCAGCGCGGCTCCATCGAATATCGCGAGGCCAAGCGCCAGGCAACCGAAGTCCGCGATGCGCTGGTGCAGCTGCGTCAGGAGACACGCGACAGCGTCGTGGCCGCCAAGGCCCCCAAGACCGCGGTGACCTGCCCCTTCTGCGGAGCCACCACCATTCCCGATGCCAGTGGGCGCTGCGAATACTGCGGCGGCGCCATCGGCGCATAGTCTCCGGCACGGAAAGGACCGATCATGGCCTTCGAGAGCGTTAACTATCAGTGCCCTGCCTGCGGTGGTCCCCTGCATTTTGCCAGCGCCGAGCAAAAGCTCGTCTGCGACTACTGTGACTCACGCTTTGAAGTCGAAGAAGTCGAGGCCCTCTATCGCGAGCGCCAGGACAAGGCAGATGCCAAAGCCGATGCGGCAGCCGCAACGCCCAAGCCCGTCGCCGACGACGCGGTGCAGGAGCTCGCCCAAAACGCCGGCTACATCTGCTCGTCGTGCGGCGCCGAGCTCGTGTCCGACGGCACCGTCGCCGTCACCACCTGCCCGTACTGCGGCAACTCCGCCGTGGCGCCCGGCCAGCTCTCTGGCGACTTCTCGCCCGACCTGGTGATTCCATTTAAGCTCGGGCGCGACGACGTCACAGCCGCACTCAAGGAACACTACAAGGGCAAAATCTTGCTGCCCAAGAGCTTTGTCACCGACAACCACATCGACGAGGTCCAAGGTGTCTACGTGCCGTTTTGGCTCTACGGCGCCCGCGTTGACGGCGAAGTGTACTTTGACGCGACCAACGAGACCGTGACCGAGGAATCCGACCGCACCGTCACGACCACCGACCACTACGATGCCTACCGCAAGGGCAATATCTCGTTTAAGCGCGTGCCCGTCGACGGATCGTCCAAGATGCCCGACGGCCACATGGACGCCATTGAGCCGTTTGGCTACGATGCCCTGCGCCCATTCTCGGTCGCCTATATGCCCGGCTACATCGCCAACCGTTACGATGAGGATTGCGAGACGTGCAAAGCGCGCGCCGAGCGCCGCATGGAGGAGAGCACGATCTCGGCCCTGCGCGAAACCGTCGTTGACGAGTACGACGACGCCACAGTCGAAAGCAAGCAGCTCGACTACACCTGGGAAAACAGCGATTATGCCCTGTTCCCCGTGTGGATGCTCTCTACCTCGTGGAACGGCAAGAGCTACCTGTTTGCCATGAACGGCCAGACCGGTCGCATGGTCGGCGAGCTTCCTTGTTCCAAGCCCAAGCTCGCGATCGCCTCGGTGCTGTTCTTTGTGATTGGATTTGTCCTCTCCCAGATCCTCTTCATGGGTGAGAACGCCTTCGATCTGGATTACCTCGCCTTTGATATCGAGGGCATCCTCATCAACATCGTCGCGCCGCTGATCATCGTGATTATCGGAGACGTGCTACTGGTAGGCCAGCTCAAGACGGCCAACGAGGCCACCCACGCCGACGAGTACTGCGGCGAGCTCGACCTGACCGAGAAGCACGACACCTTCAGCCACACCGAGACCACCGTTGTCATGAAAGACGACAAGGACGACTAACCATCCTGACCAATACCACCCGGCCTTTGACGAGAAAGGAAGATCACCATGGGACTCTTGAAAGCTGGATTGGGTGCTGCCGGCGGCGTCATGGCCGACCAGTGGAAGGAATTTATCTATTGCGAATCGATGCCTGCTGACGTCTTGGCCTGCAAGGGCAGCAAGCGCACCGGTGGCCGCAGCTCCAACACGCGCGGCGAGGACAACGTCATCTCCAACGGCTCCGTCATCGCCGTCAACGACGGCCAGGGCATGCTCGTGGTGCAAAACGGCAAGATCATCGAAGTCGCGCTGGAGCCTGGTGAGTTCGTCTTCGATACCGGCAGCGAGCCGAGCGTCTTTAGCGGCAACCTGGGCGATTCCATCAAGGAGACCTTCGCCAATATCGGCAGCCGCTTTACTTTTGGCGGCGACGCGGGCAAAGACCAGCGTGTCTACTTCATCAACACCAAGGAGATCATCGGCAACAAGTACGGTACCGCCTCGCCTGTGCCCTTCCGCGTGGTCGATAACAACATTGGCCTGGACGTCGACATCTCCGTGCGTTGCAACGGCGAGTATTCGTACCGCATCACCAACCCGCTGCTGTTCTACACCAACGTGTGCGGCAACGTGACCGATAGCTACACGCGCGACAAGATCGACAGCCAGCTTAAGTCCGAGCTGCTCACCGCCCTGCAGCCCGCCTTTGCCAAGATCTCGGAGATGGGCATTCGCTACAGCGCCATCCCCGGTCACACCACCGAGCTCGCCCGCGCGCTCAACGAGGTCCTCTCTGCCGACTGGCGCGACCTGCGTGGTGTCGAGATCGTGAGCTTTGGCGTCAACTCCATCGCAGCCTCGCAAGAAGACGAGCAGATGATCAAGGACCTGCAGAAAGCCGCCGTCATGCGCGATCCCACTATGGCGGCAGCCAACATTGCCAGCGCCCAGAGCGACGCAATGCGCGCGGCAGCCGCCAATCCCAACGGCGCGATGGCAGGCTTTATGGGCATGGGCATGGCAGGTGGCATGGGCGGCATGAACGCCAGCCAGCTGTTCGCCGCCGGCCAGGCACAGCAGCAGGCCGCCCCGCAGCCGGCTCCGGCACCCGCTCCCGCACCGGCTCCTGCCGCTGCCCCCGCGGCCGGCACATGGACCTGCAGCTGCGGCGCCACCAACACCGGCAAGTTCTGCTCCGAGTGCGGCAGTCCCGCACCCGCCCCGGCACCGGCCAAGTGGTTCTGCCCCAACTGCGGCAGCGAAAACGGCGGCAAGTTCTGCAGCAACTGCGGAACGCCCAGGCCCTAGCCCCTCTATCTGGTAATTAGCGGGGGATCCGCCACCCCCGCATTTGCTTCTATGGGTTTCGTTCGATAAAGGAGGACACCATGAAGACAACGTTCAAAAAGTCCGTACTCGCATTTCTGACATGCGTCCTTGCGCTCGCCTTTGCCCTGACGGGCTGCAGCGGCGGCGGCAAAGACCCCAAGGCCAACTTCGTCGGCAGCTGGGAACTCTCGGGTGGAACCATGGAGGGCGAAGAGCTGACCGATGAGTACATGAAGATGCTCGAGGATTGGGGTGTGCACTGCGTCCTGATTCTCGATGAGGACGGTACAGGTGCCCTCGACCTGTTCCTTGAAGTCGTCGACCTTAAATGGGAGGCAAAGGACGCCACCACCGTAACCATCACCGCCGAAGACGAGTCGCATGACATGAAGCTCAAGGACGGCAAGCTCATCCTCGAAGAGGATGACGGCAATCTTGTCTTTACCAAGTCCGACAAGGACCTGTCCGGCACGGTGAAGAAGGATCGCGAGGCGGCCGAGAAGGAAGAAGAGATCGACGAGGCCGTCGAAGACGACGACGTCCAGAAGATTGAAATCTCCCCCGCCGTCACCGTTGCCGATGACGACCTGTGCACCATCACCATCACCGAGAAGTTCAAGGACGAGTGGGGCGACATCGGTTTTGTCGTCAACATCACCAACAAGAGCGACAAGGACCTGACCTTCTACGCTCCTTCCGGCAAGACCAACGTCAACGGCACCATGAAGGAACCCTGGTTCTCGGCTCACCTGATGCCCGGCACCAACGCCACCGAGGAATTCACGTTCTCGAGCGGCGAGCTTGACAGCCTTGACGACCTGGTCAACACGACCATCGGCATCGACGCCTACCTGACCGATTCCTACGAGGACGTCGCCTCCTACAGCGCAACCATCGCGTAGCGGTAGACCACGACAGCCGCGGATTGGCGGACACATCCGCGCACACCAGACGGGGCCGCAGGAGATGATCCTGCGGCCCCGCCGCTTTTATGCCGGTGCGTAACGAGCGCTAGCGCTCCATGTTGGGAACGATGCTGCCCTCGGTCACCGCATGCACGGCCAGGCGCATGATGTTGTCGTAGCCGGTCTTGCTCAGGATCTCCGAGATGCGGCGCTTGATGGTGCCCTCGCTCATAAACAGCTCGGCCGCAATCTCGCGGCGGCTTTTACCCTCGCAGGCAAGGCGCAAGATCGACAGCTCGACATCGTCGAGGGCCGCCGTGCCCGAGAAGATGCTCTCGGGCGGCTTGGGAAACGTGCAGTAACCCGCCAGCGTGGAGCGCATCACGGCGAATAGCTCGTCGATACCGACGTTCTTGTACACAAAGCTGTCGACGCCCGCCTCGCGGGCCTGATCGACAAAGGTGATCTCGGGCATGCCTGTCATGATAATGATGCGACACTCGGGCAGCTGCTCCTTGATGCGTGCCGCCGCCACGATGCCGTTTGAATCGTGTTCGGTGCACACGTCCATCAGTATCATGTCCGGGCGCTCCTTGAGCGCGACACCCAAGGCCTCGGAGGCATCGGCGATCGCGGCAACGACGGTCATATCGGGCAGGTCGCCAACGGAGCGCGCCAGGCTCTCGCGCAGGATGGCCTGATCTTCGACAATTAACACGCGGATCATGAGTTTCTCCTTTGGGACGTGTCGTTGGCGTTAAGCGGAATGGATACCGTAAGCGTAAAGGGCGGGGTGGCGTGGACCTCTAGGCTGCCACCCAGATCTTGCGCGACATGCCTCATACCTGGGATACCCGTTCCCTCGCGATACGATACGGGGGCCGGGGACCCGTCGTTAGAAATCGTCATGTGCGCGACGGCGTCAGCATCCGTCCTCTCCTGCCACAAGCGCACACGGACCCGATGCGCCTGCGCATGCTTGGTGGCGTTGGTCGAGGCCTCGCGGATAATCTGCAAAAAGGCGGCGGCGACACGCGCGTCCTCAGGCAGCGCACCCTCAACATCGATCTGCACGCTCACCAGGCCAAAAGCATGGACGATATCGCCCAGTTGCTCTGCCGGTTCGGTGTCGCCCCCGCTGCGCAGATCGGCAGCGATTGAGCGCAGCAGCGGGTCGATCTGCTCGAGCGACTCGTCGTCCAAGCGCCCCTCCTCCAAATAGCGATGAAGGATTGATAGGCGCTGGCCGATCACATCGTGAACGCGGGCGCGCATGCGCAGATAGGCCGCATTGTCGGCAACTTTTTTGACTTCTTCGATCTGGGCCTGGAGCTCTTGGCCCGCAAGCTCAAGCAGGTGGTTGGCCTGTGCCAGGCGGTCATGCGCATGCGCATACTCTGTCACGTCCAGACCGATTATGCGCTCGAACGAACGGCCCGAGACCATAACGTCATCGCACACAAACAGGCGAATCTCGGCGGGAGAAACCTCGACCACCGCACGCGCCTCACCAAAGCGGTCCAGGTTGATCCGCACGCGGTTCTTACCGCCTTCGGGCATTTGCATGCTGAGCTTGCGCAGGTCGTTCCATGTACCGCTCATATCGCCTAGGTCGGTGGGCATATGAAGCTCCACCAGGTTTTTGCGCATGCAGCGGTTCATGAGCAGTGGACGGCCCCTCGAGTCCAGATACAGGATGCCCACGGGAATCACGTTGATGGTTTCAATCGTCGAGAACGCGGTGATATCCTCTTGGCGGTTACGGACGTCCATCAAGAGCGCCGCGATGGAGCGGAACAGGAAGAACGCTCCCTCTGCGATAAGGACAACGGCCCACGCCGGGCCCATGGCAAAAACCACCGGCGGTGTCACGGCGCCAACAAGCAGCAGCTCGGCCAGCATGACAGGGCGACGATAGCGCACCATAAGGACCACGCCATAGACAAAGATCGCGGCATTGAGCCACAGCACTCCGCCCATTGCCCTGGCGCAAACGTCAAGCGGCGCCACCAGATACGAGCCAGACGACGCGAATAAGATGAGCGCCGAAATCATCAGGTGAAGCACAAGGCTCGTCTCGTAGGCGCAAATCACCTTACGGTTATAGGACGAGCGGCGCGATGCGATGAGCGGGACGTGGATCATCTGCAGACACGCAGCCAGGGCAAAGACAACATCGAGCGCAACGATTTGGGGAAGGATGAACGAAATCTGCATCGTCACTCACCCGCCCTCGGCATCAAGACGATCATGCGCAGCTGGCCGGGCTCGCCCTCAAGGCGGTATGCCACGTTGCGCCCTTGCAGAGCGCTTTCGAGCTCTTGCGCAGCGGGCGTCTGCGAAAGATCTTCATCATCGTTGGAAAAAAGCGTGGCGCGCAGCTCGACACTGCACCGGTCATGGTCGCCCAAGTGATACATAAGCGCCGGATGGTCGGTGGTGTAGGCAAAAAACGCAAAGTCATACACGCAGTCGTACAGGGCGCTTACCGTACTGGCGTGCATCGGGCGCCGTATGGCGATAATCGAGGCGCAATCGACATCGATGGTGCGCAGGTCACTTGCAAGCTCGTTGGCGATGAGCTGAATGCGGTCGCGGTCAAAACCGCTCTCCCCGTGCTGTGCCAACGTGAGCGACCCCTTGCGTTTGCAATAGGCGACGAGCATCTTGGCGCGCTGCAGCATGCGGTAACGCTCGTGCGAAGACGCCTCATCGGTCAACGGCGGCAGCGAGCTCAGCAGGTCGTACATCCCTTCGAGCGCACGGGCAAGCGCTTGGTCCACGTCTTGGACCAGTAAGGTCTCGGCCTCTTGATCTGCCAGGTGCGTCTTAAGGTCGTAGTCGGCGGCGAGCAGCTCGTTTTGACGCTGCAGTTCCATGCGACGATGTGCCAGTTCACGGTTAAGCTCGTTGAGATCCGACACGTCTTGGGCAAGCAGGGCCGATCCGCCCAGCAGTGGAAAGGCACGGTACACCACATCGGGATCGGACGCCACAGCAAAGGCATGGGCGTGGCCGTGCTCCTGGGTCCGCAACTCCTCGCGCACGCCTACCGGCATTGGCTTTGACGCCGGCGTGGCATAGACTTCCTGCAGGTCGCGCGTTAGAACTTTGAGGTCGAGCGGCAAGGTGTCGAAGATGCCGGCGATGTCGTGATACGACGGAATGACACCGCAATCGAGACAGATTTCCATCGCCACCACGCACAGGACGCAATAGACGAGCGAAAAGTTGAGCCTCCATGCCCAGGGCACGCGCAACGCATACGAGACGGCAAAGAATGCGCCACCCAGCAGTACGAGCGCCGCCGTGCCCGAGAAACGCTGGATGCGAAAGGACGAGGACCGGCCCACCAGGATAAAAAAGGCCACAAAGTTAAAGGCCGTCCACACTAAGACAGCGAAATAACCCCAGCCGTACGTGTAATCGTTGCTCCAGGTGTCGCTTGTACGGTCAAAGTGGAAGACCTGCTGGTGAAAATCGTTGGTGAGCACAAATCCGATAAGCAGGATAGCCACAATCCAAAGCGCAGCGCAGTAGCGGCGACCCAGGCGGTGTTGCTCCAGACCCGCAAGGCGCAGACCACACAACTGGTAGAGCAGCGGAATGAGCGTCATGGGCACGTAGTACAGGTACCACAGCACGGTGGCATAGAACGGCGTGAACGACTTGTACTTGAGAATGACTTCGATCATCCACAGGGCGCAGATGGTAGCGACGGCAACAAGACGGCGGCGCAACACATAGTCCAAACAGCGCAGATAGACCGATACGCCCCAGATCGAAAATATAATTGCGGCGACAAGCAGCGGGAGAGAGCTCGAGTGGACGAGCGCATCCACGACCTCTTTGGACACCTCGCTATAGGCGGGCACGGCGTTAGAAAGTTTGGGGTCGAAGGCGAACAGCGCCGGCAAGACTGCCAAAACCATGAGGAACAGCGCGGTGATGGCGCCGGCGATAGCAAAGACGCGGTGACGGTACACCCGATGTGTTATGCCAACAAGGAATCGCGGCATGGCGAAGAGCCTGCCGCCCCTGGGATCCGCCACGGGTGCGGATCGGGCGGCCGCGTGGCCGATATGTCGCTCGCAGGTACCCATAGTGCTTTTAGTGTACCGACAGGCGGGCCCAAAAAGCGGGCCACATGTCCCAAAATCCGCCGACGGCAAAGGGTGTCCCCAGGGGCCACTCATTTAAGTACGTCCCCAATGAGTGGACCAGCGACTAGTCGTTTAAGAACGTCCCCAATGACTAAGACAAAACGAGCGAGGATTTTTGGACGCCCAAATGGCGAGAGTGGATAATCTCCCACTTTGAGCCCACAAACAGGCTAAAAACGGGAGATTATCCACTCTCATTCTGCGGGCACTCATTTAAGTACGTCCCCAATGAGTGCTTTCACTTCTTTTAACAAAACGCCCGGCGGGCATTAACTGCTCGCCGGGCGTTTTGGTTAGGAAACTCTGAAGTTGAGTGTCTCGGCTTCCTTAGGACAGATCCTCACCATTCGTTTCAATGACATGCTTGTACCAGTGAAAGCTCTTCTTTTTGGAACGCTTGAGGGTGCCGTTGCCCGCATCATCGCGGTCGACATAGATAAAGCCGTAGCGCTTGGACATCTCGCCCGTGCCGGCAGACACCAGGTCGATCGGGCCCCAGGTGGTGTAGCCCAGCAGGTCAACGCCGTCCTCGGTCACCGCATCGCGCATCGCGGCGATATGCTGGCGCAGGTAGTCGATACGGTAGTCGTCGTTGATGGAGCCATCCTCCTCGACAACATCCTTGGCGCCCAGGCCGTTCTCGACCACAAACAGCGGCTTCTGATAACGGTCGTACAGGTCGTTGAGGGTGATGCGGAAGCCCAGCGGATCGATGGCCCAGCCCCACTGGCTCTCCTGCAGGTAGGGGTTCTTGGCGCCGGCGAAGGCGTTGCCCTGGGTGCGCTCGACATCGGGGTTATCGGCACCGGCGGAGCAACGGGTGCTGTAATAGCTAAAGCTGATGAAGTCGACGGTGTTGGCGGCCAGGATCTCGCGGTCCTTATCCGTCATGCCCACATCGATGCCCAAACGCTCGAGCTTCTTGACGGCATAGGCCGGGTAGTAGCCGCGGCTCTGAACGTCGACGAAGAAGTAATTGTCCTGATTGTCGAGCTGCGCCTGGCGCACATCGCCTGGACGACAGCTGTAGGGGTAGTAGCTACCCGCGGCGAGCATGCAGCCGATCTTGACCTCGGGGTCGATCTCGTGAGCAATCTTGGTTGCCCAAGCGCTGGCGACGAGCTCGTTGTGGGCGGCCAGGTACTCGACGGCCTCCTTGTTCTCGCCCTCTTCAAAGACCAAGCCAGCACCCATAAACGGCAGGTGCAAGATCATATTGATCTCGTTGAAGGTGAGCCAGTACTTCACCAGACCCTTGTAGCGGGTGAAGATCGTGGTCGCGAGGTTCTTGTAGAAGTCGATGAGCTTGCGGTTGCGCCAGCCGCCGTACTCCTTGATAAGGTGAATCGGGCAGTCGAAGTGCGTGATGGTCACGAGCGGCTCAATGCCGTGCGCCTGACACTCGCGGAACACGTCCTCGTAGAAGGCCAGGCCGGCCTCGTTGGGCTCGGTCTCGTCGCCGTTGGGGAAGATGCGGGTCCACGCCAGGCTCATGCGGAAGGTCTTAAAGCCCATCTCGGCAAAAAGCGCAATGTCCTCCTTGTAGTGGTGGTAGAAATCGATGCCGGTCTGCGCGGGGTAGTAATAGCCGTCCTCGAAGTCGAGCATCTTGCGCTGGCCGGAGACCACCGCATAGCGCTCGGGGCCGTGCGGCGCCACGTCCACGTTGGCCAGGCCGCGGCCATCCACGTCGTAAGCGCCCTCGCACTGGTTGGCAGCCGTCGCGCCGCCCCACAGGAAGTCTTTACGGAAAGCCATGCATCAATCCTTTCACACGCTGTTTGTCGTGGTTTCAGTATCCCCGTAAGCAGCGCGCTGCTCAACGACAGCGGCGCAGGCCGACACTTCTTTTCGCGCACAGGCGCCCCGCAGCCGCCCCCGTCTGACACTTTTTGATACCGCCGCCCCAAACCACCACAAAGGGGACAGGCACCTTTGTGGTGGTTTGGGCCCGGTTTGTCTCGATCTGTAACAGGTAGGCCGCCAAAACCGGGCCTGGTGTTACAGATCGAGATCTTTCGGGCAGCCCTCTACGGTTTGTCTAAATCTGTAACAGGTAGAGACGATTTAGCCCGCTAGATGTTACAGATCGAGACGGAAGATGCTAGTCACAGGCGATGTCGAGGTTCTTGCCGACGAGGCCCACGTAGCCGCCCTCGGCAGCCTTGGGACTATCTGCGTGGCAGAGGACCCACTTGTCGGCCTTCCAGTAGCAGTAGCTGTCACCGGCGGCAGGCATGTCGGCTGCAGCCTCGGGGCGCGGGCCGTTGGTGCCCGCCGGCAGCGCCACCATCACCTGAAAGCCGCCGTCGTCGACCATGCAGGGCGTGTAGTGAAGCGTGGTGGCGTAAACCTCGACGAGCGTGCCGGCGGGCGCGCGAAAGGCCTTGACCTGAGCGGTGTCGAGCTTGCCGTCGACAATTTGCTCGCGCTTGGCCAGCAGCAGAATAAAGTCGCGCGCACCCAAATTAAACTCACTGGCACGGTGATACTCCAGACAGTTGAGGCGCGTGTTGTGGCCGTTGCACCAGCCCGGCTGGAACGGACGGCCGCCGTACATGAGCAGGCCGAGCGTGTCGACACCCTCAACCTGCTCGAGCTCGGGTGCGGAGGCCACGTACTTGGTGCCCTCGGGAATGGGAGTAGCCGCAAGCGCCTCGACAAGCGGGGCGGTCAGGTTGGACGGCACGTCGTCCCACACGCGACCATAGGATTTGAACTCGGGATCTGATACAGAGTAGATATGCATGTTCGCTCCTGTTCGTTTATGTGACAGTATGAACATTCTAGAACATCATTCATCCACGACCACGATCAATACCGAAAACATTGCATGACGAAATCACCCGCTCAAAAAGCGACATGCAGCTTCCTAGTCGAGATAATCTTTAAGAAACTCAATAACGCTCATACACCAGTAGTCGGTCTCCGGCGCATGGGGCTTCATCAATGCGTGCCCCCCTTCTGAATACATGACTCCCTCATGGTGTACTCCAGCTGCATCCAGAGCATCGACCATCTTTTCATAATTGTCGGGCGATACAATATCATCGTCAGCGCATTGCCAAAGATATGTCGGAGGATACTGCTCCCACACATGCTGATTAATACAGAAATCATCGAGCGAGTCGCGACCAGCCCCGCCGCACACCGAATCAAGAAATCTATTGTCTGATGCGTTCTCAAAGCCATGAAGATCAATCGGTGCATAACACAGGGCCAAGGCTTTTGGCGCCTCGCATCCGTAGGACGCAAATCCCTTGTTGTCCGTCCCCCACTCGGCAGTTAAATGCGCACCAGCAGAAAAGCCGATAACTGCATAACTTTTTGCGACATTAAATTTCGCTGAATTCTCCAGGACAAAACGGACGGCTCGATTTAAATCGTCGATTGGGCGCGGCATCAAAGGCTCGACCCTCACCCTGTATGACAGCACGAACACGTTATAGCCCGCATCGTTGAGCTCGGGGGCAACGGGAAAGCCTTCCACTTGATGACAAACGCTCTGATAACCTCCGCCCGAAACCGCAATGATAAAGGGAGCCCTAGGTCTCCCGGGAAAGAAGAACAGTTTCGTATTGCGCCGAGTCGGATCACGGATGCAGTCGGCTTCATCCCAAATATCGTAGGCAACCTGCCTCCCGTCATCCACGAGCTCGACAATTCGATTCAATCCACGCAAAACGCGAGCAGTTTCATATGGATTAGCATCAGAATTCATATGAGACACAATGGGTTTATTCCACATGCGCTCCCAAGTTGAAGGCCGGCAAAGCATAAGGTGCTCGCCAAAGCCAGCGAACTCAGGAAGGAGCGCGATTTCGCCAAACGTCATATCGGCAGTAATTGTCATAGCTAGTCACTCCAAAAATGAGGGTGGGCTCGCGTGAATCAACGGCAAGCCCACCACATGCAATCTGCCGCGGGGTTTTCGGCAGCTTACATCCCGAATAATTGTCTACTCCACTACCGCCTCTTCATCAGGGCGATACAGGATGTAAACGAGAACGAAGTTAAGAATTAAACCGACGACATTGCAAAGAATTGCGCCGATGAGGCTGCTCATATCACCAGAAGGATCCATATAACCGGGGAAGCTAAAAATGCCGCTCGACGTCATAACGAACGTACAGGTGTTGAAAATCGCCGGGATAACAGCACTGATTGCTCCGGCGACCATGGAAGCGATAATGATCTTCTTGTGCTCCAAGATGATGCCGTACAGCGCCGGTTCCGTAATCCCGAAAAAGCCCGTAATGGCACAGCTGAACCCAAGACTCTTTTCACTCGGGTCCTTCGAGCGGAGGGCAAACGCCAAACAAGCGCCGACAACACCCATGCTGCAGCAGAGAAGTCCAAGGATAGGATCGGAGCCGACGGTCATAATATTGTTGATGGAAAGCACGATCAGGGCCCAATGGAGTCCAAGGGGGATCATAACGAGACCGAATATCGGCCCGAGAATAACGCCGCAAAGGACGGGGCTGAACTGATAGACCGCCAGCACTGCAGCCGCAAGCAAAGAGCTCGCCTGCTGAATAACGGGGCCGATCACAAGGAGCGAGACGGGGGCGGCAACAGCAACCGTCAGGAACGGGACGAGCGCAAATGCCACAACATCGGGAAGAACCGCCCGCAGCCACTTATTAAGAACGGATGCGAACCAAGCCGCCACGATAGCAGGAAACACCGTGGAGGAATAGCTCACCATTGTGAACTTCATGCCGAGCAAATCCAGCGCATCGCCCGCTCCGGCCGCAGCAACGAAAGTCGGATAAACCAGGATTGCGCCGAGTACCGCACCGATATATCGATCGGTTCCAAAGAACTGAGCAGCAGATGATCCGACAAGAACGGGCAGGAAATACATGCAGGCATTTCCCATGCCGTACAGCAGAGTGTATATTCCGCTCTCGGCGGAAACAGCACCCGCCGTCGTCAGAATGCTAAGGATGGCGTTTATCATTCCGCATGCGATCAAGGCAGGAAGAACGGGCATCATGATGCCGCTGATGAACTTCATTAGCTTTCCCAGAAAGCCCTTAGTCTCTCCTTCGCTTGCCTCGGAATCTCCGGCGTCAATCCCGGTTTCCTTGGCAACGATTTCATAGACCTTATCGACCTTAGGTCCCACAATCACCTGATATTGCCCCGCGGAATGGCGAATGTCGATCACGCCATCAATCGCCTTGACTTTTGCATCGTCTACGATGCTTTCGTCCTTAAGGTTGAACCTTAAACGAGTCATGCAGTGAGCTACAAATGTAACGTTGTCTGCGCCGCCCACCATCTCGAGGATCTCGGCAGCGAGCTTGGTTGTATCTGCCATAAATACCATTTCTCCCATGTTGAGTTTTATATGTAACCATCAGCAAAGCGCGCGCCTTTGCCAACTAATTACCTTGTTTTCGATGCAATTCGATTGATGTGCATCATGAGGTAGAGTCTTTCTTCGTCTATAAGTTCCCGCCCCGTCAGTCGGCTGAGAACAGAAGCAATATCATCGGCGCACATTGATGCCACCGGATATTCTTTTTTGAGCGAGAGGTACATCTTGCGGTTGTCGCTCACGATGCTTTCGCCAGAGTTCAACCTATTGAATAAGTACTGAAGATGGGTTGCGAACCTTGCGTAATCGAAACCTTCCCGATCAACTTGAATGCCAAGCCGATTTTCAACAGCAACGGTTGACTCCTCCAGAACACGATCGTAGATATCCGCGCTAAACTCTTTAACTACTTCGCATGAGTCCGAATCGGCCATGTTATTGATAAACGCCATGGCAATTCCAACTGCCTCATGAGCTGGAAGCCTAACGTTAAGACGTTTCCTGATTATCCTAAGTGCATACTCGCCGATTTTAAATTCGACGGGATATTGTTGGCGGACATCAAACGATAAAGGCATGCGGACAACGATATTTTGCTCTTTGCGCTTAACCGCATACGCGATATGGTCCGCAAGGATAAACGGCAAATTAGGGCTCACCTCATAAGGCAGCAAACCTGTCGACATATCAATAACATCCGAGGTAAGCTCAAGAAGCTCGTCGGGGACCTCGTCAACGAGAGCGATGTAGCGAGAGCTAACGTTATAAAACGTTCGTTGAATCTCCGAAAGAGGGACCTCGTCTCCGACATTCTTAAACCCCAGACCACGGCCGAATGCAACCAACTGTCTGCCATTTCCATCGACGCAGAGGACAGCGCTGGTATTAATTCGTTTAACAATTTCCATGTGCCCCCCTAAACAGAACAAGGCTCCCGAAGCAGAATCCGACAATCAATGTCAACAGATGCTGCTTCAGGAGCCTTGCCTGAATATCACTCTAAGAACTAGTTTAAGCGAGCTAGTGCTAATGACCTCGAATAAACACTTCTAAACAGTTAAACGGTCGATATCTCCGTGTGAACGGTTTGGAGGCAGAGGGCGGCCCTATGCCTGCTGATAGTGCAGGTGCTTCTCGTCGATATTGGCCAGGTCGCGGTCGAGATAACGGCGCGCGAGCCAGTTTGCCATGGGGAGGTTCTGGTCCAGATAGTTACCGCACTCCTCGGGAGCGGCGCCGGGGATATCGCCCTCAAAGCCCGCGACAAACTCGAACAGCTCGCGCACGAGCGGCAAGATCTCCTCGCTCGTCAGCTCACCAAAGACAACCAGGTAAAAGCCCGTGCGGCAGCCCATGGGGCCAAAGTAGACAATGCGGCTCGACCACTCGGCATGATTGCGGAGGAACGTGGCACCCAGATGCTCGATGGTGTGGCACTCCGCCGTGTTCATAACTGGCTCCTTGTTGGGCGTGGTCAGGCGCAGGTCAAAGGTGGTGACGGCGGCGCCGGTCGCCGGATCGTGGTCGATGCGGCTCACATACACGCCGGGCTCGAGCAGCAGATGGTCAACGGAAAAACTCGCGATGCGCTCCATGGCAGATCCTCTCGGTAGTCAATTTGGGACGGGGCTCTTTTAGCTGGTTCGAATGATCGCACCAATCATACCAGTCAAAAAAGCCCCATCCCAAATGAGCTGCCCGGGAATAGCCTGCGGGCGCCGCGCAGCCGCCTAGGCAGTGTAGGCAATGGTCGCGTCGACGGCGTGACGCCAGCCGACGATCTTTTTGGCTCGTTCGTCGGCGGACATGGCAGGCTCCACGATGCCGCGAGCGCCGTAGACGTCAACGACGTCGCGCGTGTACATGCCCAGCGCAATGCCGCAGGCCCAGGCCGCACCCAGACCGCTCATCTCGTCGTTGCTCGCGATGCGGATGGGCGAGCCAACCAAGTCGCTCTCAAACTGCATCAGGTACGCGTCGCGCGTGGGGCCGCCGTCAACACGAAGCTCGGCCAGTGCCGCGCCCGAATCCTCGACCATCGCATCAATCACGTCAAAGATTTGATAGGCGATCGACTCGTCGGCGGCCTTTACGAACTCCGCACGGCCCGTGGTGCGCGTCATGCCAAAGACGCAGGCCTCGGCGTCACTCGCCCAGTGCGGCGCGCCCAAACCGGTAAACGCCGGCACAAAGTAGACGCGACTCGCCGGATTGGCGGCGTAGCACAGGTCGGTAACTTCCTCGGGGTTATTGATGAGCTCAAGATCGTCGCGCAGCCACGTCTTGACGGCGCCGGCGTAGCTCACGTTGCCCTCGAGAACATACTCGGTCACACCGTCCATACGCCATGCGAGCGAGCTCGAAAGCCCATGCGAGCTGGCGACGAACTCGTCGCCGACGTTCATCATGACCGAGCTTCCGGTGCCATAGGTCGCCTTGGCCATGCCGCGGCTATGGCAGCCCTGGGCAAACAAGGCGGCATGGCTGTCGCCGAGCACGCCGTGAATGGGCACGGGCGCCGGCAAAAAGCCGCCCAGGTCCGTTGTACCGAACAGGCCATCGGAATCGGTCACCTGCGGCAGGCACGCCGGATTGACACCAAAGGCCTCGCACACAGGCTCGCTCCAGCAGCCACGGCGCAGGTCAAAAAGCTGCGTGCGGCTGGCATTGGACCAGTCGCAGCGGAACTCCACGCCGCCCGTGAGCGTCCAGACCACCCAGGCATCGATGGTGCCCAGGCACAGTTCGCCTGCCGCCGCGGCCTCGGCAGCCGCGGGAACGTTCGCGAGGATCCAAGTCATCTTGCCCGCCGGGTAGTAGGGCGAGAGCACCAGACCCGTCGTGTCACGCACCAGCTCGGCCACGCCTTCGCGCGCAGCCAGCTCGTCGCACAGCTCGCGGGCGCGGGCGCACTGCCACACCACGGCATCGCACAGCGGCTCGCCCGTCGTGCGGCTCCAGGCAACGGTGGTCTCGCGCTGGTTGGAAATGCCAACGCCGGCGACGTCGGCCGGATCGACCCCGGTCTCCTCCACCACGGTGCGTGCCACAGCCAGCACGTTGGCGGCGATCTCGGCCGGGTCATGGCTCACCCAGCCGGCCTCGTTGACAATCTGGCGATGCGAGCGATCGGCGCGATGGATCAGATGGCCGCCCTCGTCCACCAGCAGCGCCTTAGTACCCTGTGTGGACTGATCGATTCCGATGATGTATTTGCTCATGTACTCTCCTGTCTCCCCCGTCGATTCAAAACTAAAACCCGACGGACAAGGAGCGAGTGGCCGACCGGCTCATGAGAGCGCAGCCGGCCTGCTCAGAATTCAACCTAAAAGGATTGGTGCAAACCTGTCCCCGATGCACCAATTACTCTGCGGGAAGGAACTCGGCGACCGTCTTTGCGATTCCCTCGCCCGTCAGGCCGTAGTGCGCAAAGACCTCGGGGCTCGTGCCGGTGATGACCGGCGCATCGGGCAGGCTCAGGCACTTGACCGGACGCGGGCAATGCTCGCCCACGACCTGCGCGACCATGGAACCCAGGCCACCGAAGGGGCTGTGCTCCTCGACGGTCACGACGGCGCGCGTGGCACCGGCGGCCTCGATCACGGCCTCGGCATCGAGCGGCTTGACGCAGTACATATCGAGCACCGTTGCCGAGATGCCCTGCTCGGCCAGCAGATCGGCGGCGTCCACGGCATGGCGGACCATCTCACCGGTGGCGACAATCGTCACATCGGTGCCGCGGCGCACCCAGGTGGCGCGATCCATCTGGAACGGGCACTCGTCCTCAGTGTACACGTCCTCCACCGGGTTGCGGCCCACGCGGATGTAGGCCGGCTTGTTGTCGGCGACCAGGGCACGCACGAGCTCGGCGGTCTGGAAGCGATCGCTCGGCAGATACACGCGCATGTTGGGAATCGCGCTCATGGCGGCGATATCCTGCGCGGAGTGATGGCTCATACCGAGGGCGCCATAGGAAACGCCGCCCGAGATACCGATGAGCTTGACGTTGGTGTTGGAGTACGAGACATCGACCTTGCACTGCTCATACGAGCGCGTGGTCACAAAGGACGCCGGCGAGGCGGCCCAGGCCTTCTTGCCGCACGAGGCCATGCCGGCGGCGATGCTCACCAGGTCCTGCTCGGCAATGCCGACCTCGACGGACTGCTGGGGATACTGGTCAAAGAACGGCGTGAGCGATGCAGAGCCGCGGGAGTCGGAGCACAGGACGACGATGTCCTTATCGGCTGCGGCGGCCTCGAGCAGCGTGTCGCAGATAACCTTGCGGTTGGCGATCTTGTTAGCCATTGATGGCCTCCTTATGGGCAGCGAAATCGGCGATGATCTGGGCATATTCCTCGTCGTTGGGCAGGTGATGATGCCAGCCAGCCTTGTCCTCCATAACGGGCGAGCCATAGCCCTTCACCGTGTTGAGGATAATGACCGTGGGCTTTCCCTTAGTCTCGGCCGCAAGCGTCAGCGCGGCGTCGATGGCCTGGACGTCGTTGCCCGGAATGGACAGCACGTTCCAACCGAAGGCGGCCCAGCGCTCCTCCTGCGAATCCTGCTTCATGACGTCCTCGGTGCTGCCGCTGATCTGCAGGCGGTTGCGGTCCACGAGCGCGCACAGGTTATCGAGCTGGTAATTGCCGCCGCTCATGGCGCCCTCCCAGACCGAGCCCTCGGCAAGCTCGCCGTCGCCCATGATGGTGTAGACGCGGTAGCCGCGGCCATCCATCTTGCCGGCAAGTGCCATGCCCACAGCCACGGGCAGACCGTGACCCAACGAGCCCGAGTTCATCTCGATGCCCTTGAGCTTGTTGTTGGGGTGGCCGATGTAGGGGCTGCCGAACTTGGAGAAGCGGGCCTTGACGTCATCAAGGTCAAGATAGCCCTCGTGGCAGAGCACCGCGTAGTAGGCCTCCATGGCGTGGCCCTTGGAGAGCACGAAGCGATCGCGGTTGGGATTGTCGACGGTCTCGGGCGAAATGTTGAGGTGGTTGGCGTAGAGGGTCATCAGCGCATCGATGACCGACATGTCGCCGCCGATGTGCCCGCCGGCGCCAGCCATGATGATATCGACGCAATCGCGTCGAAGGTCCCAACGCAGGGACTCAAGCTCTTCGATAGTTGCCATTTCTACTCTCCTCGCAGGTAAGCTTTGACGTCTTCTTCGATGGGGTCGTACAGGTCGGGGACAATGCCGATGTACTTGCACGCCTCGTAGAGCACCGGCACCACGTTGGCGTGAATGGCGACGCAATGGTGGATGTAGGGACCCTCGACGATCTTGGCCTCGAGGCGCTTGAGGTTGTCGACCTCGACCCACAGGTAGGTGCCCATGCCGGCCGGGCCGTCGATGCCGCGGGCGTTGCCCAGCAGCAGCGAGTACTCGCCGTTGTCGCCGTCAAAGCGGGCAAGGGTGAGGTCGCCGTGCTTGGCCTCGGCCGTCAGCGCGCCGGGGTGATCGAAGGCCAGCGGATAGGTGAGCTTGGGCTTGACGGCCGCGCAGCTGCAGGGCCAGGGGCCGCAGTGCTGCAGCAGCTCGCCGTTCTCGTTATCGGGATGACGCACGGTCCAGTCGGCGAACATGCCGCGGTGACGGCCCAGGTCGGCGGCCTCGACCATCAGCGCGGTGATAGCGCCATGGATGTCGGTCTCGCAGACGATGGGGATGCCAATCTCGTTGAGGATTGCGTTGGCGGCGCAGGGCATAATGCCCAACTCGTCCTGCAGGGCGTTCCAGCACTGGATGGCGCCGGCGTTGCAGCCGTACTTCTCGACCAGGCGCTTCATGGCAATGGCGAGTCCTGCGACCGCAGGAACCTTGTCCTCGGGGATGCAGATCTCAAAGCTGTCACCAATGTGGGCGAGCATGGTTGCCATGGCCTGCTCGTCAGCCTGGGCGTCGCGCACGGCCTGGACAAGCTCGGTCATGGGGATGGGCGAAAGCTGGATGTTGAACTTCTCGAGCAGCTCGCCCTCGTTGCACATGGTCGACCAGAAATCGAACGGACGGGTAGCCATCTGCAGGATGCGGGTGTGCTTGAAGGTCTTGACCACGTTGCACACGGCCAAAAAGCCCCAGACGCCGCGCTCGAACTCGGGATCGGTCAGACGGCAGTTGGTCATGTAGGTGAAGGGAACCTGGAAGCGGCGCAGGACCTTGCCGGTGGCGAACAGACCGCACTGGCTATCACGCAGACGGGTGCCGTCGGGCTCGGGGCGCTCGTCGCGCGGCCCCCACAGCAGCACGGGCAAGCCGAGCTCGCGGGCAAGGCGGGCGCAGACATACTCGGTACCAAAGTTGGCGTGGCAGAGCATGATGCCGTCGACGCCCTCGGCGCGGAACTTCTCGACGATAGGCGCGATATGGCTGTCGTCGAACAGCAGGCCCTCGTCATTGATGTCGTCGATATCCACGATGTCGACGCCGATCTCGCGCAGGCGATCAGCCGTCAGGCCGCGATACTTGATCGCGTCCGGCGCGCTAAAGATGCTGCGGCGCGTGGGCACAAAGCCGAGCTTGATCTTGTCCATGTACGTCCTCCCCTAGTCACATGTTCAGTAAACAGACGGATGTTTCGTTTTGTTCTGTTTACTAAATGTTTTACTCTTTTGTTTAGAAGTTTAGCGCGAAAGTCTCGCAAACGGTAGAGAAATCAGCCTAAACGGTATGTAAACAATCTGAACATACAAGGAAAACAAAAAGAGGACCCCGAAGGATCCTCTCTTGGTAGCGTTATGTTTACCGCCCTGGCGTGCTTTGACACGCCGCAGACGATGCCGTCTCCGCCTAGATTTCGCGCACGCTTTGGCGCTCGACAAAATAGGTCGATACGGCCGTCTTGCAGGTATAGCTCTTGGGATTGCGGATGTTGCCCACCAGACGGCGCACCGCGATCTCGCCCACCTCGTGTTTGGGAACATGCACCGTGGTGAGCGGCGGGTTGGAGAAGGCGCCCAGAGATAGGTCGTCAAAGCCGATGATCGAGACATCCTCGGGCACGCGAATGCCGTGCTCGTTGAACGCGCGCATGGCACCCACGGCGAGCACGTCGTTCTCGGCAAAGAAAGCCGTCGGCAGGTCGTCGCGTGAGACGCTGTCGAGCCATGCACCCATATCGCGATAGGCACCTTCGAGCGTGGTGCCCAGCGTGACGTGCCATGCCGGATTGGCCTCGAGGTCCGCATCCTCAAGCGCTTGGCGATAGCCGCGCTCGCGATCCTTAAAGTTGCGGATACGAAGATCGCCTGCCAGATAGCCGATTTGCCTGTGACCCTTCTCGATAAGGTAGTCCACGGCGCGCAGCACCGAATCGGTATTGGCAATGACTACGGCATCAAAGTACTGGCGGTCGCTCCAGCCGTCGAGCACGATCAGGTGGGCGGCAGCGTTGGCGAACAGGGCGTAATCTTCCTCACCCAGCTCGGTACCCATCAGCACGATGGCGGCAGACGGGTCGGCGATCAGGCCCTCGACCTGCGGACGCACGGCGTCCAGGTCGCTAAAGTCGAGCGAGACAAAGCTCGTGCTCATGCCGTGGCGACGCGCCTGGCGCTCCACGCCCTCAATAACCGCGGGATGGAAGGTGCTCTCGTCCAGGATGGCGCCCGTCTTGCGCGCGAGCACAAACTGGATGCTCTCGAGCTGCGTCGACTGCTGATAGCCGAGCGACTGCGCGCACTCCAGGATGACTTTGGCGGTCTCCTCGCTCACGCTGCGCTTGCGGTTGAGCGCGTTGGACACGGTCGCAGGCGAAAAACCGGTGATGCGGCTGATTTCGCGAACACTTGCTTTGGCCATTGTTCCCCCTAGCAACGGTCGTGGCGGAGCATCGTGGCCTGACCGCCCCGTGACTCGACAACTAAACGACCGCAAATTCAATCTAAACAGAATAGTAAATGTTTAATAGCTAGTTTAGCCTGTTGTCAAGCGAAGCGACGCGACTATTCCCCCAACGGGCGTATTTACTCGGTAGCTAAAAAAGCCCGTCCCAAATTGACTACATGGGACGGGGCGTGAAAATCATTTAGCCCAGGACACGAGCCATACGGGCCTTGAACTCGGACAGGAAGCGCGGGGCGTCGACGGTCAGCGCCACGAGCGCGCTCTTATCTGGATCGGACAGACGGTGCTCGTCGCAGATGGTGCGGCCGCGATACTCGCCCAGCAGGTCGACACGCAGGTTACAGCCGAGCGCACCCACGAGCGTGGGATCAATCGCCACGGCAACCGCCAGCGGATCGTGCAGCGCGCAGCCGCCCAGGTAGGGCGCGTTCATTTCGTACGAACCGATATAGTGCTCGACCATGCTCGCAAACGCGCAGCCAGCCATAGTGCCCGAGCCCGTCCAGCCGGCAACGTCGCGACGTGTGAGCACCACGCGGTGCGTCACATCCAGGCCCACCATGGTGAGCTTGCAGCCCGAGCGCAACACAGCGTCGGCAGCCTCGGGGTCGCCCGCCATGTTGGCCTCGGCGCCCGCGCTCACGTTGCCGGGCACGGTAAGGGCGCCGCCCATCACGACCACGCGGCCGATAGACATCATCGCCGCCGCATCGCGCTCCAGGGCAAGCGCCAGATTGGTGAGCGGGCCGGTCGCAACGTAGACCAGATCGGGACCATAGGTACGCGCGGCATCAATCAGGTAATCGACCGCCGCATTGCCGTCGGCCGACGTCGCGCCCACCGGCTCGTACGGCGAGGCGGGCACGCTTGCGCCGCCGATGCCGTTCTTGCCGTGGATAAGCGTGGTGGACGCCGGCGGCGTGTAGGGTTCGGTCGCCTTCATGGGACGATCGGCGCCCAGGTACACCGGCACCTCGGGACGACCCAACAGGTCGAGCACCGCCAAGCAGTTGTGCGCCGACTGCTCGACGCGCACGTTGCCAAAGCACGTGGTGATGCCGACGAGCTCCACCTCGGGGCTCGCGATGGCATAGGCAAGCGCCATCGCATCATCCACACCCATATCCAGATCAAGGATCAGCTTCTTGGTTGCCATTGTTCTACTCCGCTTCTCCGTCTACATCCAAACCGTCTAAATCAAACACGCGCTCAACTTCGGCACGCGTGGGAATCGACTGCTGTGCGCCCAGGCGCGACACCGTCACCGCCGAGGCGCGAGCACCCGCGGCCATGCACTCAAAGAGCGGCAGACCCTCCAGACGAGCTGCAGCAAGCGCACCAATAAACGTATCGCCCGCGGCCGTCGTATCGACCACCGCGCTCGAAAGCGCCGGCATGCGCAGCGGCTCACCGCCATCGCCGAGCGTAACCGAGCCGGCGCCGCCCAGCGTGATGACCGCGGCACCGGCGCCCTTGTCGAGCAGCGCATTGAGCGCGGCGGCGCAACTCGCATCATCCGTGGGCAGAATGCCCGTCAGCACCTGGCACTCGGTCTCGTTGGGGCAGACCAGGTCGACCGCAGGCCACGCTCCTGCCGGCAAATCGCAGGCGGGCGCAGGGTTAAAGACCGTATAGAACCCCAGCTCGTGAGCGCAAGCAAGCGCCTCGGCCGTCGCTGCAAGGTCACATTCGCCCTGGGCGATAAAGACGCCGCCAGCAGCCGGGGCAAACTCGCTGGCATCGCCGTCGAGCTCGTCGGCCACCAAGCGCCTCAGTGCGCGGGCAACGTCCTCGCCCGCAAGCGCATGGTTGGCGCCCGGCGACAGCACGATGCGGTTGTCGCTCTCGCAGCGAATGATAGTCGCGGTACCGGTCTCCACGTCATCGCGACGCGCCACAAACTCAACGCCCACGCCGGCATCCTGGAGCCCTGCCACAAGCGCATCGCCAAAGGTATCGCGCCCAACAGCGCCAATCATGCACGTGCGCGCACCCATGCGCGCAGCAGCGACGGCCTGGTTAGCGCCCTTGCCACCAGCGTTGGTGATAAAACCGCTGCCACCGACTGTCTCGCCCGCACGCGGCATGCGCTCGCACGCCACCGAAAGGTCCATGTTCATACTGCCGAACACCGCAACGATGCCGCGATCTGCCATGGAAACCTCCTCATCTGCGGGCCTTATGCCCACCGTCGGCCGTCGATCGTGCACTCTCGCACCCCCTATAACTTTAGTTCACTTTGATGTGGACGCGCGCTTGAGCTTGCGCCAGCAGCAAGCATTCACAGGAGCAGGCAGTTACAATGAAGGCGTGCTGATTATTCTCGTCATTGGATGATGTTTTATGGAACAATTCTCGCAATCGGGCTCGCGCGGTCGACGCCGCACGGGCAACGAGCCGGCGCCGCACGAACGCGTGAAGGGCGAGCGCCGTGCCAACGAGCCGCGACGCACCGCGAGCCCCCATCGCGCTTCTGCCAACAACGCGGGCCGCGCCAACACTCCCGCCGCGGAGCAGACGCCTGCTCGCCCCAAGTCCCGCTACATCCCTGCCCTTGACGGCCTGCGCACGCTTGCCGTCGTCGCGGTGGTGCTCTATCACCTCAACCTCACGTGGGCTCAGGGCGGCCTGCTTGGCGTCACGATCTTCTTTGTGCTTTCGGGCTATCTGATCACGCGCTTGCTGCTCAACGAAGTCGCTAAGACCGGTCGCATCGACCTTAAGAGCTTCTGGATTCGCCGCATCCGTCGCCTGGTCCCCGCCGTGGTAACGGTAGTGTTCGTGACCTGCGCGCTGTGCACCATCTTTAACCACGTGATGCTCACCAAGATGCGTCCCGACATTCTGCCGTCGCTGCTGTTCTTTAACAACTGGTGGCAGATTATGCAGGACGTCTCGTACTTCAATGCTCTGGGCGATCCCTCGCCGCTTACGCACTTTTGGTCGCTCGCCATCGAGGAACAGTTCTACCTGGTTTGGCCCCCGCTGCTGCTCGCTATGGTATCCATGCACATGAGCAAGCCCAACACGCGCCGCATGGTTCTGGGCCTGGCTGCTGTCTCCGCCATCGCCATGATGGTGCTCTATAACCCCGCCGCCGACCCCAGCCGCGTGTACTACGGCACCGACACCCGCGTCTTCTCGCTGCTGCTGGGCGCCTGGATGGCCTTTATCCCCGATCGCGACCTGGCGCCGGTGCGTCTCGCTCATCGTTTGGGGCTCAATCGCCTGGCTGGCGCCGCCAAGCACGGCAAGAACGCCGAGGGCAAGCCTGGCGAGAAGGCCGACAACGCAGCCGAGACCGTCCCGGCACAGCCGAGCGCCCTCGTGCGCTTTTGGTCCTCGCCCGCATCCATCGATGTGTCGGGCGTCGTGGGTCTGGTTGGCCTTGCCGCCATGGTCGCGCTCACCAACGGCTACACCGCGTTCCAGTATCGCGGCGGCACGCTGCTATGCTCCATCCTCACGCTCATGGTCATCGCGGCCTGCGTGCAGCCCCAGGGAATGGTTGCCCGCGCACTGTCCGCCGAGCCGCTCGTGTGGGTTGGCAAGCGCTCGTACAGCATCTACCTGTGGCACTATCCGCTACTGTTGCTCATGAACCCGGTCGCCAACATCAACGATACGCCGTGGTGGCAGTACATTTTGCAGGTGTTGTTGGTGGTCGCCGTAGCCGAATGTTCATATCGCTTTATCGAGACGCCGTTTAGAAAGGGCGCCTTTGGGCGCACCGTATCCGAGTTCCGCGACGGCACCACCGCGCCCGCCAACTGGGTGCGCGCGCACGTCCCTGTCTGCGCAGCCTGCGCTGTCGTGTTGGTCGTTGCACTGGGCGGCCTGATCTTTGTGCCGGAGACCTCCGCACTGAGCGGTGAGGGCGCCGAAGTCCTCAACAAGGAAGCCAAAAACACCGCGCCAACGGACCAACAGGCAGCCGACGACACCGACAAGGACAACGACGGCTTCCCCGATGGCTCCTACGACCTGTTGATGATCGGTGACTCCGTGTCGCTGCGCGCCGTCGATTCCTTCGACGGCGTGTTCCCCCACAGTCACATCGATGCCGAAAAGGGCCGCCAGTTCGATGCGGGCCGCGCGACATTTGAGGGCTATCTCCAACAGAACCTTGCCGGCAAGATCGTGGTCTTTGCACTGGGCACCAACGGCTTGGTAACCGACGACCAGATCGACGCCATCATGACCGATGCAGGAGATAAGCGTATTGTGGTGTTTGTGAACACGCGCAGCCCGCAGCCGTGGGTTGGCTCTACCAACCAGGCCATCGCCAACGCTGCTACGCGCTACAAGAACGTGCGCGTTATCGACTGGTACGGATACAGTGCCAATCGCAACGACCTGTTCGATGGCGATGGCACGCACCTGTCGACCACTGGCGTGACTGAGTACCTCAACTTGATCCACGATGCAGTCAAGAAGGACCTGCCCGTGCATCCCGAGGATCACGTCAACGATCCGCAGCCGGCGGCCGTCAAGTCTGCCACCGACGCGCTCGTCAATGCGCTCGCTCTCAAGCCGCACAAGCTGGGCACCGACAAGTAACCTGCAGCGCAAACTTCCCACATCCGGAGGGGTGCCCGCCACGGCAGGCACCCCCTCCGACAGTTAGGTGTTCCTATAGTTTTGTCAACCTTCGACGCTACTCCCGGTAGGGCACCCGGTCGCGCATCACGGCGTATATCGCCCTGAGCCGCTTCCTCGCGACGGCCTTGAGCGCCCGCCCGTGCCCCATGCCCCGCGCCCTGCAGGCCCGGTAGTACTCGCCGTAGCGCCCCGACGACCTCACCAGGCTGTTGCACGAGAAGATCAGAAGAGACTTGAGCCTCGCGTCGCCCCGCCTGGACGCCCTGACCGACCTCACCGACGTGCCGGAGCTCCTCACCCTCGGGGCTATGCCGCAGTACGAGGCCAGGTGGTCGTGGTCCGGGAACCTCGCGATGTCGACCGACACCGCGAGCTGCGCCGCCGTCCTCGGCCCGATGCCGGGCACGGTGAGCAGGCACGCGTAGGTCTCGTCGCCCTCGAGCAGCCCCGCCGTCTCGGCCTCGAGGGCCCCGGCCTCGTCGAGGGCCTCCGATATCCGGGCGGCAAGGAACCTGACCTGCCTGTTCTCGGCCTCGACGAGCGCCGGCGGCGGCGCGGTCGAGGCGGCCGCGGCCTCCCCGGCGGCCTCGGCCTGCGGCCCCTCGGCCCCCGAGCGGGCGATCCCCCACGCCCCGCCGAACCCGGCGAGCAGCTCCAGCCACCGGCGGTCCGACAGGTCGACCGCGGCCTCGAGGGCCGGGCAGGACTCGAGCAGCACCGCGCGCAGGCGGTTCTTGTCCCTGGTCGCGCAGGCCACGACGTGGTCGCGCTGGGAGGAGAGGGCGCGGGCGGCCTCGAGGGCCTCGCCG
>UQKM01000008.1 GCA_900541685.1 uncultured Collinsella sp.
CCCGAACCCCGTGAGGGCCGGCGCCTTTAGACGCGTGCCGGAAATCCAAGGGTTATACCCTAAGAGCAAACCACCCCTTTTAGGGGTGGTTTTGATTTATGCCGAGGGATCGACTTTTGCAACGGTCAAAAAACCGAAGTCTAATACTTTTCCGAGAAGTGAACGAGACAAATCAGCCCCCCGAAGCATCGACACTTTAAGGGCATCGTTTCCTGCAGTTTCGATGCTGGAATCCTGCGATTTTGCGGCCGAAAAATGCGGATGCTTCGGGGGTCCGAATATGGTCGTTCACTTCTCGGGAAAAGTATTAGACCTCGATCCACGAGGGGGCATCCCTACCGTGGCAGGCGAATCGTAAAGCGGCTTCCGACGCCCTCGACCGAGGTCACGCCGATGACGCCGCCGTGGCTGTCGACGATCCACTTGGCGATAGCGAGCCCCAGGCCCGAGCCCTGCGCGCCGGCATCGCGTGCGTTGTCGGCGCGATAGAACCGTTCAAACGCATGAGCTGCGGATTCCTGGTTCATGCCGATACCCTCGTCCTCAACACTTATGTCGATCGCGCCCGTGCCCGCATCGGGAGTTATGCCAAATGTGACGGTCGTTCCCGCGTCCGAATACTTGGCGGCATTCTGCACGATTGCGCGCAGAGCCTGCTTCACGAGTGCCACGTCAACCGATGCGTTGCAGCGCGGGTCGCTGGTAAGTGTGGCATCGCACGCCAGCCGATATGTGTGCCCGGCATCGATCATCTGCGATTCTTCGCAAACCTCGCTGACCAGTGCAGCCAGGTTGGTATTCACGCGTCTCAGCGCGGTGCGGCCGGCATCACCGCGCGCCAAAAACAGCAGCTGTTCCACGAATTCCTGCATGTGCTCGCTTTCGGCCTTGAGCGAGGCGATGGATTCTGCCAGCACATCCGGGTCGTCTTTGCCCCAGCGGTCGAGCATGTTCACGTAGCCCTGAATCACCGCGATGGGCGTGCGCAGCTCATGGCTTGCATCGTTGACAAAGCGCATCTGCTGCAGCTTGGCCTCTTGCATCTGGCGCAGCAGGCGGTTGAGTGCGACCTCGATGCTTGCCAGGTCGGCGTCGCCGGTGGTGACGCTCGGCGAGTCGACGCTTGCACGTTCGATGGCCTGCTCCAGCGTTTCCATCTTGCCGCCGGAGAGCTGCATACGGCCGAGCTCGTCCACGCGCAAGGCAAGGTCGTTGAGCGGCGCCATGGTGCGGCGCACGCGGCGGGCGCCGCCGAGCATGTTGAGCACGCCGATGACCTGCCAACCCACAACGACAAGGTAGAGAGGCCACAGTGCGACGAGGTCCTGCGCGAGGGGGAAGGTTTTGGTGGTACGCGCAAGCTCGACGGTATAGGTGAGTGTGGTCGGGTCCCAGCCGCGCGCGGGCGTCAGCGACATGCCGTGAACGGTGGTGCCGGGAATCCATCCCGCGGTAAACGCGCCGTCGGGCAGCGTCTGGTTGTATCCATAGACGAGGATCGCCGCCGCAACAACCAGCAGCAACAGATCGAGCCAGACATAGCTCATCAGACGGCGCCACATATAGCTCCAGTTGATGGCGCGGGCGATGGAGGTGACGCGCTTGGCCTCGGCGTTACGTACGGCAGACATAGCCCACCCCGCGCACGGTCTGGATGATGCGGGCGCCGCCGGCGTCTTCAATCTTGGCGCGCAGGTGCGCGATGTGCACGTCGACGTTGTTAGTGTCGCCCACGTAGTCGTAGCCCAGCGCCTCGTGCGCGATGCGCTCACGCGTGAGCACGGTGCCGGTGTGCGCCATAAGCAGGGCGAGGACGTCGAACTCGCGAGCCGTGAGCGCGATGGGCGAGCCGCCGACCGTGACTTCGCGGCGGTCGGGATCGAGCGCAACCGAGCCCACGGTGAGCACGGCGGGGGAGGGCACGGCAGAGGTCTTGGCCGAGTCGCTAGCCGGGGACGTCGCGGCGGTACCGGCACCCGTAGCGCCCTCCCCGGCCCCAACGCCGCCAGCGCCCGAAGCCGCCCGCACGGCCTCCGAGCGCTTCAGCGCCACGCGGATCCGTGCGAACAGCTCCTCGATCGCAAATGGCTTGGTCAGGTAATCGTCGGCGCCGGCATCGAGCCCGGCCACCTTGTCCATCACGGCATCGCGCGCGGTGACCATGATCACCGGCACGTCCTTGTGCTTGCGGACACGCCGCAGGACCTCCATGCCGTTGAGCTGCGGCAGCAGTACATCGAGCAGAATCAGATCGTAGTCGCGCTCCAGCGCCAGGTCAACGGCGGTGCGGCCATCGGCGGCGTGCTCCACCTGATAGCCCTCGTGCTCCAGCTCGAGTGTCACAAAGCGGGCGATTTTCTCCTCGTCCTCTACGATCAGGATCCGTGCCATATGTGCTCCCGTCTGCGATTACTTGTCGTCGTTGAGATTTTGCTTGATGTCGTCCGCGGCGTCGGCGGCGTGATCCATCAGGTTATTGATGCTGCCGGGCACGTCGCCGTCGCTGTCGATGCGGTAGCGCATGCCAAAGAACAGGCCAAGCAGCATCAGCCAAATCGTAGCGCCCCAGGCAAACAAGGCGACGATGGGAATCAGGATGGGAATGTTGAGGATGATCGCATCGCGGCGCGTGGCGATAAACTTGGTGTCCAGGCTCAGTCGGAAGAGCTTTTTGAGGTACTCCCACACGCTGTCCATCTTCTTGGAGAAGTCGGTCTTTTCGCTCGACTTCTCGTAGGCGGCCTGCGCGGCGACCATCTCGGCCGAGGGCTCGTCGACCAGCGCGGACTCGGTGGCGGCGTGCGCCGACGTGGTCTGGGTCTTACCCTGCGACTCGAGCCAAATGATGGCATCCAGAACGTTGCCGTCGGCGGCGTCGAGCGCGGCCTTGGCGTCGGTGTAGCTCACGTTGCACTTGGTGCGGATGGTTTCAACTTTTTCGAGGTCGTCCATGACCTGTCCTTTCGTTCGATGGGCGCGACGCCGGGCGATCTGCCCGGGCGCGAGCGTTGCGTTCGGCGGCCTGCGTTGCGCGGCGCCGCCCCGCCCTTGGTCGAACTCTATAGTGCAGGTTATAGATTAAGCGATTCTTGAGCCAAGATTAATGTTGGATGAGTTTTTGGGTGGCGGTGGGGAAGGAGAGGTGTCCTTCTGGGTAGCTAGCAGCGAGGTCTAATACTTTTCTGAGAAGTGAACGAGCTAAATCGGACCCCCGAAGCATCGACACTTTAAAGGTGCCGTTTCCTGCGGTTTCGATACTGGAATCCTGCGATTTTGCTGCCGAAAAATGCTGATGTTTCGGGGGTCCAAAAACAGGCGTTCACTTCCCGGGAAAAGTATTAGACCTCGATAGCGGGGGATGGTGGGCCGGTGGCAAGCCGGCGGCAGGAGGTGGTCCTGCCGCCGGCTTGGGGCGTTGCTGCTGCCTATGTGCTACTCGCAGATTTGGTCGACCACCTCGGTGATGGTCTTTTTTGCGGCTGCGAGGTTGCGTTGGGCCTGGGCGACAGCGGCCTCGGCTTGTTTCTTTGCCTTTACGACCTCGGCAAAGCGATTGATGGATTCGCTGTACTCGCGCGTGCGCGGGTCGAGTGCCGGCGGGACTTCGATCTCGAACAGGTCGCTCGGGCGGATGGCGCGGATGTCGGCTGCTTCAGTTAATGCTTGAATCAGTTGTGCCCCATGGCCTTCGGTGAGGTATCCAACGATTATCTCCGAAAACACCACGCGTTCCTCTTCGGTCATTGTTTCGAATGACGGGCGAATGACGGTGGTGTTGTGCGAAGCAACCAGGTGCTGCTTTGCGTCGTCGGCGCTGACGACGAGCAGATTGGACGCGCCGTAACGACCCAGCATGCGTGGCATGACGATATCTCCAGCGCGGAGCTCATAGCGATCGAGAATGCTGGGGTCCACCTTTACGATTCTTGAATCCGAACCATTTGCGCTCTCTACAGCGTCTGCGGGCAGAAGGTTGCCGTCCTGAAAATCCTGAGATGAGATACGGCGCACCTCGATCGCATCAATATCGTTCGACGTGGTGCTCTCGCGGGGCATAAATGGTGCTACTCGCGTAAAAGCGTCACCGAGCGTGGCGCTGTAGTTTCGGGTGAGACTGATAAGGCTGACTTTGTTCCACGAGAGTGGGGCATGGTGTTGGAGTAGTTCACGCGTCTCGAGAACGATTGTCTCTATGGGAGAGGTCTGATCTTGATCGAGGTTAACGTGGGACCAATCCGGCGCAATAGCTAGGGGTGGGCAGGATTCTTCGTTCGCGGGGGTTGGCACCAAGTAACGAGTGAAGCTGGATAGGTTGTGGAATGTGACGCTGCGGTTTTCTGTCGACAGGACGATGAGCTCGCACATCTTGTATCTGCTGGGTTCGCTGTGCGGGAAATAGACGACACGTTCAATGAGTCCTTCGCGCATGAGAACCGTGCGCGCCTGCTCGGCTTTATCTATTAGACTTGCTGGCAGCAATACCGCTGCTTTGCTTCGACCGGAAAGTGCGAGAGCATAGAGACACCAAACAAAGGGGTCCCAATCGCAAAAGCCTAAATAGCCCGGCTCCAGATCGTTGATAAGGGCCTCGCATAAGCGTATTTCTTTGTCGTGAGTATTGCGATGGTAACCCGTGGCGTCAATAAACACCGGAGCGGGGCCGTCGGCGTCGTTTCGCTCTCCTGGTTCAAGCTCGCTAATGCTGGGAAAAACGCCTTTATTCATGAAGAGACATGTATTGAGCAAGTCGGCATCGAGCGAATCAGGTAGTCGAACGATGTGTAAGTGACTGCCTTGTTCTAGATTGAGCGCGCGCGAAATGATGGCAGCGGTGAGGCGTGGCAAAGAGAACGCGGATTCGTACATACGTATGCCCTTTCTTCTTAGTGGGTTATATATTAGCAGATTATTTTGAAAATTTCTAATGACGAGAACAGCTCACTGTGCTATCCTCGAAGCAATCCAAAACTAACTCAATATCAACTGCTTGATGCAACCGCTATACAGCATTTAGGCAAGCTACGTTATCGAGCGAGACGATTTCACTTACGAAGCAGCAGGTTAGGTCAACAACTACTACCTATGCCTCAGAACATTCTAAAACTTAGAACAAACTAAACGACAAGCATTCGCAACCGGACAGGAAGAGGCATTCATGAAGAATGAAGACAGTATTTATGAGGTGTTCCTCAACGCGATCGATGAAGATCTCCGCAGCATGTGCAAAAAGAACGGGAAGGCAGAGATGCCGTTTCCGTATCCGTACTGCGGCGAGCAGGATACCGAGCGCTTGGCTAAGGCACTCGTTGGCGTGCTGGAAAAGCACTCGCCCGATATTCCCGGGCTGGTGCCCGAGCAGTATCGAGACGATGTGCACGAGGCCCGCGAGCTTTTGGCCGCAGCGTCGCTCGCTTTGTTGTCGCTGTATTTTCCCCAGCGCGATAACTGTGTGCACTGCATGGCCATCTTAATTGGCATGTTTGAGCACGGAAGCAATCCGCGCTTTAAGTCGAGCGGCGTGCGCATGTTCGAGCAGGTTACGACAGGTATGAAGTACTCGTCCGAACAAGGTGGATATATTCTGTCTCGCTTTGTGCGAAGCATCGACTACAAAAGACCCTGCGACCACGTGCATCGCGATGGGTCGCGCGGTTTTACGGCGGACGAGGACGATGCCGTCATGTTTTATAAGCGCTATCTCAAGGTGCAGAGACGCGTCTTCGATACCAGCCCGCGTTTCAACTTTGAGCTATGCGTCAAACGCCCGTTTGAGGCGCTTTCGGACAATCGGGAGAACTTTTATTGCATGGAGGAAAAGATGGAAATCGATTTGGCAACTAAGGTACGGGAGCTCCAGGACCGCTACACCCTCAACTTCGCTCAGGCCAAAGAGTATGACCTGCTCGACAAGCTGATGATTGATGCATTGCTTGCATATCTGCGCGACGGGTCAGTCTCAATCGCGGCGCGCGAGAGCTATGTGGCGCAAACGGAGCGTCTGATTGACGGTGCGGTCAAGTTGCCGTGTGCGACGAGCCCCAAGGAGGGCGCAGACGTCGACCGTATTTCCTAGCAATCACGCAGAACTATCGACAAGAAAGGGGCCGTGCCATGTCGGTCATTAAGATGTACGGCTACGAGGCCGCGCAGCAAACGGAGTACCAAACCAAGAAGTGGGCGACCAAGGAGGAAATGCAGGCGCTGTCATCCGGCGATGAGCAGCGCGATGTGATCTTGGCGCAAGGTGCCACGGTGGCTTTCTACGAGGGCGACAAGCACTGGGAGACAAGCGTGTCCAACAATGTTTTTGCCTTTGGCGGTACTGGTAGCGGCAAAACAGCGAGTTTCGTTTTGCCCAACCTGCTCAACCACCACGAGTGCTGCTATGTGGTCACAGACACCAAGGGCGAGTTACTGCGCCGCACGGGAAAAGGCTTTGAAGAGGACGGCTACGAGGTAACGGTTCTCGATACTGTTAATCCCGAGCAGTCGGCCGGATACGACCCTCTGCGCTACGTGATGGATGTCGAGGATATTCCCACCACAGTGGCGGCAATCATGGAGGGGGTCGATCCTGACGGCCGTAGCCTTAGGTATGATCCGTTCTGGAATAACGCGAGCGACCTGCTGCTTCGAGCGATTGTTGGAATCCTGTTCCTCCTGGAGACCCTTGCCGGCACCCTTACGCCGGGTGAGGACCCCAATGCCCCGCGCCGCTACCTTAAGATGAACAACGTCTTTAAACTGGCTGCGCTCATCAAGGTTACGGGAGATGGTGAGGGACGATTCCCGTTGGACTATCTTGTAGAAGAGGTGGAGTCCAGGGAGTTTCTCGATAAGTTTGGTGCGAAGAACGCTGATCTGTATGGCGTTGAGCAGTATCGCGATTTTCGAGGTGCGGCAGATAGGACGCTTAAGAGTATTCTGATCACGCTCAATGCAACTATCTCGCGGCTTAAGACGCCCCAGCTCATGCGCGTTTTTGAGAATGACGAGATGCGTCTTGATCGTATTGACGAGGGCAAGCGCGTGATCGATCTCAAGGTGAGCGACAACGATTCGGCTAATGCATGGCTTGCGAATGTTGCCCTTAAGCAGCTGTTTAACCTTGCCCAGCGCCGTGCCGATGCCAGCCCCAGCGGCCATTTGCAGCGTCGCGTGCAGTTTGTGCTCGATGAGTTTCCCAATGTGGGACGCATACCCGATTTTGAGCGCAGCATTGCGACCGTGCGCAGCCGTGGAATTAGCTTTTTGATGTGCGCGCAGTCGTTGAGCCAGCTCGATGGCGTGTATGGCAAATCCACGGCGCTTACCATCCTCGATAACTGCGATAGCTTGGTCTATATGGGTGGCGGCAGCAACATCGCGACGCAGAACTACATAAGCGAACTGTGTGGCGAGTCGGTTTTGGGCACCAAGTACGTGGGCGCCGAGCGCACTGCCGTAGATGTGCGCGGTTGCGTGATGACACCAGGCGAGGTTGGGCTTATGCCTCGCACCGATTGCCTGGTCAAGGTGACCGGCATGCGCCCCTTCCGCGCCAAGAAGTACTTTTGCGACGACCATCCCAATGCCGCCAAGTGGCTGAGGGATTAGTTCCTGCAGCTTTGTGTATCCCATCTTGCATGTTTTGTCGCACGGCTTCCGTTAGTCGTAAGCCGTGCGGTCCAGTTTTTGCCTCCTTACCGATTCCGTTTAGAAAGGAATTACCATGCCCGTTATGTATCGTGAGCCCAGCATCATAAAGAAGTCCAAGGACGGCCGTGTTGCCGCTGTCGATATGGCAAGCGAACTGCTCAACAGTCGTGTGCTGCTGCTGGAGGGCGAGGTCAACGATGTGACCTGTAACGGCCTTATTAAGTCCATGCTGGTGCTGGAACATCAAAGCGCGACCGAGCCCATCACCCTCATCATCAACAGCCCGGGCGGCAGCGTTACGGCGGGGCTGGCGCTCATCGACACCATGCAGTCGCTCGACTGCCCCGTGGTCACGGTAGGCGAGGGCGTCGTGGCATCGATGGCCGCGGTGATCCTGGCCTGCGGCGACCACCGCCAGGTGTACCGCCACACGCAGGTGCTCATTCACCAGTTGATGGGCGGCACAGGCATGGCGCAGCAGACCGATATCGAGATTGTGGCCCAGCATACGGCAGCCATGCGTGCCGAGTTGGACGAGCTGCTGGCCGAGCACGGCAACCTGAGCGCCCAGGAGTTCCATGAGCTCACCGAGCGTGACTGCTGGTGCAACGCCAAACGCGCTTTGGAGCTGGGCCTGGTGGATGAGGTGATTGCGCCCAGCAAGAAGGCGCTCTAGCGGGGCGCATGCCTTACAAGTACGTTGTGCAGGGCGAACAAGTGCGTAAATTCACAGCCAGAAAGAGGTTGAACATGAACAGGATTTGGGACGTCGATGGCATTGAGTGGGAAGACCTGCCCACCGTGAGCGACCTGCTGTGCGCTGCGGACACAAAGATCCTGGCGCGTGAGGTTGCCCTTCGATACGGCGGCAAGCCGGACGGCCGCGGCCGTGGCGATAGCGAACGCAGCCTAAAGCGCGCCCGCCGCAAGGTCAAAAAGCTGCGGAAGATAGATCCCGAGCCCAGCGACAAGATCATCCTGTTGCCCAAGCATGTCATCAATCGTCGCGATGCGGGCCACGGTTTTGGCTATTACGACGTGGAGCCGTGCATCTTTATGCGCGACGGCGTGCAAAGGCTGGGGGAGGACGCACTCGCCAATGTGCTTCCGTGGGAATTGATCCTGATGGATGATGAGTCCGCGAGCGAAATGCTGGGCTTTCGCGTATGGCTCGAAGGCGAGTGGGATCTATGCGAACGTTATCGCTTTTTGGCCGTGGTGTGTGTTCGCATGCTGAACAACATCTGGGCGCAAAAGGAGCTGCGCAAGTTCCTCGAGCAGGGCGATGCGGCCTGCGATATGGACGAGGACGATGTAGTTGAGGACATTCGCCGCGACGTGCTGTATCCCGAGGAAGTAATTAACGCCAAACTCGGCGGCTATTGGGACGCGAGTTTGGGACTCAACCTGCCCTGGAAGGACGAGCATCGGCAGACTTGCACGCGGATTGACAGGGCTATCGATGACCTGTTTGCCGAGGAAACGAAGCGCTGCGCTGCGGAGCTTGGGAAGAAGCTCGAGCGCGGGTATGAGGAGCGCGGGGAGTTACTGAACGGGATGTCCTTGTGAACGGTTGCCGACGGTCCGATAAAAATCTGTCCGGACGAAATGATAGAACGATAGCGTAAATAGCATCTGCACTTTAAGGAGTTAACAATGGGAATCGCCTATAAGGAACTGTTTCGTGTAAACCGTCCTATCTGTGGGCCTGGACCAGGAGGTTTCTTCATTAAAAGATTCAAGGAAGGCGGCTACAGTGAGGCTGAATTGCTCGATTTAATTTCGGGAGTGGACTTTTCTCTTGGTGAAGTGGATGAGGACATTAGCCTGAAAAAGAAATGCGAAATAGTCGAACAGGCGGTGAGTGGGGTGCATTATACGAGTTGGGCCCCCAGCGTGATCAGCATGATCATCTCACTTACGGTCGGAGGGTGTCTGTCTGCATGGGCGGGCAACAATTCAATCGCTGCCGGGGTTTTCGTGACGCCATGCCTGATTGCCTTGGGAATATATGCATGGTTTCGTTTATGCTTTGAGCGAAATCAAACGGTACTGTTGGGTGCGCTGAACCACATAAAGACACTTCAGCCGTAGTTGCATGAAATCGCCGATCGCCTGCCGTGGGCCCTCGGGACCGCCCTCGCGGCGCCCTTCCCGCTCTTTCCGGACATGGCGTCCTCCGATCTCCCGGGGCCGGCCGACCCGGCCCTCAGGGTATCGGATTCCCAAATTCATCCGTACATGTACGGATGAATTTGGGAGGTGTTCGGATGAAGTTGATATTCAAGGGGTGCGGCAGTTGGCAGGAATCTCAAGCGCCCAACCGCCAATCTCCACATTTCTTTGCTAAACTAGCTTTGCGCGGGAAACCGTGCATAGTTCGGGAGCATGTCCCCCAACTGGATCTAGGTTCGGATGCCGTTGCCCGGACTATTGGTGAAGGTTGGGGGACTTCCTACTTTCCATAGCGCAAGAAGTCGTAGATGCGGACGCACTTCCGATAATGCGAATCTTTCAACAGAGCCCTCTTCTTGGCAGGGTCGTTTCCCACGTCAGCCAGTGCCCGCTTCAGCAACGCTTCCAAGTCGTCGACGTCCATCTCTTCCTCTGAAAGGCACGGGATGAACGCGAACGGGCTCTTTGGCGCGCATGCATTCGCAAGGCCCTTTATGCTCAGCGACCCTTCGAATCTGCGACGAGTCGCAGGCATCGATTTGCGGAACGTTTCGCTTCGATAGCTATCAATCGAGGTGAGCGTTGGGAGATAAGTCGCTATGTCCTTACCGACCTCTCCACCGAGTCCGCGCGTGTACTTGAAGACAGGCATGTTGTTGGGCCGTTGGCGCACGTACATGTTGAGGTAGTTCTCGACGATGAACTTTGGGTCATAGCGAAGGTTATCGAGCACGATGTCCTCGAAGATATCTTCAGGTGAAATCGGCTTTCCGATGCTACTTGGTGACACCGACAGGCCGATGACGATCTTCTGGTCCGGGTCAAGGTCGTTGAGGACATTGTCTATCCCTGAGACGATGATGTCGGAACTCGGGTCGATATGCTCCGCAAGCCTGAACACGCTGCCCCTCAACTCGCGGATAAATCGCGTGCTATACATTTTCCGGAAGCTGCGCATCGCATCGTAGATCGACTCGAAGTCATCCGTGGTGATCTTCGTCATCGAAAGCGTACGGCCACCGAAACTCATAGCAATCTCGCCAACAGAGGTGTCGGTTGCGTGCTGAACGAAGATGAGCCGCTTGCCCAGCCGTTTGAGCTTGTCATCTGGTAGGCATTCGCAGATGTCACCCAGTATCGACCTGATGTTCTCGTCTTGAATCGAATAACCGAGGAAGATGACGGGATACTCGACGAAGAGGGTGAGCAGCTTCGCCGAGAGATACTTCCTCTTCTGCGCGAACTCCGCATAGTCAGCGCTGGTCAGGACGATGCTTCCCGCCCTCGAGACTGAGCCATGGATCTTGTATATCTCCTGAGAGAAAGCCTGGTCAGAGAACAGGAGGTCGCTTTCTCCGACGTAGGTCGTGAAACCAGGGAATAGGGTCTCACACATACAGTCATAATTCGTGGTGATGATGCCGGCAACTTTTTCCCTGCCCGCCTTCGCCAGCTTCTCAGTTTCGGCGCTCTCGACGAGACGAGCTCTCGCGATCTTATCTGCGACGTAGATCTTCATGGGCGAAGCGTCCCCGGTAAGCTCGTCACTGTGATCTTCGCGGAAGGCAGCGAATTCATCCGATGCAAAGAGCTCGTGGTTTACTTCGCTTTCCATGAGCGTGGCAACGTACGGCAGTTCGGACTCGACCTTGCCGTTCTGGACAGCAATCTTCGCCTGGCTCTTGAAGCGCGCGAAGGCATATGGGTCGTCAAGCACCTCGGCGCAGATATCCGAAAGCAGCCCCTCCCATCCCGGCGTGCCGCAGTAACGACGGGAGAGGCCAGAGCCGATGAAGAGAAACGGATAACGCCCGGCATCATCAACAGCTTTGTGGATTATCGATTTGATTCTCTCGTCCATAATCTTTCCTCCTGTACCAATCGACATGCTCGTGAAATGTTATCCCACCAACTTCGGCGAGTGCGGGCTGAAAGCATCGTTGCCGTTCTGCCCGTCGACCAATCCGCACGCGAGACTCAGCGGCACAACTGCAGCGTTCTCGACCTCCACGCTAAGCACGTAGTGGAAGTCCGCCCCCTGGCTCCCACGATTCCGCTCGTAACCAATGGCGGCCAGCCGGTCGGCTAGTTCGTCTCTCGAAACCAGCTCGTTAGCCTTCACCTTGCAAAGCATGGGTTCAAGTTCGTAAGTGTTTGTCTCGCTGATTGCGTTCCTGTAGAAGCGGAAATGGGTCGTACGAAAGAGATCTTTATGATGGGAGTACACGTGCCCGTCCTTAATGGCGTAGAAGTAGAAAAGGAACTCACCGCCCTCGTTTAGCCTGCCGCTACTTTCAAGGAAGCGGTAAATTTGTGGCGCTACAACGGAGAGCCGATTACGCTTCCGAAGCGATTTGCCCCACGAGCTGAGTTTATTGAATACCACAACGATATGATATTTAAAGGGTAATTGGACTATCTCCCGACCAAACGAGGATTCGGATTGGCTTGCTGAAATGTGGCAGTGCCCTGTTCTAAGCAACGTATTTGCGATAGAGTCGCGCGGGAACGGTGCTCGGGGCCGTTGCACCAGTAGCAAATTACTTATATCGAGCGATGTGATGCTGCGATTTCGGAAATGCTTGCCTGGTTGCGGCGCCGACTTCGAAAAGCTGGTTTTTATTTCCATTACAGCTGAAACAGGCCGTCAAAATTCATGGAAGATCTTTTCGATAGTAATGGATGAACTGAGGAGGTTTGTCTGGAGGGTGGATCGAGGTTCAAGATTGTTGCGCTCTGAAACGTTTCAGCTGAGGTCGGAGAGCGATCGCATGAGTCGATTTATATTTCGGCAGCGTTGCATCCATAGAAGAGAGAGGGATGCGTATTCGTTTGGCAGCGAGGGCGTGAGTGGGCGGAAACTTCGTGGCGTACAGCAATAAGGCTATACCTAAAAGCCTTTGTGTTGAACGGGTTTTCGCGGGAGCGGAGGGTGCGTGCCGCGAGGGACGGTCCGCGGCACGACCGACCCGGCGCGGCATCCGGAGCGGACGCGGATGCGGCGCGGACGGCCTCTGACGGGCGAGCATGCGACAGTGGTTGCCCTGCTGGGCGGCAATAAGCTCGAATCGAGCACGAGCGATTCTTGTCCGGGCGAAGCGTTACAACTGGATTTGTTCTGTTGCCGACTGATCTTGAAGCATGTTGGAAGAAACGGAATTATAATTATTTATTTGTCTGTATCTATCGAAATGGAGACCGAGCGCGTGGAAAACGAGAGGAACATAACGGCAGTTGACCTTTTCGCCGGCTGCGGCGGAATGTCCCTCGGCTTCGAAAAGGCTGGCGTCAATGTTGTGGCTGCCTACGACAATTGGGACGCTGCCATTGATGTCTATCGCGCTAACTTCCAGCATCCTGTTTTCAAAAGGGATCTCTCCGACGTTTCCGTATCCGAGGAAGTTGCCGGCTTCGCTCCGGATATCATCATCGGCGGGCCTCCTTGTCAGGATTTCTCGCAGGCCGGCAAGAGATCCGAGGATGGTGGGCGCGCAATCCTCTCTGTTAGATATGCCGAGATCATCGCGAGGTGCAAGCCTCGCTTCATCGTTATGGAGAACGTCCCACGCGTTCGAACGAGCAAATCCATGGAAGCGATTCGGGCCACCTTCAAAGCGCAGGGTTATGGCTTGAGTGGGCGAGTGATGGATGCAAGCCTGTGCGGGGTCCCCCAAGCTCGCAAGAGATACTTCTTGATCGGATGCCTTGGGGCGCCCGACGGGTTCCTCGACCCATATCTTGAGAAGGGCCTTTCTGACCATCAGATGACAATTCGTGAGTATCTCGGTAACGAGCTTGGAATTGATTACTACTTCAGAATTCCGCGAAGCTACACGAGGCGGGCCATCTTCAGCATCGACGAGCCCTCGGTCACTATTCGTGGTGTGGACAGGCCGATACCGCCGAACTACAAGCTTCACCCCAACGACGCGGCGGACCTCAGTCAAGCCCGGTGCTTGACTCCAAAGGAACGCAGTAGGATCCAGACTTTCCCGGAGTCTTTCAAGTTCTTTGGGAGTAAGACGGATATCAACCAGATGGTGGGCAACGCCGTACCGGTAAACCTTGCCACCTACGTTGCACGAGCGCTACTAGAGTACAGGAGGGATGTGAGCGATGGACTGCGTTGATCTTTTCTCGGGATGCGGCGGTATGTCGCTCGGATTCCAGAATGCGGGCTTCAACATAAAGGCGGCGTTTGATAACTGGCAGGCGGCTGTCGACATCTATTCGGCAAACTTCGACCACCCGGCATTCAAATACGATCTTTACGATGCGGAAGCGGTCCCGAAAATTGAAGGGTATTCGCCGTCGATGATAATCGGTGGCCCCCCTTGCCAGGACTTCTCCATTGCGGGCGCCAGACAGCGCGGCAAAAGGGCCAATCTCACCATCCGATATGCTGAGATAGTTCGGGACGTCAGACCCGAGTGGTTCGTCATGGAGAATGTTTACAATATCGAGCGGATGGACGTCCTGCCCGAGGCGCTGGAAATATTCCGCAATGCTGGATACGGTCTCACGAGGCGCGTCCTCAACGCCAGTCTATGTGGTGTGCCTCAGATTCGCAGGCGCTTTATCCTTGTCGGTCATCTTGGTGATAAAGATGACTTTCTCGGCGAACTCTTGGATTCAAGGCTGAGCGACAAGCAGATGACCGTCAGGGATTACCTTGGCGATTCGCTCGGCACGCAATACTTCTACATGCATCCACGCAACTTCCAGCGTAGGGGCGTCTTCACGATTGACGAGCCAGCGGTAACGGTACGAGGCACCAACCGTCCGATACCGCCAGCATATAAGAGGCATCATGCCGACAAGGCTGATATTTCTGAAGGTGTGAGAGCCTTAACATACAAGGAGCGCAGCTATCTGCAAACCTTCCCCGAAGAGTTTGAGTTTGTCGGGTCCAAGACAGACATTGAGCAGGCGATTGGCAATGCCGTGCCAGTTAAGCTTGCTGAGTACGTTGCTAGATGCATAGCTGACTATGCAGCAGATTAATTGTGGTGGTTGCCATGTCCTTTGTCGATGAATGGAATTTGAGCTATCCCATTCCGAATTCTATATATAGCGAGAATACGCTATCCGTTCGCGGGAGAACAGTTGGACAAGGTGGTGCTGGACAGTACGAACTCAAAGGTTCAGGCTCTCTTGCAAACGGGGATACGCTGACTGCAGTTGACATTATCGGACACGCAATCATCTTGGAAGTAGTCGTACCCTCTACTGGGCAAGTTGTCTCCCTTGGCACGCGTTATCCCGTTGCAAAAAAAGGCGGAAAAGTACGTGTGCAAATACAAGGAGACGGGGCAAAGCGTCCAAATGTCGGCAACTTGTTTGCCGCACTGCTGTTGTTGCCAGTGACGGGCAAAGTAAACGATTCATCGCCGTTGCAAGAGGACGGTTTTGCGGAAAGGACATTCTGGATGGATGCAGCCGAAGTAAAGCCTGTGGGCGTCTCCGAAGATGCATATATCTTGGAGCTAACGAAACTCTTCTTCGCCACTGGAAGCAGATACAAAGACGGGCAGTTTTCGGGTGCGATAGATTACGACTACAAGTCGAGAATTGACGATCTTATTGCCCTTTGCAATCGCGGATGCAAGATGAGGGCTGGTAGCCTGACCACGGCATTCAAGTATTTCGCTGACGTTTACGCAGGGAAACTTGAGTTTGATTACAGCGTGGCTGAGTTCATGCGAAACCTCATAGCGAGCCAATTGATTGCCGAAGAGGGCATCGACTACGAACAAGGCGATGACGTGCTGCCCGCAATGCATCAACTAATCGACCTTGCTGCAAAGAATTCATCGAAAGCATCAAGCAGAGAGAAGAGGACTTTTCAGCTAAACAACCTTCCAGCTGAATTTAAAACCGACTTCTCCAGGCGCTACATCACGTCACTACTGGCAAAGCCCTTTGTCATCCTTGCTGGCAACAGCGGAACAGGCAAGACGCGGATTTCCAAGCGTTTTGCAAAGTACCTTGAGGTCTTGGATGAAGACGGGGAGCCAAACTGGTTGCTCGTCCCGGTCGGTGCCGACTGGACCGACAACACCAAGGCGCTGGGCTTCTTCAACCCGATTGCAGACGGCGGCAAAGGCGCGTACGAAGAGACCGGCATACTGAGACTCATCGAACGGGCCAACGCTAACCCCGAGGTTCCGTATTTCCTCATCCTCGACGAGATGAACCTGAGCCATGTCGAGCGGTATTTCTCAGACTTCCTCAGCCACATGGAGACCATCGGCGAGGATAACCTCATCGTGCTTGATGGGTACGGCGATGGCGGTGCTGGCAGGCTGCCCTATCCGCAGAACCTGTTCGTTGTCGGCACCGTGAACATCGATGAGACCACTTACATGTTTAGCCCCAAGGTGCTCGACAGGGCAAACGTCATAGAGTTCAAGCCGTCGAAGGCCGAAGTCCTCGCAGGGTTCAAAGCCATCGAGGATGCGCCGGACGTTGCCGTCGCAGCTTCCGGCGTCCCCCAGGCTTTTCTGCGTCTCGCCAAGGACATATGGGAGGGAGCCAATTACATCAGCGAAGATGATGCTAACGCCATCTTCGAGAAGTTCGGCAAGCTGTATGAAGAGCTGGAGAAATGCGGCTATGAGTTTGCCTTCCGCACCGTGCGCGAAGTGCGAATGTACGTTAATGCCGCGCACGAGCTTGACGGCGAGAACTACGAACTCGAGCGTTCTGTCGATGAGCAGATTGTCCAGAAGGTGCTGCCGAAGCTCCATGGTAACAAGCGTGAGATCGGCAATCTGCTTAAAAGCCTGAAAGACATATGCGATGGCGAGCTGAGCTCCGTTAAGATAAGCCAGATGGCAGCGAAACTCGATAACGTGCAGTATGCGAGCTTCATCTAGCCTATGGACGGCAGCATCGGCGCAATCCGCTTTGCAGCGGATGGAAGAACAATAGCCAGGCTCTACCAGAGCGGTGCGCATGACCGAGTCGATTGGGACGAGGAACAGCAGACCGGGCTAACCGGGCTGACGTGTTTCGGTCTCAAGCCGGAAGCATCCCAGAATGGCGCTGGTTCAACACCAGCCTTCGCCGTCAAGGACGGTCTTGACGGGAGTCCCACGCTTCGAATCAACGAAACCACATGTTATGTGCTCGAATACGAGCGGACCCCTGATGGTGGCCTGCATCCTCGCGCCTCGTTCCAAAACGAAGGCAAGAATATCAGGTGCGACAGAAACGGCAATAGTGTCACCTTCCAGTTCGTGAACTATCTCGGGCGTTCGAGGATTCGATTCGGCGAGGAAGCTGATGCGCCGATGCTACAGTTCGAAGTCGTCCCGCTCAAGATTGGCTATGAAGACGATTACATCGAGCTCACCGAGGAGCTTGCCGCAAGGTGCGCTGCGCTGCTCCTTGACTACTCGGGCTCCACGTCGAACGTTTACAAGCAAGCCGACGAGAATCGCGAGACGCTGCTTGAGCAGTTCGTCTTCCTGCGGCAGTTCTGCTACGAACCGAACCTCCAAGCCCTCTTCGAGGCGATAAAGAGGAACCCTGATAGGACGCTGGATCACGAGGACGAGCTGCGGTCGGTTGGGGCTGGCATGCCGTCCCGGAGGTTTTATACGAACCCCTTCTCGAACAGCCGGATGTGGACGCGCTTGAACTGCGGCGGCGATGCGGGAGGCGTCTACCTCCCCCAGATGGTCAGCGTCACGCGCAAGTACGACCTGCTCGACACGCCCGCCAATCGGTTTGTGAAATTTGCCCTGCATGAGATTGACCGGATCTGCACCTCTCTGATGACTGTCCTGGATGCCGAGAAGGGCGATACTCGGCAGACGGAGTGTTATCGCGAAGCCGCCGCGCTGCACGCCATGCTGGAAACGATACTCAGCGACGCCTTCTTCGACGATGTCGGCACCCTGCAGATGATGCCTCAGAACAACCAGGTGTTGCAGAAGCGCGAGGGATACTCGCAGATCTTCTTCGCATATTCCATGCTCGATATGGCGCTGCAGCTCGACTGGAAGGGCAAGGATGACATCTACGAGGGCGAATCGAAGAATGTGGCCCTCCTCTACGAGTACTGGATCTTCTTTGAGCTGTACGACATCGTAAGGGGGATCGAGGGGTGCGAGCCGATAAGCACCGATGACCACCCATTTATCGGGACGAATCCCGACGGTGGGCTGTCAATATCCCTCAAGCAGGGCGTACGCTCCTGCCAGTCATTCCAGATTGCGCAGTGCGGCGCGAAGGTAAACCTCTACTACAACCGCACCTTCTCGCCCCGTGACTTTCATGCCACTCGTTACGAGGGTTCGTACTCGAGACCGTTCAGACCCGACTACACGCTCGCGATATTCCCGGATGCTTATACAAACGAGCGAGCCGCAGTGCAAGATGGAGCTGTTGCATTCGTCCACTTCGACGCCAAGTACCGCATCACCGACTTGACGGGGCTTGTCGGCAAGGATGTGGGCACCGAGGAGGCAGAGCGCGAGGAACTTAACGAGGAGAAGGCGGCCTCCACCACGAACACCTACAAGCGCGGTGACCTGCTGAAGATGCACACGTACAACGACGCGATACGGCGCACGGTTGGCAGCTACGTGCTTTATCCGGGGTCGGGCGAAACGGGCGAGAAGGGCCAATTCCGGCTCTTCGAGGAGATTTTGCCGGGTGTCGGCGCTTTCGCCATGAAGCCGAGCATCAGCAGGACGGCAGAGAATGCGTTGCGCGATTTCATAGAGAAGGTCATCGGCGAGAACACGGCAAGCAATACGCGGCTGAACCGGCTGAGCTACTTCACCGAAATGGTTGTGGCTGAGCCTCCAAGCGCGGGCAAGACGGATAGCGACTCCTACGGGCATGGTGGCGAATCGTTCGTGATTGGCTACATTCGAGGGGACTCTCCCGATGACTACTATCACTTTCTCGAAAGCAGCGGCAGGCTCCGCAAGGGCGGGCGCTTTCTCTTCTACTTCTATGCCATTAAGGACGGGCATGTCTACTCGCACCATAAGGATCTCTTCCGCACGTCGTGGTTCCGCTTCTATCGGAACGCCATAAGCCAGACGAACACCTACGAGATCGAGCCTGTGGCGTGTCGCATAACCTCGAATGAGCTGGTTTCGAGGGACGAGCTGGCCGACCGCCTGGCCGACCTTGGCTACGTGCGGGATCGTGGGAATCAGGGTGCCGACTTCTACTATGTCCTGTCCGTGCGGGTGGAAGATGACGCGGCAGAACCCTTAAGCCTGGGGCGCAGGGCGGTGGATGAACAGAACGGCAACGATGCGTTCAGCCCCCACTCGCCAAAGATTGTTGGGTGATCATCTGGTCATTTTCAGAGTAGCGGTAACACCTACGGGCGCGCGAGGGGCAACGCATGAGGCCAATCGTCTACAACGGGGTTGACCTGTCGGGCGTGTGCTCTGCCGAGGTCATCGAGAAAGTTGCCCTGCCCGTGGAGGCGGAGACCCTGGCGGTGCCGAGGCGTGCCGGCGCACTGCTGGTGGCGGGGCGGCTGTCCCCCAGGCTAGTGCGGGCGCGGCTGTTCATGGACACCCGCCCGCGCCTTCAGGACGATGTTCGGCGACAGGGACGACGCAGCGGCGCTGCCACGTCGCGCAGGTAGCGGAGGAGGGTTGCTCCCAATGGCCCGCGGCGTCCGCGCCCCGGTGCCACCCCGTGACCGGCGGCTTCGCTCGAAGCCGCTACATCAGGCTCGTTCCCGCTTTTCCGGGTCATATCCCTTCGTATACACGGTAAAGCTAAGGCTATCTATCGTGCCGGTGCTGTAGACGCATGCGTCGGGCGCGCTCCGTGTGCCTTGGGCGGTCGGGTCGGTCGAGACACAATCGTCCCTATCTATTCCAAGCAATGGAATGGGCTTTGCCACCTGGTCGGCGCTATTAATTTGCGCAATGATCTCCAACAACTCGTATAACTTGATAAGCCATGAGCTGTATGGGTGCTCGCCGGGTCCCTTGTGCTTCAGCGTGCACTTTGATTGCGGGCTTTCGGCGAGCTGGCTCAAGCGTTCAAAAAGCGCCGGGTACTCGGCTTCGGGAAACTCGACTTGTACATACTGTATGCCATTGAGGATGAATCCGTACCACAGTACGGGGTATGGAAAACCGTTCCTATCTGGTCGCCTGATTTTTGTCCTGCAATTGGGCTGGTTGACGATAGACAGCCATGCCGCATAGAGCTCGTCGGAAATTAGGTCGCTCGCTTGGTATGTTGGGCCAAGACCATCGAGAACAAAATTGCCAAGGCTGTCAAAATAGTGGGCACAATCCGTTAAACCCTTTTCGTATGCCGTGTCGGCTTTTCTCCGTATATTGAGTGCGACGTCGCGGGGTGATTTGCGACCAAGATGTTTTTTGGCGTTGTGCCGCGGGTTGCAATAGAGCTTGGTCGCCGCGTTATATCGATCGCAGTACTTGCTGTTAGGGCCGGTCGGAAAAAAGAGCGAACCACAGGTTTGGCATGTTATCGGCATAATGCCGCACAGCAGCAGCTCGTGGAGGATGCGGGCATAAAGGCTTGCAAAGGAACATTCCTCTTCGGTGAAGTAAAGCTCTCCTGCCTTTGCAATAACAGCTTGAAGCCTTACGAGCCTATTGAGGTTTTCCTGGTCGTTAAGCTCTGCATACGTATGGAAGTCTCCATTTGCGTAGATTTGGTTCTCGCGCATAGCCTCGAGATAGTTCTTGCGAAACGCCTGCATAAAGGGGGCGCTATTCATGCGTTTTATATCGCTCAAATGTTCTTCGAGCTTTTGAGCCGTTTCGTTTCCGGGCAAGTGCTTTTTGGCTGCGTATGCAAAAGCGTCGCCAAAGCGGATGATTGCCGGCAGCTGATTATCGAATAATCGAAATTGTCGCGGGTCGCTTGTTTTGATGGCGGCTGGGAAAAACTCTTCGTTTTGCGCGAGCAGGCTAGGTGCCTCGGTGTTTTTAAGCAGCGGGGCAAGCTCCAGACATTCCTGATAAAAAACAATGAGAAGCGCTCGAAAGAGATCGGTATTGGTGCAAACGCAAGCTGTTTCTATCTGCGAGTTGACCTTTGGATAGTTGTCTCTTGGATTGTCGCGTTTATACGGCACCGGTTCTGTTAGCCCGGTCTTGCCGTTGGTAGTTGTAATGTCCATGTCGTTCGACACGAGCTTGAGATAGGAGCTGAAGAGGGACGCCATTTCTTGCTTATTGAGTTGGGCCGATGTCGTGATCACCGCGCGGTACAGGCGGTTGATTTCGTTGCACTCAATAGCGTTGTTGTTCATCCAGCAGCTGTAATAGCGATAGTCGGGAATCGCTGTGATGTTCATGACACACTGCCTGCAGACATTTTCAAGGAGATACCTGGCCATGCCAGATATCTCTCCGTGTGCATGGCGCGTAATGGCTTTATCGAATATCGGAGCAAAGAAATCGAGGTCGCGTTCCTTTTGTTTTTGAAGGTTGACTTCGATTCCGGCTTCGTTCAATTCTGCTTGCGCGGACTCTTGGTCGGAATCGTCTGGATCGAGCCAGTCGTCATGGTCTGGTTCGGCTGCGTAGTCCATCGAAGCGTGTTGCGCATCGTGGGGAGCAGGGGGCTGACGAATGGCGTTCTGCAAATCGATGTAAAAGCGCAATTTTGCTCGCTCACGAAAGTGGCCCCCAATCTCGTTGAAAAGCGAGCTTAAGTCGACGCGTAATAGGTCGTTGGCTACGGAGACGAGATTCCATGCGCTTGCATTGCCGGTTGCGTTTCCGTCATCGGCGCAATCAATCTCTGGCGTTCTGTTAAGAAGAAGCATGCGGGGATTGACGGGAGAGCGAAGAAAGCCAGCCTCGAAACCCCAGCTAAACGGCTCTTTTTCGGAATCAAGCATTAATGCTCCAAACAGCCAAAATTTAAAACCCGATAAAAGTCATATTACGCGGCTGTTTGCGGCTGTTCAATGGAATCAAGCGAAAAGGCTTAAAACCAGGGAGGCCGTTATGTCCGATTGCATCAAGCTCAACAAAGGAAACATCGATGTATGCGAGCGCGAGGTTATCGTTCTTCGCGAGATCATCGCTGCCGCCATGGGTCGTTTGCACCAGATGCGCAAGCAGTGCGAGCGCGGCTATGTGTCTTCGGAGGATTTCGAGAATGCGTTGGATGCGTACGGAGTAATCAGTGAGCGAGTCGATGAGCTTGACCAGCTTGGTTTCGAGTTCAGATGGTCGTCAGTCCCCGATGCCGGAATCGATGAGAACGACGGGCTCGAATGGATCGAGGACGACAACCCTCCGCGTGAGCGCGGTTTTGATATTGCTTGTTAATGTGACCGAACGGTTGATTGGAGACAAAATGTATCCGTACTACGAATGTGACAACTATCCCATGAGCATTACAGATGATGACGGCCCGTTTCTGATCATGGAGGCGAGGCTGTCTGGCGACGACGAGCTCAATGATGATTTTAGGAAAGGCGCCAGTTATAGATGCTCGTGTGCGACTGTTTCTGCGGCGATTGATCTTTGCAGGTCGATGACGGACGGCGATGCCGATCCTTGGTATGAAAGTTGGGAGAAGGCGGTTGAGCGTTATCCGCTCGAGAAATGCGAGGATGCGACAACGCTGTATTGGATCGAGCCGACCGATCCGCACAAGGCGCTGTGCGCCCTCCAACCCCATTGCGATCTTGAGCCATACGTGGCTGAGGCAATTGGCGCAGTTGACACGTATCTACTGGAGTGCGCGGACTATCCCTTTACGGTCGATCATTTAGATCTAAAGGACGTTGACGTCCTGCTCAGCGCTGCTTGGGGATTGGCTCGAGTCCTCGAAGAAACTTGGGGCACTTGCGACCCTGATGATGTTTTGGAAAAGATCGAGGATGCTACGTACAGTGCGTATATAACGGTTAAGGACCTGATCGCGGGCGAAGAGGCGGCCAAAGCCAGCGCAAAGTCCGATGACAATCTTTAGCCACCGCACTGAACGGCGCGACCGATCGGAAGGCTGCCGGGAAAAGCTTTAGCAAGCGCCCCGACCAGGTTCAGGAGTCTGCCGCCGATGCATCCCTGATGCGTGTCGCCCTTGCAGTGATCGATGCCAAAGAGCGCGAGGCGTTGGAGTGCGATCTTAAGAAACTGCTCGCTTCGTGCGAGTAGTCGCTGACTGCTCCTCTTTCCTTTCTTTCTTCTCTCAAGCGGCATGGACGCCGCCGCCTTGACCGCCCAGCGCGAGTTTTGTCCGCACGGGATGGTATCAAACACGTGTAACAACTAAATCGGAGGTTTGACCATGGCTATGTGGGATCTCAACTGCCAATCGAATCCGTCGTCTGCGGACGACAAGGAGCTCGCTCCCTATCTTGCACGTCAAAAGGCGATGCGCGAGTTTTTTGAGCGTGCGCTGTTTGCCCCCAAGGATCAGGGCAACAATGGCCTGTACTTTTTGGGCGCCACGACGGGCTCGGGTAAAAACTATACGGCCGAGCAGGTCACAGCCGACCTCATCGCCGGTGGCTGGGACGATTCGGGCTGTTTTAACAAGTGCCCGGGCCGTCGTTACCTGGTGTTTGTGGTGCCGGGTAAGGACAACCGCGACAACTACGTTGCGAGCGTGCGCAAATTGCTGGTTGAACAGGGCATGGATGGCGATGCCGCGCAGCGCATGGTGTTCGATCTTCCGCGTGCGGGCGATAACATCCTGCATTGGATTGAGACTACGCGCGGTAAGGGCGCCGTGGGCGTGCGCGACATTCCGTGTCCCATCGAGGCGGACGACGAGAGCTCTCATCGCATCATTAAGCGAGCGTGGGGCAACGCGATGGAGATCGCCGATGACCTTTTGGGCATCCTTGACACTCGAAATCGTCTGGGAGGTGTTGCAGACCGTTTGACCCCCGCCCTTCGCGACAAGCTATCGTCGGCGGATGCGAGCTTGCGTTGGGCTGTGAGCCACGAGCTCAAAAACATCACGCGCGGCATGGAGGTGATCCCCCAGATTTGGCCGTCTGCCCTGCTCAATGACGAGAGCATACCGCATGTGATTGCCCTGACGCCGCAAAAGCTCATCAATAGGATCGATACAGTGACCGGTGCAGGCGTTGTGCTCTTTAACGCAATGGCTGCCGAGAAGGGCCTGTTTATCTTTGATGAAATCGACCACATGAAGGCCGACATACTGTCGACGCTGACAGACGATCCCGTGACGTTTCAACCGGACGAAGTATTGCGTATCCTCGATCGTCATTTTAACGGCGGTGTGGTGGACCCCTTGCTACTGGGGAATCGAGATCAATGGATGGCGGTCTATACGCACGCTTCCACGTCGGGCGATCACAAAGGGTCAAACGCCGAGAGGAACAGGGTTTCGCGGGCGAGCGTAGAGGAAGATGCCGAAGAAATCGCCAAGGATGCCAAGAAAATTCAAAAGGCACTCGCCTCTTGTATTAAGGACATGAAACTGCGTCCGCCTTTTGCGCTGTCTGACGAGGCGAAAGAAGAGCAGCTCTCCGGTCGACATCTGTTTGGCAGCGACGATATTTCGGTGGGCGACAACTCGGCGAATCCGTTGCGCTTCAAACTCAATGAGGGCGGTACTCGCAATATGATTATCACTCGCGGAGGGAGTGGGCAGCAAACCGTCAGCAAGGCGGTGCGTCGTGCACGCGGTCTGGTCAGGATGGTGGTGGGTCATCTCGCCCGTTGCGCCACGCTTATGGACAAGCTGTACTACGGCAGCATTTCGTACAAGGACGACCTTTCGCGCAAGAACATCATCGATGCCCTGGGCATTAGGAACAACCAGACCAGCGAGAAGTATTTTTGGGATTCGTTGATGCTGGCGCTGTTCTTTAAAGATCGCAAGAATGACGAGATCGATGCCGCCGACGACTCGATGTATGCGCGTGGTGTCGATTATCTAGTGATGGAAACCACCATCGAGCACATGTTTACCACGTACCTAACCAGCCACGGCATTGAGCGCATGCCCGAGGCCTACCTTGCCTCCATTGCCGCCAAAGCGCCTTGCGTGTGCATGAGCGCAACATGGAGTGCGCCGACCGTCAAAAACTTCAACCTCGATTACCTTGACGAGGTTCATGGCGTGGTTCGCAAGGACGCTTGGATTGGCGAGCTCAACCAGGAAATCGTGCGACAGACTAAGCTGTTTAACAAACAGGCTGCGAAGGAGTACGACGTCGATATTGCCTGGGTGGATGAGTCCAAGGAAATTGCCGGCATGGTCGCGCTGGCAGGCGGCGCCTTTGGCGGCATCATTGTGTCGCCCGACGAGGTGTACGAGCGCGCGATGCGGTTCTTTGACGGGATTGGCGTGAGTGAGGGACTTGCGGTGCGCTTGCGCTTAAAGATTGCTGACAGGGTGGGCGTGAGCGACGCCAAGAGCATCGAGTTTGAGCTGAAGCGCCTGAGCAAGACGCTTGTTGCCGTGAGTACTTGGGCCCGTGGTGTGGCGCGTAACGAGCAACGGGCGGGAGCCGTTTTTACCACGCGCCACATGGGAAACCATGGCGAATTCAATAGTCTGGCGCTGGATCTTGCGCGCGAGATTGTCGCGGAGCTGGTGATTAGAAACATCAAGTGCCCCGAGATGTCGTACGAGAAATCGCTTGAGGCCGCCAAGGACATGGTGCCGTGCTTTAACGCTGCGGAATGGGATGCAGGTTGGCGTGGCGCTCAAAAACGTCTCGAGCTGGGCCAGCCGACCCTGATGTTTATCAATCTTTCGGCCGGTGGCTTTTCCAAGAATCTCAAATACAAGGTGCCGGAGAATCTGTGCGACATGGTTCATCAGGTCGATTGCGGCTTTGAAAATGCCGACCGTCGCCCCAAGATGGATCTTGATTTCTTATATATCGAGTCGCCCACAAGTCGTTTGACCTGGGGAGTGGAGATCAACTCAAATAAGTTTGTCCAGCAGGCGCTACTTGGTGTGGTGGAGCAGGAGGAACTGGTAGCGCGCGGCGAGGTTCCGTTTACTCAAAAGCGCCGGAACGTACGGATGCTTCTATCTGGCGTTAATAAGAGCCTGCCGGTGCGCGACACCCTCTCTTATCAGGTCGAAGGCGCTCGCATTGTGGCACAGGCTGTGGGTCGCCTGATGCGCACGAGTGTAAAGATGCCTTGCGTGCAGGTGCTGCTCGACCGCGAGATTGCGAACGATTGCAACTTTTCGTTCTTGCATGATTTGCCGATGGGCTACGAGCTTGAGCAGGTGGTTGGTGCCTGCGCCGCTGCCAACAACCATATGACGGACAACAAGGAACACGCTGCCGTTAAGCAGCAGAACCTTGCCGCCTTTAGGAACAACCTTGCCAAGCAAAAGCACGAAAAGCTGGCGTGGAAAGTTACCTCGCTAAACGCCGGGGACGAAGATCTCACTGCTTTTGATGGCGAGCGCGACTTTTACCTGCATCATTTTTGCCTGCCGTGGGAAGATCTCGCGCAATACCCAGAGCGCCGGAGTACCGCGCTGCGCATGTCGCATGCTGCAAATGGCTATGCCTATGCAGAAGGCGGGGCATGCAAGGTGCCGCACTTTGAATTCCCTAGCTACGATGGTGAGCCCGTCGAGCAGATTGCTGCTCGTCTGGAGGATCGTTGCCACTGCAAGGAGGGCTTAAAGGGCGCGACGGTTCGCCAGGTGAGCCAGGCGGCGGCGCGCGTACCCGAGCTGCTGTCAATTCGCGAAGTGCGTGAGCGTTGGTCGAGCGACGGGGTGCCCACAACGCTGCAGCCGGCGGCGACGGCGCACATGACGCCCTATATGTTCCAGGCGGTCTACCTGGGTGAGCTGGGAGAATCTGCCGGAAGGGCAATCTTTGAGGCATATTACGACGGCCGCTATTCGCTTACGCGTGGCGATGCGGCACACGCCGAGACAGGTGGCGACTTTGAGGTGCTCGATGCTGCTGGCAACACGACCGGGGTATGGATCGATTTTAAGCACTATCGCATCGGTGCCTATATCGCTTATGTTCGCGACGGTCGCGAGGCGTCGGATGCCGAGCGCTTTAGGGCGAAGGCTCAAAAGGTTGGGGCGAAACGCCTGCTAATCGTCAACGTTTTGGCTGATGAGGCAGCGCTTGAGTGCGTGCCCAAGGCACTCGATGCTGAGGGGACTGTGTTCTCCGTTCCTTATATGGCCGCCGACGGTGCAATCAATTTGGAGATGATGGAGGCGATCGGCCGTGCAATCGAAGCATAACCAGCCGTGCGGTTTGGGAGACATCGCCGTATCAGAGCTCGTGTTGCAGCTCGATGCCGCTGCTGCCGAGGAGCGCTACTCGGTCTTTTGGTGCAACGTCGGCGATGCGGGCAAGCATGCCGTGGCGAACTTTATGGCCGATGTGTGCCAGACGGGCAAGGTCGTCGCGCTCACGCAGCTTGCAGACAACCGCGTCTTTCTGATGGTCAAAGCGGGCGTGCAGACGGGCGACCTTAATGCCTCGCTTTATCAGGAGCAGATAGTTCCGATTAAAACTAATTGGAACGAGTTGGACGATTACGTTGCGTTCCGCTTGCTGTTCAACTCCTGCTCTCAGTTTGAGGGGATTGAGGACGAAGTTCCCAATGACACCGGGCACCTGTATGTCATTAGCGCCAAGGGTGCCCGCCGCGATGCTGTCGAAAGCGACGGAAGGGGACCTGCCAAGATCGAAACGGTTGAAATCGTTATCGATGAGGATTGCACCTTTGATCTTAAGATTCGGACGTTTACCAAGCGCCGTGTGCTTATTGGCAGGGCACAAGGTGACGAGAAAGAGCTCGAAAAGATTAAGAGCCAAGTGGGCTACAGGCTATCGCCCGTGGCGACGATGGTGCTTGCCCACGAACAAAAAGACGAGTACATCCTGCGCCGAGCCAAGGGCGACAAGCCGTCCAAGCGCCGTGATCTGACGTTCTCGGCCCAGGCGGACAAGGTCGCCTATACCAAGAAGGGCATTTTGTATCGAGAGCTGCAGATTCTCGAACGCCGTTACAGCGACTTCGCCCGGGTGACGCTCATGGAATACCAGCGTAAGAGTTTCTACGAGGTGCTCAAGGGTGATGAGTACGCGCGCGTGGTTGCGGAGCGCATGGCGGGGCAGCGAATCGTGGTGTCGTTTGCGCGCAATGGGCTTGCCGAAGTGGCGCGCTAGCTGGCCGATCGACTTAACGATTCCTCGTGGGGCGTTCGCGCAACGTATGGCGGAAGGGCCGTGGATTCGCGGGCGCTGAACCTTGTCGTTGTGCCCAATGAGGTTGCTGAGGACGACGGCTATGCCTTACATGCTGGCGTGGTGGAACAGCACGTGACACCGGATGTGTGCGAGCCACTGTTTAAGGTGGCGCCAAAGCAAAAGGATCGCAATGCGCAAGAGGCGATCCTGGGCGCCATGCTCAAAGAACTGCTGGTAAAGCAGGATGTTGTCGACGAGCGGGTGACGGCGTTTGATCTTGATGCTTTGGATATTGAGTCGGTGACGGTGTGTGGCTTGGTCGATGTGCCGCATAAAACAAAGGACAAGATTGAGCTGGATTCGCGTATCGCTACGTTGGCGATTGGCGCGGATGGGGGCATGCGCTATGCCTCACATTCGGCAGAGGATGGTCCCGAGGACGAGATGGAGCTCGATCTGCTGACCGCGGACGGCAAACTCGATAAGGGCGCCTATGTCTTTGACGTGCATGCGAACGGGCAGTCTATGCTTGCGCGCGTGCGGGATACGGGACTGACGACGTTTTCCAATAACTTTATGGCCCTGGTGGGTGAGCATCAGCTCACAGGCAAAGCAGGGCGTAAGAAAGAGATTTTCGAGAGCTACAACTCGCCTTATTACGGCATTGGAACGTTCGAGCGTGCGGGCAAGACTTGCTATTTTGTGGGCGTCAACAACGGCACCCAGGAGGATATGGCGACTGCGATTCACGTGCGTTCGATTGAGGTACTCGACGGCGATGATTTGTCTGAGTTGTTGGTTCAGCTGGCCAACATAGGCCTTTCGCGCTATAAGGCTCCGTCCGTGTGGCCGATTCCGGTCAAGTATCTCAACGAGTGCGCTGCGCGTGAGGGCGCGGTAGAGGATGGCGGTGGCGACAAGTGATGGTGTTGCGCAATTATCGCTCCTAGAACTTTTTGAAATAACACTTGCATTGTAAAAGGGGAGAACATATACTGCAGCCATAGCACATCAGATGGGGTCTCAAAAAGAGACCAAGCAAACGAGTTTTCAGTTTATGTTGAGAGGTACTTGAGCATGACCAGCAGAATTTTCCCCCTTTACAACGACAATACCGACCATATCGATCTCAATACCATCTACGGTTGCAGTATTGGTTCTAAGGCCGAGAACTACATGTTCGCTCAAGATGATCTAGAGCTTAGCTCCGAAGATTATGAGTACCTGAATGATATTGAGCGCGAGCGGGAGTATGAGCTCGGCATCCGCTGATGGATGTGGGCTTGTCTCCAACTCCTCCGATTTAATTACCCCGTTATCACCTCTTTTTAGCGGGGCATATTGGATCGATTATGTGTCAAACATCAGCTCATCGTGGGAAGGAATCGGCAATGAGCAAGAACGTGAACAAGAACATCAATGGCGGCGCTGCGGGTAAGGCGAAGGCCGCCGGGCGTATGGCGACAGTTGCTGCGGCAACGATCGCCATGACGGGCGGGTCGCTGCTGTCTCCGCTGACTGCGGTGGCGCAGGGTGCGAACGGTGCCGACGCTACTGCGAAGCCGGCTGCGGTGCTGTCTCCGTTGACGAGCGCGGCTGCTGCTAGCGCTGGCGCGGGCACGGTGTCAGCGGTGCAGAAGGTCGCCAACCTGCAGGCTGCGGTCGATGCGGCTCGCGCTAAGGCCGCTGCTGCCAAGGCCGATTTGGATGCGGCCGCCGCTCCTTACGACGCCGCCGCTGCCAACCAGCAGCAGGCTCAGAGCGCCTACGATGCGGCCCGTGGCACAAGCGACGCTGCCGCTTCTGCAGCTTCGGCCGAGCTGGAGCAGCAGATGGGTGCCGCGCAGGACAAGGCCGATGCGGACGTGAAGGCGCTCGAGGACGCTCAAGCTGCACTCGATGCCGCAAAGAGGGATCTGACGGACAAGGGTGAAGCCCTGACCGCTGCCCAGAAGACCGCCGACGATGCCCAGGCTGCGCTCAAGTCCGCGCAGGCCGCTGCTGCCGATGCCACGCCCGAGGCTGTTGCCGCGGCTCAGGCCGCTGCCGAGCAGGCCGCGAGCGAGCTGGAGCAGGCAAAGCAGCAGGCCGCCGACGCGCAGGTCAGGCTTTCGAATGCCCAGGCTGCCGCTGACGCCGCCGCGGCTAAAAAGCAGGACACACAGGACAAGCTTTCGGCAGCTCAGCAGGCAAAGGATGCGGCCGATACGGATGTGAATGCCGCTCAGGCGAGCTATGACGCTGCCAAGGCAGATTTGGATCGAGCCGAGCAGGGTGCGGCGGGCCCGGAGTACGAGGCTGCCAAGGCCAAGGTGGACGCCGCCGCTGCCACGCTGGACGCCGCCAAGTCAGTGCAGGCGCAGCGCGAGGGCGAACTCGCTGCTGCCTCGCAGGAAGTGACCACTGCCGAGGGTGAGGTGCAGGCTGCTCAGCAGGCGCTCGCCGTCCAGCAGCAGACTGCGGCTGACGCGCAGTCCAAGTTGGACGCTGCCACGGCTACTGCGACCGCGGCAGACACCGCCCTCGGTCAGGCCAAGACCGATCATGCCAGTGCGCTCGCGGCGCTGGCCGATGCCCAGGCCAAGCTCTCGGCCGCTAAGGACGAGAAGAACGCTGCCGGCAAGGCGCTCGACCAGGCAAAGGCTCAAAAGCAGCAGGCCGATCAGGCTGTGGCACAGGCGCAGGCCAAGCTCGACGCTGCCCAGGCTACGGCGAACGCCTCGGCGGAAAACTACCGCCAGGGTGCTATTGCGTTATTTAAGAGCGTGGGTGCCGACGATGCGGCGGACCTGATCCTCAACTGCAAATATGCCAGCCTTACCAAGGTGGGCGAGGAAGTTGACGCGACGAGTCTGACCAACATGAAGCAAGCGATTGTGTGGCTCAAGGCGTGCAACGAGTACCGCAAGAGCGTCGGCTTGAGTGAGCTCAAGGTGACGTACAGCATGATGGCGACTGCCATTGCCGACGCGAACTATTCCGACACCAAGGTTGCCCATGCTCAGCAGTTCAACGTGGGCGAAAACGTGGCGTGGAACTACGGAAGCGATCCGTTCATCCAGTGGGTCGATCAGGAAAAGGCTGTCTTTGACCGCGCTGCGGCTACGCTGGGGGCGACGGGCCTTAGGGGAAAGGCTGCTTTCGATTTTTATCGTCAGCATGGTGATGAAGTGGACCGCTACGTTGCCGCGCATGGCGGGAACGTGCATACAGTCGGTCACTACATGAATGTGATCGATCCCGATTACACCGTGACGGGCATGGGGGTTTGCACGCGCGGGACGATGAACCGTTGGCTTACGCAGGCGCAGACGTTCTCTATGTCTGGAGGATGGTACACGAATGCCGCCAATCCGATGACGGTTGTCGAGTACGAGGCTGCGCTGAACGCGTGGTGCGACTCTCTGGCAAATCCCGAGCAGGGCGTTGACACGGCACGCAAGGAGCTTGCTACGGCGCGGGGCGTTGCCGACGATGCCGGCAACAAGGTGGACGCAGCATCGCAGACCGTTGCGGCAAAGCAAGCTCAGGTTGAGCGCGCTGTCGCTGACGTTGATGTCGCGGCTGACAAGGTCTCGGAGGCTCAGGTCGCTGTGGAGCAGAAGCAGGCTGCAGCTGAGGCCGCCGCGCGTGCCGTTAGTGATGCCCGCGCCGATTTGAGCGCTGCCAACGCCGCAGTTGCGGCGGCTCAGGACGCCGTGGCCGCCAAGTCTGGCGAGCTCGACATTGCCAAGGGCAAGGTGGCTGCTGCCAAGCGCGCACTGGATGCCGCTCGTGTCGGTGTCGGCGACAAGCAGGATGCACTTGCCGCGGCCCAGGATGAGCTGGCGGCGTATTCGGCCGATATCGCTGCTGCTCAGCGTGCGTTTGATGCGGCATCGTCTACGCTCGAAGACGCACGTGCCAATCAGCGTGAGGCGGAGGCTGAACTTGCTGTCGCCCAAGGCGATGCCGATCAGGCAGCCATCGATGCTGCTGGCGCTCAGGCGGAGCTCGATATGGCCCAGCAGGCTGCGAGCGATGCTGGCGCTGCCGCGACAACGGCTCAGGCAATGTCTGATGCAGCTGCCGCGCGTGCCTCCCAGCTTAAGAATGCCGCTGCAGCACTTTCCAGGGCTACTGAGGACAAGCTCGCTGCCGATGCTGCGCTTGATGCTGCGGAGATGGCCGTGAGCGATGCCGAGTACGACTTGGTGGAGGCTGACGATGCCGTGACGGATGCGGCCGCCGCCCGCGATGCCTCTGCCGCCGCGGTCACCCGTCTGCGCAGGATCAATCTTGCCGAAGCCATCGTCAACGGCAGCGCTGACGATGCAGGCGAGGCGCTCAACGCCAAGATCGCCGCAGCTCACGATGCCGCCGAGCGCGCCGCGACCGCCAAGGCCGAACTCGATGACGCCGCAGCTGCGACGGATGCTGTGGCACCTGCCTACCTGGAGGCGCTTGCCAACTATACCGCCGCCAAGGCCGAACTCGACCAGGCTATTGCCGAGCTTAACGCCGAGATCGCTCGCCAAGAGGCCGCCGACCGCGGAAACGGCGAGCAGACCCAGCCCGTCACGCAAGTTACGTACCAGGCCAAGCATGCGGAGGCAAAGACCGAGGCCACGACTTGGCAGACGGCGATGCCCGCCACGGGCGATGCGTCCGAGCTGCTGGGTGAGACCTTCGTGATCGGCGGCACGGTCCTGGTGGCCGCCGGCGTATTCCTGTCCGATAAGCGCCGCCAGCTGATCCGTTAGGGACAGGGAAGCGCGCTGTTTTTGGCGCGCACCGCAAGGGCATGGGCTCTGCGGCGCGCGCCACTTTCACCTTCGAGATTGATTAAGGAGGGACATATGCAAATTAGAGGAGAGGCCGCGATTGCTTGCGGATTCATGGCGGGCCTGGCAACGGGGCTGCTGTTCGACGGGTGCTTTGACGGCTACATTAATCGATACCGCGATTCTGGTTTTTCGAGAAGCAAGCCTTGGAAAACGGCATCGGCTCCTCTAGAGGTGGCCGCGCCCATCGAGCCTCGCAGCGTAGATGCCTCAAAAATCAAGGTAATCGTTACCAAGAACGGCAAGATTTATCACCGTTCTGGGGGATGCAAAAACCTTCCTCAAAATGCCATTAGAACAAGCGTGCCACTGGCGACCGCGCTCAAACGAGGAAAGACCCCCTGTTCAGTATGTTGCCCGCCAGCGGCTTAGACGATTCTTCGGGGGTGTTCTGCAAGGACATGGGTCCCTGCGGATACATGGGTTTAAAAACGTGTCCGCACGGCATGGGACACTTACCCTGCCGCCCTGCTCTGCCGCGGCGGCATGTACCCAAACAACGATCCTCTAAGGAGTTCGATACCAATGAGCGATAACACCAAGCATCTCGCAAAGAAGTGCGTCAAGGACGCGGGACCGTGCCTTGCGCTGTGCGTAGCCGGCGCAGCGGTCGCGCTGCTGGCTGTTTTGGGGCCATTCGACGTGCTCCGAAGTGCCAGTTCCCTGCACGTTATCATCGCCCTTGCCGCCGCCATGATGACCAGCGGCGTGCTCGATTTGATCTTTTGGGTGATCGACCCGTTTGGATGGAAGAACGAGGGGTAAGCCCTAAGGGATGGATACCCCGCAGCAACAGGAGGTCCCCGTGATCTGGTTTACCAGCGATACGCACTTTGGACACGAGAACATGCTACGGCTCTGCGACAGGCCTTGGTCGACTGTTGCGCAGATGAACGACGCCATGGTCGCCAGCATTAATAGCAAGGTCACTGCGGATGACGAGCTTTACATTTTGGGCGACTTTAGCTTTAAGATGACGGTCCAAGATGCCTACGAGCTGCGCAAAAGCATCGCATGCAAGCGCATCCATCTGCTGCCCGGCAACCACGATAAAGACTGGACGCAGCCTGCGGTGGCGGATGCTTTTATCGTCGAGCCGCCCATTTGCGTGCTCAAGATCGACCGTCAGAAAATTGTGCTGAGCCACTATCCCATGGTCGACTGGCAGGGTATGTCGCACGACGGCTGGCATCTTCACGGGCATATCCACAGCTGCGGCGGCGCGTACAACAAGTTCAACCTTCGGCAGGGGCTGCTGCGCTATGACGTGGGCGTGGATGCCAACGGCTACGCCCCGGTGAGCCTAGAGGAGCTCAAGTCGTTGTTTGCGCAGGTCGAGGAGCCAGTGTGTTGCGTTAAGTGGCCGTGGTGGGTCAACGCCACGGGCAACGAGCAGGTCGAGCGCGATCTCGAGAGCTATAAGAGGGAAGTGGTGATCCGATGACGGTCTATGTGACGGGCGATGTTCACGGCGGCCTTGACATGCAAAAGCTGCGCGATTGGGATCTTGGGGATAGCCTGACGAGCGACGACTATCTGATTGTCGCGGGCGACTTTGGCTTTCCGTGGGATTTCTCTGCCGAGGAGTGCGCTGATATCGTTTGGCTGGAATCGCGGCCCTACACCGTGCTGTTTGTCGACGGCAACCACGAGCGTTTCGATCACTGGGCGGAACGCCCCATGGAGTTGTGGCACGGTGGGCTGACGCAGCGCCTGTCGGATACCTCCCCCATACGGCGCCTGACGCGCGGCGAGGTTTTTGAGCTCGACGGCTCAACGGTCTTTACCATGGGCGGCGCCACGAGCGTGGACAAGGAATACCGCATTCCGTATTCCAGCTGGTGGCCGCATGAGCTGCCGAGTGAGCGCAACTTTGAGGAAGCGCGGGCAAAGCTCGATAGCGTGGACTGGAAGGTTGACTACGTGATCACCCACACCTGTTCCACGCGCATGCTCTCGCCCACGCTCTATCCGGCACCTGGCTGGAATTACCCCGAAGTCGATCGGCTTACGGCGTTTTTCGATGAGCTGGAAGACCGCTTGGACTACAAGCGCTGGTACTACGGGCATTTTCATCGGGATGCCAACCCTGCCGAGCGCCATACCGTGCTCTACGACTGCATCGTTCGCCTGGGCGACGAACTCCAGCCCTGGGATGTTGCGTAGGGGTGGAGTGAGCGGCTACTCGGCCGTTACAGTGATGTTTTCCCGATGCGCGCGGATGACGTCCCAGCTAAAGTGCTCAGCCAGTTGCTCGGCGGTACGCGGTATGGTGTCCGGCGCGATGCCCGTTTGTCCGGCGAGCCAGCCCAGCAGCGCCTCGGGCGTGCCAAAGCGGGCACGGAGCTCGCCCAGGTCCAGATCGCGATCGCGCTTGGAAAGACGGCGGCCGTCCGGTGACATGAGCAGCGGAATGTGCGCGTAGTGCGGCGTGGGCAGTCCCAGCAGATGCTGCAGATAGATCTGGCGCGGCGTGGAGCCCAGCAGGTCGCATCCGCGTACGATCTCGGTAATACCCATGGCAGCGTCATCGACCACAACGGCCAGCTGATAGGCAAACACGCCGTCGCTGCGGCGCACCAAAAAGTCGCCGCACTCGGTAGCGAGTGCCTCGCATTGGGCCCCGTACGTGCGGTCCACGAATTCGATCACGTCGTCTGCAAGGTCATCGACGGTGGGCACGCGCAGACGAGTGGCCGGGGCGCGCAGAGCGCTGCGGCGGGCGATTTCTTTGGCAGAAAGGTTTCGGCAGGCGCCGCGGTAGATGGGCGTGCCGTCGCTGGCATGCGGCGCGCTTGCGGCGTGGAGTTCGGCGCGGGTGCAAAAGCAGGGATAGGTGAGACTGGCGTCTTGCAGCTGGCGCAAGGCGCTCTCGTACAGGTCTAGGCGATCGTGCTGGTAGTAGGGGCCTTCGTCCCACTCGAGTCCCAGCCAGGCCAGGTCGTCAATCAATTGAGCGGCAAGTTCCGGGCGCTTGCAGCGATCGTCCAGGTCCTCGATGCGCAACACGATGCTGCCGCCCTGGCTGCGGGCCGAAAGCCACGCACACAGGCAGCTGAACACGTTGCCCAGGTGCATGCGGCCCGAGGGCGACGGGGCAAAGCGGCCCACGACAGGTGCGGGAACGGAGGCGGGCTGCGTCGTTGGCGCATCCGCGGCGGGCGTTGGTATGTTGCGTGCTTTGATATCCATGCGGACGAGTATAGCGCGGGGCACGGTAGGGAAGGCGTTGCCGTGGCTCGCAAATTGGCGGCGCTGCGCATTGCGCACGGTGGGCCTGCAGCTCAACGTCTCGATCGCCGCACGCCGACTCGGCCTTATACACGACAGAAACCCCGGCAGCTCTTCGCAACTGCCGGGGTTTCCGCGGAAAAGGGGGACATGATCCTCAAGCGAACGGCAAAGGGGCAAACCGTTTTCGCTCAACTGCTTTATGCCCTTCGACCACAGGCTCAAACAGCGTATGTCGCGCCCACACAAAGCCGCTACACCTGTGACGGAGCTGTGAAGTGGTGTCTATCGTTGATGCAGGCCGTGCCAAAGAGTGTCCCAAATTGCCGGCAGATAAGGAACGTCCCTAAGTGCCAGACTCGGGTGGGACTTTTGTCCCATTTGACGTTCCGTTGGCCCAGATATTCGTCATGTGTGCCCGCAAACGTGGGACAATGGCGATGTTGGTTTTACAGACAAAGGATGTGCCTATGAACGCCCCCGTTGCCAATGCCTGCCGGCAGCGCCGCTTGTTTGCGCGATTCGTTTCCGTCTGCGCGTTTGTCGCGTTTGCGTTGCTGCTGCTGCCTGTCGCCGCCCACGCCGACGGCTACTCCATGACCCAAACCTATATCGGTGCCACGGTCGAGGCCGATGGATCGCTGACCGTTGTCGAAGGACGCCAGTTCGATTTCGACGACGACATCAACGGCGTGTTTTGGGAGATCAATGCGGGCACCAACCAGCAGGGCGGCGCGGCGGGCGTCAATGTGTTGAGCGTCGAGGAAGACGACACCGCGTTTAACAAGGTCGACAGCGCAAACAAAGGCGACAGCGGCGTCTATACGGTTGAGCAGTCCGACGGCGGCGTAAAGATCAAGGTTTTCAGCCCCCACGAGAGCGGCGACAGCGCGATCTATTATGTGAGCTACACCATGACCGGTGCGGTTATGAATTGGGCCGATACCGCCGAGCTCTACTGGAAGTTTGTGGGCGACGGCTGGTCCGCGGATTCCGACGATGTCGAGATGGAAGTGTACTTCGCAAATGCTGCCGCCGGGACGGCGGCCATCAAGGGCGATAACTTCCGTGCATGGGGCCACGGCCCGCTGACGGGCGACGTGTCGCTCGATGTGGACGAGCCCATGGTTACCTATACCATTCCCTGCGTGCATGAGGGCGAATTCGCCGAGGCGCGCATCGCCTTCCCCAGCGATTGGGTGCCGCAGCTTGCCGCTTCGGGCGAAGAGCGCATGTCGACGATCCTGAGCGAGGAGAAGGCATGGGCCGACGAGGCTAACGCCCGCCGCGCTCACGCTCGCATGATTGCCAATGCACTTGCCGTGCTAAGTGTTGTCGCGGCGGTGGCCTTTACCGGCACAATCGTTGTGCTCAAGCTGCGCCGTCGCAAACCCAAGCCGCTTTTCCAGGACGAATATTTCCGCGATGTACCTTCGGCCGACCATCCCGCCGTGCTTTCGGCCCTCATGAGCTGGAACGAGGTGCCCGATCAGGCATATATCGCCACGCTCATGAAGCTCACCGACGACCGTGTGATCAAGCTGGAACAGGCGACCGTGACCAAGGCCAAGAAGGGTCTGTTGGGGCGCGAAAAAGAAGAGCAGACGTATCGCGTGACGGTGAGTGATGTGGGCTGGAAGTCGGCCAAGGGCATTGACCGCATGGTGCTCAAGGTCTTCTTTGCCGGTGCTAAGCCCGACGAGAACGGTGATCGCTCGCGCACGTTTGACGAGCTGCAGCACTACGTTAAGCAGCACGCTACGCCCGTGGGCGACAAACTCGAGGACTATCAGAACACCGTTAAGGGCAAGCTGGCCGATAGCGAGTACGTTGCCTCGGACGGCATTGTCGCAATGGTGTTTTGTCTGGTTCTTGGTATCCTGATCGCCTTTGTTCCCGTGGGATCCATCTTCTTTACCGACGGCGCACAGGCGAACATTATCGCCGCGGTTATCTCGGTGCCGATTGTGCTGGTGGGTATTGGCGTGGGCCTTACGTTCCGCCGCTTTACGCCGGAGGGCGCCGAGGTGGCGGCTCGATGCAAGGCGCTTAAGCATTGGCTCGAGGACTTCACGCGCCTCAAGGAAGCCGTCCCCGGCGATCTGGTCCTGTGGAATAAACTTCTGGTGATGGGTGCGGCGCTGGGCGTTTCGAAGGAAGTCCTGCGTCAGCTTGCCGAGGCCGTACCGCCTGAGGTGCGCGAGGCCGACGGTTTCTACGACAATTATCCCTGCTACTGGTGGTACTACCATCATTACGGCAACGAGTCGCCGATGGATTCATTCGATGGCGTGTATCACGAGAGCATCCGTGAGCTCGCGTCGAGCTCGGACAGCTCGGGTGGCGGCGGAGGCGGTGGCTTCTCGGGCGGCGGAGGCGGCGGCGTCGGCGGAGGCGGCGGCGGAACGTTCTAACGGTCGTAAGCTATGGGATGGGCTTTTCTCGACAGCCGTCGGGGAAAGCCCATCCCCTTTTTATGTGCCAAAATGCGCCGATCCTCCCGCTTTTGCCCGTAGTCCCCTCCATCGGAAGGGGCAGTGGGCAAAAAATGGCAAATATGAGTACTGTTGCCGAAATGGTTGCATTAATTTGCGCTTAATTACCGGCCCCTAATGAGAGTATTGGTGGCGCGCGCAGACGTGGTGTAAGAGCGTCCCGAGGTCCGTCGCTGCAAGTCCCGATGTTACTCCTTCTTGAGACCGCGCCTCTCGACTATCTCGTCCACTATCTCCCTGGCGCGCCGCCCGAGCGCGCGGCGCCTCCCCTCTGTCGGGGCCGGCCTGTCCGCGGGCTCGGCGAAGCCCTCGGCGGCCGAGGCCTCGGAGAACACGCGCTGCTGGGACCACTGTCCCTCGGTCTCCATGAGGCTCGCGCACGTCAGGCGCAGCATCGACTCCCTCGAGGGGAAGGACTGCACGACCCTGTAGCGGCGCTTTATCTCGCGGTTGGCGCGTTCCTGGACGTTGTTGGTGCGGAGCTTGGCCCAGTGCGCCCTGGGGAAGGCCGTGAACGCCAGCGCGGAGTCCTCGGCCTGCTCGAAGACCTCGCCGGCCCTGGCGGACACCGACGCCACCCAGGGCGCCGCCTCGGCCCACACGCAGCGCGCGAGGTCGGGGTCGTCCTGGTAGACCGCGGCGTGCACGAGGTCCCTGACGGCCGCCTTGGAGTCCTCGGGCCTGCCCGAGCAGGCGCTCTGGAGGTTGCGCTGCAGGTGCGTCACGCAGCGCTGCCAGGCGCAGCCCTGGAACAGGCGCGAGACGGCGGCCACGAGCCCGGCGTGGCTGTCGGAGACCACGAGGCGAACGCCGGCCAGCCCGCGCTCGCGCAGCCCGCCGAGGAATGCCGCCCAGGAGTCCTCGCTCTCGGTGTCGACCACGTCGCAGCCCAGGAAGTGCTTGCGCCCGTCGGCGCCTAGCCCGATCGCGGTCACGACGCCCTGCGAGACGACCGACGAGCCGACCCTGCAGCTCATGTAGGTGGCGTCGAGCCACAGGTAGCAGCACGGCGTGCCCGACAGGTCGCGGCGGCGGAACTCCGCCACCTCGGCGTCGAGGTCGGAGCAGAGGCTCGAGACCTCCGAGCTCGACAGCGAGGATATGCCCAGCTTGGACGCCACGCGCTCGACCTTGCGGGTGGACACGCCGCATACGTACATCTCCTGCACGATGGCGGCCACCGAGGTGTCGACGCGCGACCATCGCGCGAGCATGCCCTCGGGGTAGTAGGTGCCGTGCCTGAGCTTGGGTATCTCGAGCTCCACGTCGCCCACGGCGGTCTTGAGCGACCTGGGGCGGTAGCCGTTGCGGCTGTTCTCCCTGCCGTCGCTGCGCTCGTTGCGGCTCGCGCCGCACATCTGCTGGGCCTCGGAGTCCATCAGCGCGTTCATCACGCTGCCCAGCACCCTGCACGCGAACTCGCGCGCGTCGCCGCGCTCCTGCCAAAGCCTCGCCGCCTCGAGGGCCTCGTCGCGGCCGAGGCGCAGTACACTCTCTTCTTGGGGCATCGCCTTTCCTTCCATCCGTCACCTTCATTACTCCAACGACGAATTCTAGGCGGTGTCCCCTCCCTTTCAAGAAAGGGCGGAGGCGGGGCATTCCCCGCCTCTTACACCACATCTCTGCGCGCTACCAGAGTATTTCTCGTTAGGGGCCACTTTTATTGAACATAGGAGGAAATACGTTAGCTCGCCCGGCTGACCGCCGTGTCTAAAAGCCTCAAAATGCCCCAAATCGCTGCTACTAAAAAGGTAACAGTACTCATATTTGATGTTTTTTGCCCACGGCTATTTGCAGACTCCCTAGGCTACTCATTGGGGACAGACTTAAATGACCAGTCGTTGGGGATCAGTCATTGGGGATAGACTTAAATGACTAGGTATGGTTGCTGGGCCTAGACGGTTAGGTCCAGCTCGTAGAGGAAGCTTTCACGCGGCATGTCGTGACGACGCTCTTCGCGGTTGGCGCGGTGCGTGGCCGTGCGCTTAAAGCCGTGCAGCTCGTAGAACTTCCACGAGCAGTTGGAGTCGGTGTACAGGTGCGCCCTTGTCGCCCCGCGCGAGGAAAGGTACGAGACAGCGGCATCGAGCAACACCGAGCCAACGCCCAGGCCATGGACATCGGGATCGACGGCGAGCAGCGTGACTTCGTTGTCGTGCGGCAATGGGCTGCTCTCGAGCAGGCGGTTGTTGGTTCGGATGGTTGCGCGCACAAACGAGAGATACTCGGCGCAGGCATCGGGCTCCAGTTCGCGCATCTGCGAAAGCAGCGCGCGTTCGGTATCCATCCAATGCTCGTTGATAGTGACGCCGGGGCTCTGTCCTGCGCGTGCAAGCGCAATGCCGCGCGCCTCGCCGTCAATTACCGCAACCTGCGAAAACGTCGAGGACGAAAGGCAATAGGCGAGGTCGCATGCGGCCTCGAGGCGGTTGTACTCATCGTTATCCGAATTGTTATGCCAAAGCTGCTGCAGAATCAGCGCGACGGCGTCGAAGTCTTCGGTATCAAACGGTCGGTAGAGAACCCGCGAGACCATGGTGCCTCTTTCTTTTGCGGATGCATATCGAGCACAGTTCTACCACGCTATTGGCATCTAATTATGGTGCCCCTGTGTTCCATGAACTCACCGTGCCCGATGCCGTGTCCATCCCCTCCGCTCGCAAACTTTTTCTGCACAGCCGTGCGTTGCGGGGTGCATCGATGCGCTCGATGCGCTACATTAAATCAGTATTTTCAATGCCGCTGCGCGAGCGCTGCAGATCGACGTATCACCGACTCACAGAGCACGGCGGCGTACCAGACAGGAGGACTGCATGGGATCTGATGTGAAGATCGCACGCGCGTTGATCTCGGTTACCGATAAGACGGGTGTCGTCGATTTCGCACGGACGCTGGTTGATGACTTTGGCGTCGAGATCATCTCTACGGGCGGCACGGCTCGTGCCATCGAGGACGCGGGCGTTCCCGTAACCCCCATCGAGGAGTTCACGGGCTATCCCGAGATGATGGACGGCCGCGTTAAGACCCTACACCCCAAGGTTCACGGCGCGCTGCTGGCCCGCCGCGATTCCGAGCAGCACATGCAGGAGGCCGCCCAGCACGGCATTAAGCTGATCGACCTGGTCGTCGTCAACCTGTACGAGTTCGAGAAGACCGTCGCCAACCCCGAGGTCACCTTTGCGGATGCCATCGAGCACATCGACATCGGTGGCCCCTCCATGTTGCGCTCTGCCGCCAAGAACGCCGCGAGCGTTACCGTCATCTCCGACCCGGCCGACTATGATGCCGTCCTGGCCGAGATGCGCGAGACCGGTGGCTGCACCACGCTTTCCACCCGTCGTCGCCTGCAGGTGAAGGTCTACCAGACCACCGCCGCCTACGACACGGCTATCTCCCGTTGGCTTGCCGCCCAGGCAAGCGACGTGGCGGACACCTCTGCCAAGCTCGAGATTTCGCTGGAGAAGGTCGACGACCTGCGCTATGGTGAGAATCCTCAGCAAAAGGCTACGGTCTACCGCTTTGCCGAGGGCTGCGAGAACACCGCGAGCTCTCAGTTCCCGCTTGTGGGCTCCGAGCAGATCCAGGGCAAGCCGCTCAGCTACAACAACTATCTGGACGCCGATGCCGCCTGGAACCTGGTCCGCGAGTTCGACGAGCCGGCCTGCGTGATCCTCAAGCATCAGAACCCCTGCGGTTCCGCCGTTGCCGAGGATATCACGGCCGCCTACGACCGCGCTTTCGCCTGCGATCCCAAGAGCGCCTTCGGCGGCATCATCGCCTGCAACCGCGAGGTTCCCTTTGAGCTGGTTGAGCACTTCGCCGACCAGAACAAGCAGTTCGTCGAGGTCATCATCGCCCCGAGCTACACCGATGAGGCGCTCGAGCGCATGGCCAAGCGCCCCAACCTGCGCGTGCTGGCTACCGGCGGCGTGGACCACGGTGCCCAGGTGGAGCTGCGCTCCATCGACGGCGGCATGCTGGTGCAGGAGGTCGACCACGTGACCGAGGATCCCGCGACCTTTACGTTCCCCACCGACCGCAAGCCCACCGACGCCGAGATGGCCGAGCTCGAGTTTGCCTGGAAGGTCTGCAAGGGCGTTAAGTCCAACGCCATTCTGGTCTCCAAGGGCAAGGCCGGCATTGGCATGGGCCCGGGTCAGCCCAACCGCGTTGACTCCGCACTGCTTGCCTGCGAACGCGCCGAGGACTTTTGCGAGCGCGAAGGCGTGGAGAAGGGCGGCTTTGCCTGCGCAAGTGACGCGTTCTTCCCGTTCCGCGACAACGTCGACGTGCTTGCCGCACACGGCGTGACCTGCATCATCCAGCCCGGTGGCTCCAAGCGCGACGACGAGAGCATCCAGGCCTGCAACGAGCACAATATTGCTATGGTCTTCACGGGCGCCCGCCACTTCCGCCATTAAGTAGGGAGGTGGCGCTGCGGCTTGCCCAGCCACCGCACCTTGCCGTTCATTCGTCGCTCGCGTACCCAAGTACGCGTCGCTCCTCTTTCACGGCAATCTGCGGCACCTGGGCAACCCTCGCCGACCTGTTAGGTTGACTGGGGAGGATGGGATGTTATCTCGTCCCTTGGATTGGCTTCGTTTCTAAAAAAATCTCTGCAAAAGACGGCCGCTCCGTTTGGAGGGCCGTCTTTTTGGTATAAGAGGACGGAATGACTAACACGAAAGGTACAACCATGCCCCAGATTGATGATGCCAAGCTGTTTGGCAATGCCGAGGATCAGCGTGCGTACGAGGACTTTTGCGCCAATCAGGAGGCGGTCGAGAAGTTTACGCTCGACAAGCCCGCGCTTATCTGCCGTTGGCGCATGTCCAACAAAAAGGTGCCCATGCTCAACCGTCACATTCGCGCGCTGTCCGAGCGCTTGGTGCAGGGCGAGCCGCTTACCCATAACATGCTCAGCTGGGCCAAGCAGCACGTTGAGTGGTCGCTAGCCGAGGGCGACTATACCGCGCACGACGGTGTGCTCATGCTGGTGATCGACATCAACGGCAACGCCGCCATGACAGTGGGGGAGTACGAGCCGCTCGCCGATACGTCAGCCAAGGCGCTGCGTGCCCGCTCTGCCGAGGCCCGTTCCGAGGCCGACGAAACCGGCGTGGCGCCCGAGCTGCTTGCTGCCGTCAACGACGGCGAGCTGGCCTTTGTGGCGCCGGCGGACGAGTGCCTGTGCGGCACGGCGACGCTCATCGAACAGCTGGCCCAGACCAAGGACATCCCGGTCACGCGCGTAGACATCCCCGCTCAGCTCAAGGGCGCGCTGTTCCTGGTGAGCGACGAGCACGGCGTGGTCCCCGCCGACGATACCGATGCCGCCGAGGCGGACGCCGCCACGGTCGCCTTCTTCGCCGACGGCTACGAAAAGCTTCGCGCCCGCCGCTAAATGATTTTTCTGGGACGGGGATTATTTAATCATTTGATCCCCGCGCCCGCTGCGAGCGAGGGGCGATTCGAACGCTTTCGTTCGCGAACAGTTCTGTCACCTTAATGCCGCGCGAGGCGCGCACCGGCGACTTCGCGGCAATAATGGCAGTAAGACAACCAAGAGGGGGGAACGGAATCCATGGCGCTGATCTATATCGTTGAGGACGACGAGCCCATTCGTCGCGAGCTTGCCGACATCCTTGCCCGTGCCGGTTTTGAGGTCGAGGCCTGCGAATCGTTCGAGCACGTCTCGCGCGATATTCTCGCTGCCGCGCCCGATCTGGTACTGCTCGACCTCACGCTTCCTGTCAAAGACGGCCAACACATCTGCCACGAAGTCCGTCGCGAATCCGAGGTCCCCATCATCGTCCTCACGTCGCGCACGACCGAGATCGACGAGGTCATGGCCATGACGCTCGGCGCGGACGATTTTATTTCCAAGCCCTATAGCGCCCGCGTCCTCGTGGCGCGCATCAACGCGCTGATGCGCCGCACCACGGCGGCAGGCGAGCGTAGCACCATGGTCCACAAGGGGCTGGAACTCGACCTCGCCCGCTCCGCGGTCACCAACACGGCAACCGGCGACAGCACCGAGCTCACCAAAAACGAGCTGCGCATCCTCTCTCTGCTCCTGAGTCGCGCGGGCAAGATTGTCTCGCGCTCGGCCATCATGCAGGACCTGTGGGACTCCGATGCCTTCGTGGACGACAACACGCTCACCGTCAACATCAACCGCCTGCGCACCACGCTCGACAAGATCGGCGTCAAGGGGTATCTGACCACGCATCGCGGCCAGGGCTATTCGGTCTAGGTGCCAGCTATGTCGTTTGGCAAGTTCTTTAAAGATGCGCTGTTGCCCGTCGCCGTGTGGACGTGCGGCGTGCTGCTGAGCTGCTTTGTGCTGACGGTTGCCGGGGCCCCGGCATCTATCGTGGTCGTGGCGGTCGGTGTGTCCTTTATCTTTGGCATGCTCGGCATCGTGATCGAGTACGCGCGCCGTCGTCGATTTTTGCACCAGTTGGAGCGTGCAGCCGAGGAGCTGGAAAGTCCCGCGTGGGTACAGGAGATGGTGCAATGCCCAACCTATGCCGAGGGCGAGCTCGAGTACGAGGTCCTGCGCCGGGTGGGCAAGGCTGCCTGCGACGAGGTTGCGGAAGGCCGACGTCAGACCGATGACTATCGCGACTATATCGAGAGCTGGGTCCACGAGGCCAAGCTGCCCCTGGCGGCAGCTCATCTGATTTTGGAAAACCTGGACGGCAGCGAAGGTGACCTCTCGCGTGTGGATGACCTTGTGGGTCGCGAGCTGGCTCGCGTTGAGCGCTATATCGACCAGGCACTGTACTATGCGCGCTCGGAAGTCGTGGAGCGCGATTACCTGATTCGCCGCTGGGATCTTAAGACCTTGGTGACGGGCGCGATTAAGGCCAACGCGCGCGAACTCATTGCAGCGCACGTGGCTCCGGTGTGCGAGAACCTTGACTTCGAGGTCTTTACCGACGAAAAATGGCTCGAATTTATCCTGGGCCAGCTCATTCAGAACAGCATTAAATATGCGCGCGAGGACGGCGCGAAGATCGTGTTTTCGGGCGCGTTGTTGGACGAGGGCCTGGCGAGCGAACGCATCGAGCTCACCGTTGCCGACAACGGCTGTGGCGTGAGCGCGGCCGACCTGCCGCGCGTGTTCGAGAAGGGCTTTACCGGCGACAACGGCCGCACCACCAAGCGCGCAACGGGCATCGGCCTCTACCTGGTGGCGCGTCTGTGCTCCAAGATGGGCATCGACGTCACCGCAGCATCCGATCCCGGCGAAGGCTTTGTCGTAACGTTTGCCTTCTCAACGAACAAGTTCCAATATTTCGAGTAACGCACGCGGCAGACGTCCGCCCAAACAAAAACGCGCCGCCCCAACCGGGGCGGCACGCTATTTTTCTATCAGCCAACTCGTTGAAGTAAGGCTGCGAAGGTCGCGGGGCCGGGAGGGGTTTCCTAAGGGCACATTCCGCAGCCGCAACGCGGCGAGGACGTGCCCGTGGAAACCCCGCAGGCCCCGCGGCCGGTGGGAGCAACGCTACTTTACGACCAAAATGTCGCAGTCCGTATTGCGCAGCAGGAACGTCGAAATTGAACCCAGCAGCGCATACTTGATCGAGGACAGGCCGCGGGCGCCGCAGAGCACCAGGTCGGGCTTGACCACGTCGAGCATCTCGTCCTTGAGCGTCTCGCGAATGCGGCCGGCGCGAATCATGACCTCGACCTCGGGAATGTCGGGATTGGCCTTGGCCTCTTCGAGCTGCTTGGCGATGGAGTTCTTAAATGCCTCCTCTAGGCCGTTGACCAGGTCGACCGGATAGGAGCCGGCGCTCTCGAGTGCCGTGGAATCGATAACGTGGCCGATAATCAGCTTGGCGCCGTTGTTCGCGGCGACCTTGATGGCGCGTGCGAGCACAAAATCCTGCTGCTCAGTACCGTCGAGTGAAACAAATACCTTGGTGTAGCCCTCGTTCATGGTTTCCTCCTTGGTCTATCGCACGGGCGCGGGGCTCGTGCGTCGGGCGGGCGCGGGTGCGTTGACCGCCGGACACTTTATCTTGTTGCAGTTATACCCAAGGATTTCGGTTTAACTGCTCGCAATTCTGTGAACGGGCGAGTTTTTTGGTAAGGGTAGGCGCGGTCGCACCGCCAACGGTTGATAATGGGACATCGCCCGCATCGTCCGCAGAACATCTACCGGCGGGTGTCTAACGAGGGGGTCCCTTTGGATATTATCGAGCTTCTAAAATCTGCCTTCATGGGCCTGGTCGAGGGCATCACCGAATGGCTGCCCGTTTCGTCGACGGGCCACATGATCTTGGTGGACGAGTTCGTCAAGATGAACGTGAGCGAGACGTTCTGGAATATGTTCCTGGTCGTGATTCAGCTCGGCGCCATTCTGGCCGTCTGCGTGCTGTTTTTCCACGAGCTCAACCCGTTCTCGCCCAGCAAGGGCAAGGAGGGCCGTCGCGACACCTGGGTGCTGTGGGGCAAGATTGTGCTCGGTTGCATTCCTGCGGCGGCGATCGGCCTGCCGCTCAACGACTGGATGGAGGAGCATTTCTACAACGCTCCCGTCGTGGCGCTGGCGCTCATTGTGTACGGCGTGCTGTTTATCGTGATCGAGAATTGGCGCGCGAGCAAGCGCGAGGAAATGGCCGTTGCCGGTTCGTTTGGTTCGCGTGCTGTGGTGTCGGGTGGACGTCCCGCCGGTGCGCACTTTGCGGCGCCCCCCACGGCTACCGCTGAGGATGAGGACGATGACGAGAATCTGGACTTTGGTTCCATCGCCACGCTCGAGGATCTAAGCTGGAAGACTGCGCTGGGTATCGGCTGCTTCCAGGTGCTTTCGCTGGTGCCTGGTACGTCTCGCTCCGGTTCTACCATCATCGGCGGCCTGCTTTTGGGCTGCACGCGCTCGGTGGCGTCTAAGTTCACGTTCTTCCTGGCCATCCCTGTCATGTTTGGCGCGAGTGCGCTCAAGCTGGTCAAGTACTTCATCAAGGGCGGCACGTTCGGCACCAACGAGATCGCCATCTTGGGCGTGGGCTGCGTCGTCGCCTTTGTGGTGTCGCTCATTGCCATCAAGTGGCTTATGGGTTTCGTTCGCCGTCACGACTTCAAGTGCTTCGGCGTCTACCGCATCATCCTGGGCATCGTAGTGCTCGCGTACTTCTTCGTTCTGGAGCCTATGCTCGGCCTGTAACTTGGTTGACGCTGCGCGGCGGCCAGAGCGACAATTTGTCATTCAAAGAGGGCGGCATGACCAAAAGGTCTATGCCGTCCTCTTTTTTGGGCGATGGGGCGGGCTTGACGGTGGCGCACGGAGTCGTGGTGTGATTTGCGTCGGTGTCCGCGCGGCTCGGTATACTGGTACGGCTCAAACTATGGCGCTGCCCGCAGGCGCGCCGTCTGTCAGATGAGGAGTCGCCCATGACCCAGCCCTTGCCCTGGGAAAAGAACGCCGCGGTGCCCGTGCCGCCCGCGCCGGAACCCGTGCCGCTCGATGCATACACCGCCCCCGCTGCGCCGGAGCCCGAGCTCGTTCCGCTCGACATCTACGACGCTCCCGCGCCGGCGCACAAGCCCGCCAAGCCGCTCGTCGACATCGACAGCCTTAATCCCGCCCAGCGCGAGGCGGTCCTGTCCACCGAGGGCCCGTTGCTGGTGCTCGCCGGCGCCGGCTCGGGCAAGACTCGCGTCTTGACCTTCCGCATCGCACATATGCTCGGCGACTTGGGCGTTAAGCCCTGGCAGGTCCTGGCCATCACGTTTACCAACAAGGCCGCGGCCGAGATGCGCGAGCGTCTGGCGGCACTCATCCCCAGTGGCACCCGCGGCATGTGGGTGTGCACCTTCCACGCCATGTGCGTGCGCATGCTGCGCGAGGACGCCGACCTGCTGGGCTACACCGGTCAGTTCACCATCTATGACGACGATGACTCAAAGCGCATGGTGCGTGACATTATGCAGGCGCTCGGCATTGAGCAAAAGCAGTTCCCCATCAACATGATCCGCAGCAAGATCAGCTCGGCCAAAAACGCCATGATTGGGCCCGAGGACATGCTCAAGAGTGCCGATAGCCCCAACGACAAAAAGGCCGCGCAGGTCTACCTGGAGCTGGAGCGTCGCCTGCGCGCCGCCAACGCGATGGACTTCGACGACCTGCTCGTGCGCGCGCTCGAGTTGCTGCGCACCCGCCCCGAGGTGCTCGACAAGTACCAGGAGCGCTTCCGCTACATTAGCGTCGACGAGTATCAGGACACCAACCACGTCCAGTACGAGATCGCCAACCTGCTGGCCGCCAAGTACCAAAACCTTATGGTCGTGGGCGACGATGACCAGTCCATTTACAGCTGGCGTGGCGCCGACATCACCAACATCCTGGACTTTGAGCAGGACTTTAAAAACTGCAAGACCGTCAAGCTGGAGCAGAACTATCGCTCTACGGGTCATATCCTGAGCGCCGCCAACGCCGTGGTGCGTCACAACTCGCAGCGCAAGGACAAGCGCCTGTTTACGGCAGAGGGCGATGGCGAGAAGATTCAGGCTTTCCAGGCAAGCGACGAGCGCGACGAAGGTCGCTGGATTGCCGGCGAGATCGAAAAGCTGCATGCCAAGGGTACGAGCTACGACGATATCGCCGTGTTCTACCGCACCAACGCCCAGTCGCGTATCCTCGAAGATATGTTCCTGCGCGCGGGCGTGCCCTACAAGATCGTCGGCGGCACGCGATTCTTCGACCGCGCCGAGATTCGCGACGTCATGGCCTACCTCAAGATGATCGTGAACCCGGCCGACGAGATGAGCGTCAAGCGCGTCATCAACACGCCGCGCCGCGGCATCGGCTCCACCTCGATCCAAAAGATCGAGCAGCTGGCGCGCGACAACCGCTGCTCGTTCTTCCAGGCCTGCGAGATCGCGTGCGCCGAGACGGGCATGTTTAGCGCCAAGGTGCGCAATGGCCTGTCGAGCTTTGTGTCGCTGGTGCGCGAGGGCCGCCGCATGGACGGCGAGCTCAAGGACGTTGTCGAGATGATTGTTGACAAGACGGGCCTGCTGCAGGCCTTCCGCGCCGAGGGCACCATGGAGTCCGAGAGCCGCGCTGAGAACATCCAGGAATTCCTGGGCGTCGCCGCCGAATTTGAGGAGACGCACGAGGATATCGAGGGTACGCTCGAGAGCTTGGAAGAGCTGCGCGCGGCTGGCGTTGCCGATGTGCCGGCCGGCGCTGAGCCCAAGCCCGTCGTGGTGAGCGCACCTGCGCCCGAGCCGGGACCGTCCGCACCTGTGTCCTCGTTTGAGGCGCTCGTTGGCGCGCGTGATGCCGCAGGTTCCAATCCGCTCGATAGCTTGGCCGCTCCGGCGCTCTCGCCGCAGGATGCCCTGGCCGCCGCCATCGCGGGCAACGCGTATGCCGCGCCGACGGAGATGCCGGCGGGTGCCGTGCATGCCGACGAGATTGAGCGCACCTACGGTCCGCTCACCTGTAAGGCGCTGCCGGCACTCATGGAGTGGCTGGCCCTGCGCTCCGACTTGGATTCCCTGGCCGGCGAGACGCATGCCATCACCATGATGACCATCCACTCCGCCAAGGGTCTGGAGTTCCCGGCGGTGTTCGTGGCCGGCATGGAGGAGGGTATCTTTCCGCACGTGCACGACTTTGGCGGCAGTGACGATCCGGGCAAGCTCGAGGAGGAGCGTCGCCTGGCCTACGTTGCCATCACGCGTGCCCGTAAGCGCCTGTTCTTGACCTATGCGGCCACGCGTCGCACCTACGGCTCGACCTCTGCCAACCCGCGCTCGCGCTTCCTCAACGAGATTCCGTTTGAGGATATCGAGTTTAGCGGTATCGGTTCTGCCGGTTTTGAGGGCACGGGCTGGGAGAAGCGCGGCGACCGTCACGGCACCTTTGGATCGGGCATGGGCTCGGATATGTACGGCGGCAAGGTGTTTGGCTCGCGTACGCGCTCGACGGGCGGCTCTGGCTCGCGCGGCGGGTCGAGCTTCGACGATTTCTTTGGCGGCAGCAGTTACGGGACCGAGCGCCATCGTGGGGTTTCGCCCGACGCCGGCCGTGTTGCCTCGACCTTTGGATCGGGCGCGCCGCGAGCCAAAAAGCCGTCGTCCAAGGTGTCGCCGACGGTGGAGCGCAAGGTCGATCGCGCTAGCGCGTCGCAGGACTTTGCCGCGGGCGATACCGTGAGTCATAAGACCTTTGGCACGGGTACTGTGATCTCGGTCGCCGGAGACATGATCGAGGTCCAATTCGAAAAAACCGGCCAGACCAAAAAGCTTATGAAAGGTTTTGCACCGATCGTCAAGCTGTCGTAATCCCGGCGGACCTGGGTGGGCGTATAGGGCAACATCGCCTGCTCGGGCAGTCCTGCTCGCACGGAGAGCACATTAAGTGCTCTCCGGCTCGTGCGGAACTCGCGACCGATGTTGCCCTATACGCCCACCCAGGTCCTCAGGTGACGTTGCTTGCGAACGTCGCTCTACTCGTTCGCTTTTTGGTCTGGAGAGCCGGGTGGGCTGATAGAAAAATAGATGTGAGTAGGGGCTCCTCCGTTGATGAACGAGGGAGCCCCTTGTTTCGTTTTGGTTGTTGTTGCGACCTAGAGGTGGCTGATGATCAGTTCCATCTTGCCTTCGAGTTCGATCTGGTTCACGGTGCTCGGGGCCAGCAGGTGGCTGCCCTTGTGAACGGGCTCGCCGCACACGGTGCCCTCGCCGTCGATGACCGACAGGCACATGAAGGGCCAGTGCTGCTCCAAGGTCTTGCTGCCGTCGACGCGCACGCGATCGACGGTGTAGCAGGAGTTAGACTCGAGCTCGGTCACGCCATCGACCTCGGGCGCGGTCACCGTGCCGTCGGTCGGAGCCTGAACGTCAAAATCGATGCAATCCAGGCTCTGCTCAATGTGAAGTGGGCGCAGCTTGCCGTCGGTGCCGGGGCGGTCGTAGTCGTACAGGCGATACGTCACGTCGCTCGACTGCTGCGTCTCCAAAATGAGCGTACCGGTTTTGATGGCGTGCACGGTGCCGGAGTCGATTTGGAAAAAGTCGCCCTTGTGAATCGGCAGCACGTTGAGCATCTCGTCCCAGCGGCCGTCCTCGATCATCTGCGCGGCCTCGGCGCGGTCGTGCGCGCGCTGGCCGACGATGATCGTGGCACCGGGCTCGCAATCAAGCACGTACCAGCACTCGGTCTTGCCCAGGCTTCCGTTCTCGTGCTCGGCGGCGTACTCGTCGTTGGGGTGAATCTGGATCGAAAGGTCGTCCTTGGCGTCCAGAATCTTGATGAGCAGCGGGAACTCCTTGCCCTCGCAATTGCCAAAGAGCTCGCGGTGCTCGGCCCACAGCCACGAAAGCGTGTGGCCTGTATACGGGCCCTCCGCAATCTGGCAGTCGCCGTTGGGATGGGCCGAGATGGCCCAGCACTCACCGATGGGACCCTCGGGAATGTCGTAACCAAACACGGTCTCCAGCTGGCGGCCGCCCCAGATCTTCTCGTGAAAGATCGGCGTCAGTTTAATCAAATCGGACATGTGCATACTCCCATAAGGTTGTGCGGGTGCCGCGTAAGACAGCTCAAAACGAGCACCCACCGGATTACAAAACTAGGCCAGCGTTACGTTGTGCAGCTCAAAGCGGTCGCCTACGCTGTGCGAGATAGAATATTCAAACGCGGTGCCGCTATCCAAGAAGTCAATCTGGTTGAGTTCGAGCAGGGGAGAGCCGGGTTTGGTATCCAGGCGCTCAGCCTCTTCCTCAGTTGCCGCGACGGCGCGAATGGTACGGTGGAAACTCGAGATCTTGAGTCCGCACTGCTCGCGGATGAAGCTGTAGACCGACGCGTACAGGTCTTTTTTCTTAAGACCCGGAATCAGCTCGAGTGGCATATAGGTGTACTCAATAACGATGGGCTGACCATCGACCTGGCGCACGCGCACGATGTGATAGGCAAAGTCGTCCTCGGCAATTCCCAGCTGAGTTGCGACGTCCGCTGGTGGATTGACAATCGAGAAATCGTAGACCACCGAGGTCACCTTCTCCCCGCGGTGCTCATACGAAAAACCCTGGGCGCGGTCATTTTTGCCCTGGAAAAATGCCTGGTCGGGGAGACCCGCCGTGTCCTTAACGTAGGTGCCCGATCCGCGCCGGCTGGTGATCAGGCCTTCCTCGGTGATCTGCTCAATAGCTCGTTTGACGGTGATCTTGGAAACGCTATAGAGCTCACAGAACTTAACGATGGTGGGTAGCTTGTCGCCCGGTTTAAGAGTGCCGTCCTCGATGCTTCGACGGATATCCGCAGCTATCGCCTCGTATTTGGGAATCATGGAACCCCCTTTCCAGCTTGATTGAGTATAAAAGAAAGTATAGCCAACACCTAAGTATCCCTATTGCGTTTTAGAATAGTTCGAGAAAGAGAATATCTAAAACGCTTTTCTTATTAAATAAAAGCGCCTTAAAACGAAATACACTCGAATGGTGCCGTATTGAGCGGATGATCAGTCTGGGGACGGGGCCGAGTCGCGTTGCCGCCTAACGAACTGATTGTCATCCCTGCGTTTCCCCAGATAAAACCTGCCAAAACAAACCTGTCCCTTTTTGGTGGGTTTTTGCCTTGGGAGCGGTACCATACAGGCAATGTTTAAACGAGAAAGGTGGGCTCCCATGGAACCTAAGCAGTACTACATCGGCATTGACGTCGGCGGCACTTCGGTTAAGGAGGGCCTGTTCGATGAGGACGGCAACCTGCTTGCCAAGGCCAGTGTGCCCACGCCTCCCATCGTTGATGCTGCGGGCTTTGCCGCGGTGACCGAGGCTATTGACCAGGTGGTTGCCAAGGCGCAGATTCCGCGCGCCTTTGTGGCGGGCATTGGCCTGGCCGTTCCGTGTCCCATCCCGGCGTCGGGCGATGCCAAGGTCAAGGCCAACATTGCCATCAACCTGCCTGAGCTAAGAGTCGCCATTCAGGAGCACTGCCCCGACGCGGTCGTTAAGTACGAGAACGATGCCAACGCCGCTGCCATGGGCGAGGCCTGGCTCGGCTCTGCCAAGGGCGTACAGAACGTGGTGATGGTCACCATTGGTACCGGCGTGGGCGGCGGCGTTATCGTTAACGGCGACGTGGTATCAGGCGTTGTGGGCGCCGGCGGCGAGATTGGCCATATGTGCCTGAACCCCGACGAGGAGCGCACCTGCGGCTGCGGCGGCCATGGCCATCTGGAGCAGTATTCCAGCGCCACCGGCGTGGTGAGCAACTACCTTGCCGAGTGCGAAAAGGCGGGCGTCGAGCCCATCGAGCTCACCGGGCCTTCTGATTCCAAGGACGTGTTCCAGGCCTGCCGCGAGGGTGACAAGCTCGCGCTGGCAGCTGCCGATACCATGGCCGACTATCTCGGCCGCGCCCTGGCGCTTATTGCCAACGTGGTTGATCCCGAGATGTTCCTCATCGGCGGCGGCGCCTCCGCCTCGGCCGATGTCTACCTCGACAAGGTTCGCGAGCACTTTAAGCAGTACGCGCTTTCCGCCTCGCGCGAGACGCCCATTAAGGTCGCTTCGCTCGGAAACGACGCCGGCATCATCGGTGCCGCCTACGTAGCCCTGCGCGCCGCCGGTAAATAGCTGGTGCAAGGGGGACAGGTTACTTTGCACCAACATGGTGCAAAAGGGACAGCCTTGGCCCCCGTGCCTGCCCCAATTTGTGCCGCGGCCCTTCCATCTCATAGGGTTCGGCGTCAGCGTGCTACCATAGCTACGTCCAAGTACACATATCAAGTGGAGGATATCCATGGCAAACGTTCTTGTCTTTGGTCACCAGAACCCCGATAACGACGCCATCATGAGCGCCGTCGTCCTGTCCCAGCTGCTCAACCAGGTTGAGTATGCCGGCAACACCTACGAGGCCTGCGCCCTTGGTCAGCTTCCGGCCGAGTCCGCCAAGCTGCTCGCCGACGCCGGCATCGCCGAGCCCCGCGTGATCGAGTCCGTCGAGGCCGGCCAGCTCGTCGTCCTCACCGACCACAACGAGTCCGCGCAGTCCGTCGCCGGCCTTAAGGACGCCACGGTCTTTGGCGTCGTCGACCATCACCGCATCGGCGACTTTGAGACTGCCGGCCCGCTGCACTACATCTGCCTGCCCTGGGGCTCCAGCTGCACCATCGTCACCAAGCTCGCCGGCGTGCTCGGCGTTGAGCTTTCCGACATCCAGGCCAAGCTGCTGCTCTCGGCCATGATGACCGACACGCTCATGCTCAAGAGCCCCACCACCACCGATGTCGACCGCGCCGTCGCCGCCAAGCTCGGCGAGCAGGTGGGCGTCGACCCGGTCAAGTTTGGCATGGAGGTCTTCCTCACCCGTCCGTCCGGCTCCTTCACCGCAGCCGAGATGGTCGGCAACGACATCAAGATGTTCGAGCCTGCTGGCAAGAAGCTGCTCATCGGCCAGTACGAGACTGTCGACAAGACCCGCGCACTCGGCATGATCGACGAGATCCGCGAGGCCATGCGCGCCTACGCCGCCGAGAAGGGTGCCGACGGCATCGTCCTGTGCATCACCGACATCATGGAGGAGGGCTCGCAGGTCCTGCTCGAGGGCGAGACTGAGGCCGCTCAGAAGGGCCTGGGCATTGCCGACGAGCACGACGGCGTCTGGATGCCGGGTGTCCTCTCCCGTAAGAAGCAGGTCGCTGCCCCCATCATGGCCGCCTGCTAGGTTTAGTTGACCAAACGCTACGACCGGATCGCGGACGCCCCGCGCTCCGGTCGTTTTTTGTGCACGGTGCCGCGTCGTCTCTTGGACAGGCGTGCCCGTCCCGTTGAGCAAATAATGTTCAACCTGTGGTTCCGCTTTTCGGCCATGCCTGCGTGCTTGTCGTGCAGGGTAGGCTAGATGCAAGCGTAATACGTTAGAGCGCGGCGCCGCCACTTGGGCGGGCCGTGCTTTTTTAAGACGGGAGCTTTCCCGTGAAAGGAGCCGCCCATGGCAGCAACTGAGCAGCTGTTCAACGTTCGTGAGCGCAAGCGCTTTGAACGTCACGACATCTGGGAGCGCATCGCCGAGAACGGCACGATTTCCGCCGCCGTCATGGTCTTCGCCGCCATCGCCGCCGTTATTTGCGCCAATACCGATGCCTACGAGGCCATCCATCACTTTTTGGAGACCCCGCTGTATGTGGGCCTGGGCAACCTTACGGCCGGTCTCACCGTTGAGCTTTTCGTCAACGACTTCCTCATGGCGATTTTCTTTTTGTTGGTGGGCATTGAGCTTAAGTACGAGATGACAGTTGGCGAGCTCAAGAACCCGCGCCAGGCCATGCTTCCCATGCTGGCGGCCGTGGGCGGCGTCGTCGTTCCCGCCTGCATCTACCTGATCTTCAACCATGCCGGCGCCCGCAACGGTTGGGCCATCCCCATGGCAACCGATATTGCCTTTGCGCTGGGCGTGCTATCGCTTTTGGGCAATCGCGTTCCCAACGGCGTGCGCGTGTTTTTCTCGACGCTCGCCATCGCCGACGACCTCATCTCCATCGCCGCCATCGCCATCTTCTACGGTCAGAGCCCCAATCCGTTTTGGTTGGGCGCCGCCGCGCTTGTGACCTGCGCGCTCGTGTGGCTCAACAAGACGCATCATTACCGCCTTGCCCCGTATTCGATACTGGGCCTGCTGTTGTGGTTCTGCATGTTCAAGAGCGGCGTGCACGCCACGCTTGCTGGCGTCATCCTGGCCTTCACCATCCCGGCCAAGTGCGGCGTCAAGCTCGATAGCCTCACCGATTGGCTGGGCGAGTGCCTGCCGCTGCTCGATGACCGCTACGACGACGAGGCGCACATCCTGGGCCAGCATGACTTTACCGTCTCGACCACCAAGGTCGAGCGCGTCATGCACCGCGTGACCCCGCCGCTCATCCGCATGGAGCGTCTGATCTCCACGCCGGTCAACTTTGTGATCCTGCCGATCTTTGCGTTCGTAAACGCGCAGGTTCGCCTAGTGGGCGTGGACATGAGCACGCTGCTCACCGACCCGGTGACGCTCGGCGTATATTTTGGCATGCTGCTGGGCAAGCCGATTGGCATCTTTGGCATGACGTTTGCCCTGGTTAAGCTCAAGATCTCCGAGCTGCCGCGCAACGTTAACTGGCACATGATTGCCGGCGTGGGCATTCTGGGCGGCATCGGCTTTACCATGTCGATTCTCATTAGCGGCCTCGCCTTCCCGACGGCCCAGTTTGAGGTTCTGGCTGCCAAGGCCGCTATTCTCGCCGGTTCGGTCACCGCAGCCGTGCTCGGCATGATCTACATGAGCGTGGTCTGCAAGCATCCCTCGCCCAAAGACGAGTAAGAGCGCGAAAACCGGCTCCAGAACCGATTCGGGCGCGTTCAAAATGCGGATTCGGGCGGTGCTTGCCGCCTGCCAGACACGCCAGTGGTCAAAAAACGCCGTTTGTGAGTACTGTCACAAACGGCGTATCATTTTAGGTGCGGAAAATAATGAACAAAGTTATAAGAACTGTACGTTAATGAGTGACCATCGACTTCCAATTTGGCGCTAGCTGACGGTGATTAGGAAGTTTCAAGTCGAGTTTTGCCGATTTCGACCAAGAATCGCTGCTACTAAAAAGGTAACAGTACTCATATTTGCCCTTTTTTGGCCACAAGCTCTAAAACAAGCCTCGCCAAGGTCGGGAAGCGGGCCAAATCGCCGGCCTCGAGGCTTATTCCACCGTTCCGTAGACGGCGCCCCAGCCGTGGGCGGCCAAGGCGGAGTTGAGCTGGTCGCAAAGTGACTGGCGGTCGTAGTAGCCGGGCGGCAAAAGATTCACGATCTCCATGAGGTCGGGCGCCAGGTCCAAGATTTCGGCCTGTACGATCAGATCCAGGCGGTCGATGGCGTGGCGGTCGTAAAACAGTCCGTCGACCAGGCGCTGCAAGTCGCCGAATTCCTCGGCCTGAAACGATCCGTACTCCATAGTGCCTCCTTGGGCGCCCCACGCCGGCATGCGCGGCGATTCGTAATTGATTGCGATGAACTTAATCTATCACGGCTTCATAACGTTGCGACGATGGCGGTCTATACTTAGACGAACTGCAACATACCGCTTCGCGAAAGGTCGCACCCCATGCAGACGATCTACCAGAAGATGGAAACCACCGAACTCGATGCCGCCATCGAGGCGCTCAAAGCCGAGGTCGCCGAGGTCAAGGCCAAGGGCCTGGCGCTCGACATGGCCCGCGGCAAGCCGTCGCCCTCCCAGGTGGACATCTCTCGACCCATGCTCGATATCCTCAATGCCGATGCCGATCTGCATGACGGCAACGTCGACTGCTCCAACTACGGCTGCTTTGAGGGCATTCCCTCGGCACGCAAGCTGGCGGGGGAGTTCCTGGGTTGCCCTGCCGAGCAGACGCTCGTACTGGGCTCGTCGAGCCTGCTGATTGAGCATGACATCGCCGGCATGTTCTGGCGCTGTGGCTCGTGCGGCAGCGAGCCCTGGGACGCCTACGAGGCCGCGCACGACGGCAAGAAGGTCAAGTTCCTGTGCCCCGTTCCCGGCTACGATCGCCACTTTGGCATCACCGCCGACTTGGGCATCGAGAACGTCCCCGTCGCGATGACCGACAACGGCCCCGACATGGCCGAGGTTGAGCGCCTGGTTGCCACCGACGACTCCATCAAGGGCATCTGGTGCGTGCCCAAGTATTCCAACCCCACGGGCATCACCTTTAGCGAGGACACCGTGCGTCGCCTGGTCGAGATGCCCACGGCCGCGCCCGATTTCCGCATCTTCTGGGACAACGCCTACTGCGTGCACGACCTGTACGACGAGACCGACGAGCTCGCCAACATCTTCGATCTTGCCCGCGCGGCGGGCACCGAGGACCGCGTGGTGGCCTTTGCCTCGACGTCCAAGATCACCTTCCCGGGTGCCGGCATCGGCTTTATCGGTGCGAGCCCCGCGGTCATCGCCGAGTTCTCCAAGCGCCTGAAGGCCGGCCTCATCAGCGCCGACAAGCTCAACCAGCTGCGTCACGTGCGCTTCCTTCCCACCATCGAGGCGGTCAAGAAGCACATGAAAAAGCATGCCGAGTTCCTGCGCCCGCGCTCTGAGGCCGTTGAGCGCAAGCTCACCGAGGGCCTGGGCGACACGGGTTGCGCCACCTGGACGCATCCACGCGGCGGCTACTTTGTGAGCTTCGATGGTCCCGAGGGCTCGGCCCAAAAGGTCGCCGCGCTCTGCGCCGACTTGGGCGTCAAGCTCACGCCGGCCGGTGCCACCTGGCCTTATGGCAAGGACCCGCGCGACACCAACATCCGCATCGCGCCGAGCTATCCCACGGTCGAGGACCTGGAGGCCGCGCTCGATGTGCTGGTGCTGGCCGTTAAGCTTGTCGCTGCCGAGCTTGCGCGTGCCGAGCGCGCCTAACGCGTAGGGCCCCGCAAGTCCGCGCCTAGTACTATCCGCACTTTCGATACGTAAAGGAGCGTATACATGGATTTGGGTATTTCCACAAACCCCACGCCAGAGCTCTACACCATTAAGGTGACCGGTGAGATCGATATCTCTAACGCCGATAGCCTGCGCAATGCCATCGACCTGGCACTCGAGCAGCCCACCGAGGCCGTTGAGCTCGATTTTGCCCAGGTGAGCTACATTGATTCGACGGGCATTGGCGTGCTCGTGGGCGCCGCGCACCACGCGGTTGACCACGGCAAGCGCTTTAGCTGCACCAATGTGCAGCCCCCGGTGATGCGCGTGGTTCAGCTGTTGGGTGTCGACCAGGAGATTTCGATCACCGCTGCATAATCTTTGCCCCAAAAGGGCGTGCCGTTTGGCATATGTTTGTGATGCGCTCGGACGTTTTGGCGTCCGGGCGCTATACTTGACCGAATGAATAGACGAGTTCCGGCCGAATGGCGCGGTGCGGGCTCGAATCACATCGAGCCTTGGAGGTATGTGTGTTTGGTATTGGAGAAGGTGAGCTGGCAATCATCGTGGTCTTCGGCTTTTTGCTGTTTGGCCCGGATAAGCTCCCGCAGATGGGCCGTACGATCGGCCGTGCCATCCGTCAGTTCCGCGAGACGCAGGAAAAGATGACGGCGGTTGTCCAGTCCGAGATCATCGATCCGGTAAGCGAGGCCGCTTCGGCTCCGGTCAAGCCCAAGAAGGCTGCCGTCGATGACGATTCCGATGCGGACGAGGATGCTGCCGAGACGGTAGCGCCCGCCAAGAAGGAGACCTTTGCCGAGCGTCGTGCCCGCCTTGCTGCCGAGAAGGCCGCGAGCGAGGCTGCCGCCGAGGGCGAGGGTGCTGCTGAGGAGTCCGAGGCCGAGGGTGCCGAGGCCGAGCCTGCCGCTGCCGCCGAGCCTGCCGTCGAGCCCGAGCCTGCTGCAGAGCCCGAGCCCGAGCCGGCAGAGCCCACGACGGCTGACCTCTACGCCCGTCGTCCCCGCAAGCGCAAGGCCGTCGTCGACCAGCTCGCTCGCGAGCTCGAGGCCGAGGACGCTGCCGAGACTGCTGCCGCCGACGCCCCGAAGGGAGGCGATGAGTAATGCCTATCGGACCTGCTCGTATGCCGCTCTTCGATCACTTGGGAGAGCTCCGTCGCCGCCTGACCATCGTGGTCGTGTCGGTGTTTGCCGCCGCCATCGTGCTGTACTTTGCCACGCCCGTGGTGCTCGATATCCTGGAAGACCCCATCCGCTCGTTTGTGCCGGACGGTAAGTTCTACATCACCACCACACTCGGCGGCTTTGGCCTGCGCTTCTCGCTGGCCATCAAGATGGCCGTGGTCATGTGCACGCCCATGATCATCTGGCAGATCCTGGCATTTTTCCTGCCGGCGCTGCGCCCCAACGAGCGCAAGTGGGTCGTGCCCACGGTGCTCGCCTCGACGGTGCTGTTCTTCCTGGGTGCCATCTTCTGCTATTTCATCATCATCCCGGCGGGCTTTGAGTGGCTCATCGGCGAGACCTCGGCCGTCGCTACGGCGCTGCCCGACCTGGAGAACTACGTCAACATGGAGCTGCTCTTTATGATCGGCTTTGGTGTGGCGTTTGAGCTGCCGCTCATCATCTTCTATCTGTCCGTCTTTCACATCGTGTCCTATGCGGCCTTCCGCAGCGCCTGGCGCTACGTGTACGTAGGCCTGCTTGTGGGCTCGGCTGTGATTACGCCCGACGGCTCGCCCGTTACGCTGGGTCTCATGTATGGCGCCCTGCTCTCGCTCTACGAGATTTCGCTCGCCATCGCTCGCGTGGTCATTACCGCGCGCGAGGGCAAGGAGGGCCTGTTCGTGAGCCGTCTGGACCTGTTCTCGGACGACGAGGACGACGAGGAGTAAATCGGTATGCACGAGGTTGGCATTGTCAACGGCATACTCGATACAGTGATTCGCGCGGCGCGTGGGGCGGGGGCCTCGCGCGCCGTTTTGGTAACGCTGCGTATCGGGGATATGACCGAGGTCGTGCGCGAGGCGCTTGACTTTGCGTGGGAAACGTTTCGCGACGAGGACCCGCTCACGCGCGGCTGCGAGCTTGCCGTGGAGGAAGTCCATCCACAAAGCGAGTGTCTGGACTGCGGTGAGGTCTTTGAGCACGACCGTTTCCATTGCCGTTGTCCCCAATGTGGCGGTGCCAACGTGCGTCTGCTGCATGGCCGCGAACTCGACATCGCAAGTATCGAGATCGAGACCCCCGACGATTAGCACGCTCGCCATCTAGCGATGGGGTATAAAAGGGCCAAAGTAAGGAGCGCTAAGTATGGCCGAGAAAACGATTGATATCGCGTCGCCGATTCTGTCGCGCAACGAGCGCCTGGCAGATCAGCTGCGTCAGCGGTTTGAGCAGACGGACACCTACGTGATCAATGTGCTGTCGAGCCCTGGCTCGGGTAAGACCACCACGATTCTGGGCACCAACGAGCGCCTGCGTGACAAAGCCAGCCTGCGCTGTGCCGTTATCGAGGGCGATATCGCCTCGGACGTCGACGCCATCACCATGAAGGAAGCCGGCATGCCCGCCATCCAGATCAACACGGGCGGCCTGTGCCACCTCGAGGGCAACATGATCATGGAGGCCGTTGACGCGTTCGACCAAGCTGTGGGTCTGGAAAACATCGACGTCATCTTTATCGAAAACGTGGGTAACCTGGTCTGCCCAGTCGACTTTGACCTGGGCGAGAACCTGTCCATCATGATCCTCTCGGTGCCCGAGGGCGACGACAAGCCCATCAAGTACCCGGGCATCTTCCAACACGCCGGCGCGCAGCTGCTCAACAAGGTCGACGTGGCCCCGGCTTTCGATTTTGACATGGATAGGTATACTAAGACCCTCGATGACCTCAATCCGCAAGCGCCGCGGTTTGCCGTGAGCGCGCGCAAGGGCGAGGGCATGGATGCCTGGTGCGATTGGCTCATCGGGCAGATTGAGCAAGCAAGGGCGTAAGTCGGCCGCCATAAGCGCGGGCGCAGCCGCAGAGACATGAGATAGGAGCCTCTTTTGAAGCTCATCATCGCCGAGAAAAACGACGCCGCGCGTCAGATCGCCGAGCGGCTGTCCACGGGCAAGCCCAAAAAGGACAAGGTGTACAACACCGCCATCTACCGTTTTGAGTGGAAAGGCGAGGAGTGCGTGACGATCGGTCTTGCCGGTCACATCCTCGCGCCCGATTTTTGCGACAGCGTGCTGTTCGATAAAAAGCTGGGCTGGTATTCGGTTACCGAGGACGGCGAGATGCTGCCGGCCGACATGCCCGATGGCCTGGCTCGTCCGCCCTACGACACCAAGCGCAAGCCGTTCCTTGCCGACGGCATTTCCATCAAGGGCTGGAAGCTCGAGAGCCTGCCTTACCTCACCTGGGCGCCCGTCATTAAGCTACCGGCCGAGAAGGAACTCATTCGTTCGCTCAAGAACCTTGCTAAAAAGTCCGACAGCGTCATCATCGCTACGGACTTCGATCGCGAGGGCGAGCTGATCGGCTCGGACGCCCTCAACAAGGTGCGCGAGGTTGCGCCGGACTTGCCGGTCGCCCGTGCCCAGTATTCTTCGTTTACCAAGGCCGAGATCACGCACGCCTTCGATAATCTCGTCTCGCTCGACCAGAACCTGGCCGACGCCGGCGAGAGCCGTCAGCACATCGACCTTATCTGGGGCGCGGTGCTCACGCGCTATCTGACGCTCGCCAAGTTTGGCGGCTTTGGCAACGTGCGCTCCGCCGGCCGCGTGCAGACACCGACGCTTGCCCTGGTGGTCGAGCGCGAGCGCGAGCGCATGGCGTTTGTGCCCGAGGACTATTGGCAGATTCGCGGCATGGGCGCCGCGCAAGGCGCTGCCGAGGACGATCGCTTTAAGATCGCGCACAAGACAGCGCGCTTTACCGACAAGGATGCTGCCGTGACGGCGTACGGCCATGTTGACGGCGTTGCGACGGCAACCGTTGCCGCGGTGACCAAGCGTTCGCGTAAGCAGCAGCCGCCCACGCCGTTCGCGACGACCTCGCTGCAGGCTGCCGCCGCGGCCGAGGGCATCTCGCCTGCGCGTACGATGCGCATCGCCGAGTCCCTCTACATGGCGGGTCTCATCAGCTACCCGCGTGTCGATAACACCGTGTACCCCGCGACGCTCGATCTGGGCGCCGTGGTAAGCGACCTGGCAAAGATCAACCCGGCGCTGGCGCCCGTGTGCAAAAAGGTGCTCGCCGGTCCCATGAAGCCCACGCGCGGCAAGGTTGAGACCACCGACCACCCGCCTATCTATCCCACGGGCGAGGGCGATCCGTCCACGCTCGATGGCGGCCAGCGCAAGCTCTACGACCTCATCGCCCGCCGCTTCCTGGCGACGCTTATGGGTCCTGCGACCATCGAGAACACCAAGCTCGAGCTCGACGTCAACGGCGAGCCGTTCGTGGCCTCGGGCGACGTGCTCGTGACTCCGGGCTTCCGCGAGGCGTATCCGTACGGACTCAAGCGCGATGAGCAGATGCCGCCGCTTGAGCAGGGCGACACGGTCGACGTGTTCGACATTAAGCTCGAGGCCAAGCAGACCGAGCCGCCCGCGCGCTACAGCCAGGGCAAGCTCGTGCAGGAGATGGAGAAGCGCGGCCTGGGCACCAAGTCCACGCGCGCGAGCATCATCGAGCGCCTGTACGCCGTGCGCTACCTCAAAAACGATCCCGTGGAGCCGAGCCAGCTGGGTATTGCCATTATCGATGCACTGTCGCAGTTTGCCCCGCGCATCACGAGCCCCGATATGACCAGCGAGCTCGATGGCGATATGACCCGTGTGGAGCGCGGCGAGGACACCGAAGAACATGTCGTGACGCACTCGCGCGCGCTGCTGGCCGGCGTGCTCGACGAGCTGCTCAAACATACGCAGGAACTGGGCGACGCCATCAGCGACGCCGTCACGGCCGATGCGCGCGTGGGTACCTGCCCCAAGTGCGGCAAGGACCTGGTTATGAAGACGAGCGCCAAGACCCGCGGCAGCTTCATTGGCTGCATGGGCTGGCCCGACTGCGATGTGACCTATCCGGTGCCGAGTGGCGTCAAGGTAAGCCCGCTCGAGGGCGAGGCTGCCGTGTGCCCCGAGTGCGGTGCGCCGCGCATTAAGTGCCAGCCGTTCCGCCAGAAGGCCTTCGAGATTTGCGTGAACCCCACGTGCCCCACCAACTACGAGCCCGATCTTAAGGTGGGCGAGTGCAAGGTGTGCGCCGAGGCAGGACGCCATGGCGACCTGATCGCGCACAAGAGCGAAAAGAGCGGCAAGCGCTTTATCCGTTGCACCAACTACGATGACTGCGGCGTGAGCTATCCGCTTCCGGCGCGCGGCAAGCTCGAGGCGACGGGCGAGACCTGCCCCGAGTGCGGCGCCCCCATCGTGGTGGTCAACACGGCGCGCGGTCCGTGGCGCATCTGCGTGAACATGGACTGCCCGACCAAGGAGAAGAAGCCCGCCCGCGGCCGCAAGACCACGACCAAGGCGAGCACGGCGAAGAAGACGACCGCGGCCAAGAAGACGACGGCTAAGAAAGCCACTGCCGCCAAGAAGACGACCGCGAAGAAGTCGACTGCCAAGAAAGCAGCCGCCGACAAGTAACAGCGCAGCCGAAACATTGACCAAAACAAAAATGAGCGAGGATCCCGCGATCCTCGCTCATTTTCTAGGCAGTCATTGGGGACGTTCTTTAATGACTAGTCGTTTGAGAACGTCGCATGCGACTAGTTCACTTCGACGGGTTTGGCGTCGGGATAGCGCTCCTCAAAGTCTAGGCGGTACTTATTGTCATTGGTGCCCGCCACGTTGTCGCGCGACAGCGGCGCCACGATCTCATTCTTGTGGTCCGCAGGATTGGCGTATTTCAGGCTGATCTCCCAGGCATCACAGATTGCGTCAATGCGGTGATCCAGGTCGTCGTACAGGGCGATGATGTCCTTCCAGGAGCTGTAGTTCTTCGAGCTCGTCGGGACGTCTAGGTCCTCGACGATGTCGTAATACTGCTCGATGGTGTCCTCCGTGCGCTCAGCGACGTCGGCGAGATTTTGACGGGTGGTTCGATCCTCTTCCAGATAGCTGCCGTTGAAGTTCTGCGCGCAGCCACGGACGTAGTTGTCGAGGTCTTCGAGCAAGTCGTAGTATTCGCTCAGTCGGCGGTAGAGATTCTGCTCGGAGAGCGTTGCTTCGCCGCCATCCTCGTCGTCATCGTCATCATCGTCGTACAGGCTGTTGGGATCGCCGAGAGGCTTTAGGTCATCGTCGTCGACGTCATGGTGCAGCTTAGCTACCTCGGCAGTCGTCTGCGTGGCGGCGTTGTCGAAAGGCTTGATCACAAAGAAAACGACCAGGGCGATGATGATCGCCACCAGCACAACGATAACGGCGATAAGCGGCCCGATGCCGCTCTTTTTGGGAGCGGGGGTCTGTGGCGAAGCGGGCGCGTATGCGGGAGCCGGCTGCTGTTGGGGCGAGCCGCTCGCGACGGGTATGCGCTGCGTGGTCTCGACGGCCGCGGGGCCTGCGGCGGGGTCGGGGCGATAGGCGAGGGGGTCGTCCGCCTTGGCTTGCGGCGTATCGAGGGAACCGGTCTGCTCAAAAGCGGGCTGGCTATCGCTTGCGGTTGTTTGCTCAACGGGTGCACCGCACGAGGTGCAGAACTTGGCATTATCTGCAAGAAGTTTGCCGCACGAGGCGCAATACCGAGACATTGCCACTCCTTTCGCCACATTTCAATGCAATACGACGATTATACCCAGCGTCCAAAATTCCCCTTCATAAGTTGCGGTGAAATAGGGACTGTTTGGCGGTCTCGGAGCTTCAATCAGTCCCTATTTCATCGCAACTTTGGAAAGGCACCTTTAGCCATTGGGGACGCACCGAGCACTGGGGTATCATGGCTTGGTTGATATATATCTGCATTTACGCGCCTTGTAGGAAGGGGCTGCGTCCATGGCTTTTGAGCCCGCTCAACATAGCTTTATCACGCTCGAGGGCGTCGACGGTGCCGGCAAGTCCACGCAGGCGCGCCTGCTTGCTCGCGCGCTCGAGCTCGCTGGCCACCAGGTTGTGAGCCTGCGCGAACCGGGCGGCACCGCCATCAGCGAAAAGATCCGCGCCCTGCTGCTCGACCCCGCCAATATGGCGATGGGCGATACCTGCGAGCTGTTGCTCTACGAGGCCGCGCGTGCCCAGCTGGTGCACGAGGTCATAGCCCCCGCCCTCGCTGCCGGCAAGGTGGTCCTGTGCGATCGCTTCTACGATTCCACGACCTGCTACCAGGCGTTTGCCGACGGCCTCGATCGCCAGATGGTGCGCGACGCCAACAACCTGGCCGTCGCGGGAACGCACCCGGCGCTCACACTCGTCTACCACATCACGCCCGAGCAGGCGGCGCTACGCATGGCAGCCCGTGGCGCGGCAGATCGCATGGAGGCTAAGGGCATGGCATTCCAGGAGCGTGTCTACGAGGGGTTTTGCGCCATTGCTGCCGAGGAGCCAAACCGCGTAAAGCTCATCGACGCCACTACGACCGTCGAGGTAGTTTTCGAGAAGACGGTCGAGCAGGTTCGCGCGTACGGTCTCGATATCCCCCAGGATGCTGTCGCCGCCGCGCTTGCCAAGGAGGCCGAGTAACATGGCCCCCGCTCAGGCAAGCCTGCTGGCCAAGCTCGACACCCAAGAGCGCGTGCGCGACTTTTTGACCAATGCCGTCGCCAGCGGCCGTGCATCGCACGCCTACCTGTTTTTGGGCGCGCCCGGCGCGGGCAAGCTCGATGCCGCGTGGGCGCTCGCCCAAGCCTTCCTGTGCGAGCAGGACGGCTGCGGCGCATGCGACAGTTGCGTGCGCGTCTCTCGGCATACGCATCCCGACGTGCACTATTACACGCCCGAGAGCGCCACGGGCTATCTTATTGCCCAGACCCGCGAGCTGCTCGATGACGTGCCGCTGGCACCCATTCGCGCCAAGGCCAAGGTCTACATCATCGACCGTGCCGAGCAACTGCGCGCCAACACCGCCAACGCACTGCTCAAGACACTCGAGGAGCCGCCCGAGGGCGTTATGTTCATCTTGCTGGGCACCTCGGCAGACGTGATGCTGCCCACCATCGTGAGCCGCTGCCAGTGCGTGCCGTTTCGGCTGGTGTCGCCCGCCGTCGCCGCGCAGGCCGTGAGCCGCGCCACCGGCCAGGACCCCGCGCGTTGCCGCATGGCGGTCGCCGTGGCGGGAAGCCCCACACGCGGCATCGAGTTTCTTAAGAGCGCCGAGCGCCAGGACGCCCGCCGTCAGATGGTCCGTGCCATCGACTCACTCATTGCCGCCGACGAGGCCGACGTGCTCAGTCGCGCCAAGTCGCTCATCGTCGCCGTCAAGGCGCCGCTCGCCGAGGTCAAGTCCACGCAGGAAAAGGTACTCGAGCAAAATGCCGACTACCTGTCGCGTGGAGCATTGAAGCAGCTTGAGGACCGCAACAAGCGCGAACTCAACGCGCGCGAGCGTTCGGGTATCATGGAAGCGCTGGCGAGCGCGCGGACGCTCATGCGCGACGTGCTGCTGACACTTCAGGACGAGGCGGCCGACGTGGTGAACGAAGACGTGCGTGACACGATCGGTCGGCTTGCCGCTGCGACGAATGTTGCGGGTGCCACCCAGGCGCTCGAGGCGGTCGCAACCGCCGAGCACAACATCGCCAGAAACGTTACTCCCCAGCTGGCCATCGAGGTCATGCTGTTCGATATCAGGAAGGCACTGAAATGCCGTTAGTCGTACCCGTTAAGTTTACCTACGCCTCGCGCGACCTGTGGTTTGACCCGCAGGACCTGGATATCCTCGAGGCCGATTATGCCATTTGCTCCACCGAGCGCGGAACCGAGATCGGCTTGGTTACGGCCGATCCCTTCGAGGTGCCGCAAGACGAGATCGGTCAGCCGCTCAAGCCCGTGCTGCGCGTGGCGAGCGACATCGACCTGCAGCTTGCCGACGATCTGGCCATCCAGGGCGACGAGGCCATGGTCGACTTCCGCCGTCTGGTCAAGGAGCTCGACCTCGAGATGAAACCGGTGGGCGTCGAGTACCTGTTTGGCGGCGAGAAGGCCGTGTTCTATTTTGCGGCCGAGGAGCGCGTCGATTTTCGTCAGCTCGTCAAGGACCTGTCCTCGACGCTGCACATTCGCGTTGATATGCGCCAGATCGGCGTGCGTGACGAGACCCGCCTGGTGGGCGGCTATGCCCAGTGCGGACAGGAGCTCTGCTGCACGCGCTTTGGCGGACAGTTTGAGCCCGTCTCGATCCGCATGGCAAAAGAGCAGGACCTGCCGCTCAACTCGTCCAAGATCAGCGGCGTGTGCGGCCGCCTGATGTGCTGCCTGCGCTACGAGTTCGAGGCGTACAAGGACTTTAAGAGCCGTGCGCCCAAAAAGAAGACGCTCATCGATACGCCGCTTGGCAAGGCGCGTATCCAGGAGTATGACACGCCGCGCGAGCAGCTGGTGCTGCGCCTAGAGAACGGCAAAGTCTTTAAGGTCAACCTGGCCGATATGACGTGCTCGGAGGGCTGCAAAAAGAAGGCTGCCGAGCAGGGCTGCAATTGCCGCCCCGACTGCGTGACGCGTGACGTGCTCGAGCGCATCGAGTCGCCCGAGATGCGCCTGGCGCTCATGGAGCTCGACCGCGAGAACGGCGTCGACGTGGGCGATGGCCTGTCGAGCGCCGACCGTCTTGCCGGCACGTCGATGCCCAAGCGCCGTCGTCGCGATGCCGATTCCGATGCCCGCGCTGCTCAGAGCCAGGGCGAGGGCCGTGGCCGCGGAAAGGGCCGTGGTAAGGCCGAGACACCCGAGGCCGAGGAGGCCGCCGGTGGCCGTCGTCGTCGCAAGCGCGCGGGCTCGGGCGATGCTACCGAGGCTGCAGCCGCGGGCAAGAACGCCTCTCGCGAGCGCGAGGTTCAGCAGCCCCAGCAGCAGAATCGCGGCGGCGGCATGAATCCCACACGTCGCCGCCGCCGTCATCTGTCGAGCGAGGAGCGCGAGGACGCCTTCCGCGCCGCAGCTGCTCGCGAGGCTGGTGCCGCTTCCAAGGGCGCCTCGGCCTCCGATGCGCCTGCCGACAAGGGCGGCAAGTCACGTGGCGAGGATGAGCGCGCGCCGCGTCCGCGCCGTCGCCATTCCTCGGGCACGCAACAGAAGCCCTCAGTGCCCTCCGTTGCCGATCAGGTCTCGGATGGCGAGGTCAAGGTCACGCGCCGTCGTCCCGGAGATGGCGGGGGAGCGGCTGCTAAGGCTTCGCGTGGCGCCGCTCGCGACGAGCGCGAGCCGCGCGAGGATCGCGGTGGCGAGGGCTCGGCCGACCAGGGTCAAAAGCGCCGTCGCCGTCGCCGTTCCCGCAAGCCGCGCCAGGATGGTGGCGAGGGCTCGACCCTGTCTTCGTCTGCACCACAACCGCCCGCCGGCGAATAACGCCCGCGAGCGGATTTAGCTCGCCTTGCCCCGAGCGCATCGGGGTATCATAGCGCTGAATCAACAACCCTCCCTGCGACCGAACGTAGGGAGGGTTGTGTCTTGAAGAGCCATCTGAACATATTGAGCCGTCTGCAGGGTGCCGGCGCCCTACCGTTTGCGGACGAATTGCTACCGTTTGCCGAGCGGGTGGCACGCGAGGCGCTCGAGGCATTGTCGCCAACACGATGTGCCGGCTGCGAGCGCGCCGGTGCGCTTATTTGCCAAGACTGCCTGGCTGCGCTCACGCTCATCGACCCACGTCATAGCTGCACCCGATGCGGCGCCCCGTTTGGGGATTTGCTGTGCACTGAATGTTCGGTCGAGGGCACGTCCTCGGCAATGTCGGAGGCGCTCGACCGCTGCCTGGCGTGCGCCGTCTACTCGCATCCGCTGCCGCGCATCATTAAAGCGTACAAGGATGCGGGCGAGCGGCGTCTGGCTCCGTATCTGGCGGAGCTGCTTTACGACACCGCCCTGCATGCCCAGGTCGTAGCGCCCGAACGCTTAGGAGGTGTGCTGTCCGGTGCGGATGCGGTGGTGTTTGTGCCTGCGACGGCGGCAGCGTTTCGGCGGCGTGGTTTTGATCATATGGAGGCTATTGCGCGCCCATTTTGCGAGCTGTCGGGTGTTCCCCTGCTCGATGCTCTCGTCAAGTACGGGCATGGCGACCAGCGCGAACTCGGTCGTGAGGAGCGCCGCGAGCGTGCCCAAGGCATGTACGAGACGGTTGAGGACGTGCACGGCCGCCGCCTGCTGCTGATCGATGACGTTATCACCACGGGCGCGACGATGGCCACGGCTTCGGCGGAACTCAAGCGCGCCGGCGCTGCGGCAGTCGATGGCATTGCTATCGCACGTGTTTGGTAGGGGTGGTTTTGTGGCAGTGAAGATTGAGCGGCGCAACGAGCCGACAGGCGAACAGCTAGCGGCTTCCGTAATCCTAACAGGTGCCTCGGCGCTTCGCATGATGCGCGCCGAGCGCCGGCAGATGGGCTATATCAGCTGGAAGGACCTTAATCCCGATGAAGAGCGCCGTGTGCTGCGCACGTCGTCGCCCTCGACCGAGGATATCTATCTTCCTGACTTGGTGCGAATTGGAGCCAAAAGTGGCGAGGTGCAGGAAGATCTGTGCTTGTTGGTGGGATCTGCGGCGCAGCGCCGCCGCATGCCTGGCGTAGGCTGGTCCGTGTGTTCCGGGTTGCCCGCCGGCTCGATTCTAGAGGTGGAACCGGGGGTGTACAGCCTATCTCCCGAGGCCCTTTGTGTTGCCGTTGCGCGTGAGGTCGGCTGCATCCAGGCGTTTGCCCTGGCCCAGGAGCTGTGCTCTAAGATTTCACTGAGCGACCGCGGGAAGTATCTGCCTCCCTACACCTCGCCTGTTACGAATAAACTTGCAAAGGACAAGGACCAGCCAGCAGACGTGGGCTACTTTGAAGTCGAGCCGGTGCTGATGCCCGATCGTCTGGCAGATTACCTTGCGGCATGCAAGGGGAATGTGGCCAAACAGCTGCTGCGTCTGTGTCCCTATCTTTCGGAAAACCTGCTCTCGCCCATGGAGTGCATCATGCTCGCCCTGTTTTCGCTTCCGTTTTCCTATGGCGGGTTTGCCTGCGGACCTTTTAAGACCGACTACAAGATCGAGTTCGATGACCGTGCGCAGGCAATCTCGGGGATGCCCCATGCAGTTTGCGATGCATATCAGGAGGCAGCCCGGTTTGACCTGGAATACAACGGTGAGCTGGGCCATTCCTCTCGGAGGGGACGTATCCATGATGAAAAGCGCAACACGGGCTTGATTACTATGGGAATCGAGGTCGCGACGGTCAACAACGAAATGCTCTGTGACATGGAAGCGATGGAAGCGCTCGCATGGCGCATGCACCAGCGTATGCGAAAGCGGTACCGGAATCGTGTCGATGCCCGCAGGAAGAAGCAAGAGGCGTTGCTTAACACGCTGCGGGCGTGTTTTGGGCTTAAGCCGGTCTAATTCACGTCGAAAATAGGGGGTTAATCATATGCCCTGGCCAAAATATGGCAAATATGAGTACTGTCACTAAATCAGTAACAGCAAAATCAAGGAATTTAGGACTCGGAGGCGTCATAAAGTAAGAAGATAATAAACAAATGTAGAATAACTAAGCATCAGGTTGGCGACACTGAGCGCAAAATCTGTCCGAGAGGCTAAAACTGCCTGTTACTAAATTGGTGACAGTACTCATATTTGCCATTTTTTGGCCACAGCACCCTAGGAAGGGTGCCCCGGAGCTCCCCATAGGGGAGCTCCGGGCTTCACAGGGGCACGAATAGCCCACTCCGACCTGCGAAATCTGTACTCGCGATGCGAATGACGCCCCTAACCTTAAACTTTAGCTTGAACTTAGCTATAATGCGCTACGTTCCTACCAGGCTGTGGTTGCGGACGGACGAAATGCCCGTCCTAGTCCAAGACAGACGCGGTCAAAGGGATCCACGTAAGCGACCGCGTGCGCGCGGCGCGATCATGGCGCGTCCTAGATGTAAGCCGCACCGTCCGTTCTACTTTCTTTGGGGCAATACCGCCTCGCGGGCGAGCGGGCCAGTCGTGAAGGTGGCTGCGGCCTCCCGAGCAAACACCCCGGTGCGCAAGTGTGGGGTCAAATACCAGGTCAGCTGGTGGGAACAATCTGATATTCCGCGCATCGCACGGATCGTATACGACACAGAAGGCAGGGTAGTGGACATGGTGAGGGGCAGCTTGATGCACGCGGCTCGGTTAGGTGCTGGGACCGCAGCGGTCATCGCCGTTTTGGGTCTGAGCGGATGCGCGTTCAACCCGCTGTCTACGTTCACGACTCCCACGATCGACCAGATCGAGTACGAGACCGTCACGCCCACGGTGTCGGATGATGCCCTGTTCACCCCCGGTACCCTGACGGTCGCCCTCGATACTTCCGATGCGCCGCAGGCCATGCAGGGCACCGACGGCGAGCTCACGGGGTATGCGGTCGACGCTGCCCGCGCCCTTGCAAGCCGTATGGGCCTTAAGGTCGCCTTTGTCGATGCGTCCTCGGCAGGTTCCGCGCTCGGTGACAAAAAGGCTGATATCTTTATCTGCGAGATCAACTCCACGGATGGGGACGTTAGCTCGCTCGGCACCTGCCTGTACGATGCCGCTTCCGTGTTCGGTAAAACCAGCGATGGTGGGTCGCTGAGCGTTTCCACCGATACCCTTAACACGTCTACTCTGGGTATCCAGATGTCCTCGGCCTCGCAGGAGGCGCTTGCTAAGCAGAGCATCACCGCCAACCAAAAGACTTACTCCAACATCAACGAGTGCTTTGAGGCGCTCGAGTCCGGCGAGGTCGACTATGTGATCTGCGACTCCACGGCTGGCGGTTACCTTGCGCGCCTGATGAGCGAGATCTCCTATGTCGGTGCGCTCGAGGCGCCCTCGACGCTTGGTGTTGCAGGCCTTTCGTCCAATGACGAACTGTGTCGTGCCGTGAGCGATGCCCTCGACGGTATTACGGCCGACGGCACGCTCGAGGCGGTCCACTGCGTCTGGTACGGCACGATGCCCTACGACCTCACCACTAAGACGGTTTCGGGCGCTAACGTGCAGCCGGGCGACTCTGAGTCCAGTGAGACCACGTCTTCCGGCAGCGAGTCCTCCGATTCCAACAATGAGACCGCATCCTCCGAGGACAAATCGTCCAGCCAGGAAGGCACCATCACCGACGACGACATTAACAAGCTTAATAGCTAGTTATTGCTAGGGGTGGTGTCTTCTATACGTTGGAAAGGACACCTCTTCACGGTTTCAACACGCACTGCCGGACTTCCCCAATAGGGGAGCCCGGCTTTTTCATCTCTATAAAACCAGCAGTTCAAAGCCAATTTTCGGGACCAAATACAAAGTCGCCGGCTCCCTCCTATAGCGCACTTTGCCACAGAAAAGTGCGAGACTTCGGTATGCGGTATCAAGCAATCGTTATTCGGGTCTTTGGGAATCCGCGTGATTAAATGCACGGCAATGGGTACATAGCCAGTACAGTAAGTCCCCGAGGCAGATTGGAGCCACGTATGGATATCAAGGTTTCTGGACGCAAGACGACGGTAACCGATGCTCTGCGTGCGCATGTGGATGAGAAGATCGGCGAGGCGCTCAAGGTTTTCGATATCGAGCCCATGACGGTCGACGTTGTACTTCGCTATGAGAAGAACCCCTCGAACCCCAACCCGGCAATCGTCGAGGTTACGGTTCGCGCCCGCGGTTCGGTGATTCGCGTTGCCGAGCACGGTGCAGATATGTACGCCGCCATCGACCTCTCCGCCGATAAGGTCACCCGCCAGCTGCGCAAGTTCAAGACCAAGGTTGTGGACAACCGCCAGGGTGGTGCCAGCGCAGCGGATGTTGCACCGGTCGAGCGTGTCGAGGATCTGGCCGACCTGCTGCTGCCCGAGGACGACGACGACCTGCTCGTCCGCGAGAAGGTCATCGATGTCACCCCGATGACTGAGGAGCAGGCGCTGGTGCAGACCGATCTGCTGGGCCACGACTTCTACGTGTTCGAGAACGCGACGACTGGCCTCATCAATGTGGTGTATCACCGTAAGAATGGTGGATATGGCATCATCAAGCCCCGTATCGAAACACTTGACGAGTAAAATACGTTAACTTGCATGAGTTAACGGTTGGCGGCCATCCCATGCGGGTGGCCGCCTTTTTACGTAAGGAGTCGCTTTGATGGACAAGGCCGCATCCGCCGGTCATTCGGACCGTTGCCGCATCGTCGTCGATACCTGCTGCGACTTTAGCCCCGAGGTCGCCGCGAACCTCGATGTCGATATCTTGGGTTTCCCCTTCATTATCGATGGCGAGGAGCGCACGGATGACATCTGGTCGAGCATCACACCCAAGGAGTTCTACGACCGCATGCGCGCCGGTGCCCGCGTGTCCACCTCGGCTGTGTCGCTCGGTCGCTATATCGAGTTCTTTACCGAGTGCGCCAAAGAGGGTACGCCCACGGTCTACCTGTGCTTTACCTCGGCGCTGTCGTCGAGCTACAACTCCGCGTGCCAGGCGGCGGACGCCGTGCGCGCCGAGTATCCCAACTTTGAGCTGTACGTGGTCGACAACGCTCTGCCCTGTGCGACCGGCGAGCTCTTGGCGCTTGAGGCCGTGCGCCAGCGTTCGGCGGGACTGACCGCCAAGCAGCTGGTCGACTGGGCAAACGAGGCCAAGACCTATGTCCACGGTTACTTTACGCTCGAGAGCTTTGACGCGCTGGCTGCCGGCGGCCGCATTCCGCCCGCGGCGGCACAGCTCACGGCAAAGCTCGACGTCAAACCCGAGCTGTCCTACGACCTGGCCGGCTCGCTGTCGCTGATCGGCGTCAACCGCGGTCGCAAGAAGGCGCTCAAGTCCATTCTCAAGTCGTTCCGCGAGAACTATGTGCCCGATCGCACCATGCCCATCGCCATTATGACGGCCGATGCCGAAAAGGACGGCGACTGGCTCGAGGCCGCCATCCGCAAGGAGGAAGGCTGTGCCGACGTGACCATCATCCGCAGCTCTGTGGGCCCCACCATTGGCTCGCACGTGGGCCCCGGCATGGTGGCTTGCGCGTTTTGGGGCAAGAACCGCGCCGACAAGGCGTCGCTTTCCGACCGCATCGCCCGCCGCGTGCGCGGTCAGTGGGCAAGTAACGCGGCCGTAATCGCCCTCGACTCACAGCCCAACGCTGGCACCGAGTATTCAACCTGGTAATAACACCCAACCCAAAAGGAAAGGTTTCATGGCAAACAAGCTCTCCGTCGCATTTATCGGCACCGGAATCATGGGTGCCCCCATTGCCGGCCACATCCTGGATGCCGGCTATCCCGTCACGGTCAACAACCGCACTAAGTCCAAGGCCGCCGCGCTTATCGAGCGCGGTGCCGTTTGGGCCGATACGCCGGCAGATGCCGTGGCGAACGCCGACGTCGTCTTTACCATGGTGGGTTATCCCTCCGAGGTCGAGGAGCTCTACCTGGCGGGCGACGGCCTGCTCGCGTGCACAAAGCCTGGCGCGGTCCTGATCGACCTCACCACGAGCTCGCCCGAGCTCGCGCGCGATATTGCCGAGGCCGCCCAGGTTTCCGGCCGCATGGCGTTTGACTGCCCCGTCACCGGCGGCGAGTCCGGTGCTATCGCCGGCACGCTCACGGCCATCGTGGGCGCCACCGAGAACGACATCGCCCCGGTCCGCGACATCCTTTCCACCTTTGCGGCAACTATCTGCTGCTTCGATGGCGCCGGCAAGGGCCAGGCTGCCAAGCTCGCCAACCAGGTGTCGCTGGGCGCCTGCATGGTCGGCATGGCCGATGCGCTGGCGTTTGCCGAGCTGAGCGGCCTTGATCTGGAGAAGACCCGTCAGATGATCCTGGGCGGCACCGGCAAGTCCGGCGCCATGGAGAGCCTGGCACCCAAGGCGCTCGACGGCGATTACAAGCCCGGCTTTATGGTCGAGCACTTTATTAAGGACCTGCGCTTGGCGCTCGCCTATGCCGACGATCGCGAGCTTGCGCTGCCCGGCGCCGACGTGGCCCTTACGCTCTACGACATGCTCGATGCCATCGGTGGTGCCAAGCTGGGCACCCAGGCCATCACGGTCCTCTATAAGGAGGAGGCCGACGCCATCGCCGCTGGTCTGGACTGGTCGCAGTATCGTCCCGAGGAGCACGGTGCCCACGAGGAAGGCTGCGGTTGCGGCGAGCATGGCGACGACCACGAGTGCTGCGGTGGCCACCACCACGGCGAGGACCACGAGTGCTGCGGCGGTCACGGTCACGATGACGGCCACGAGTGCTGCTGCGGCCACCATCACGAGGAGTAGCGCCTATGAGCTGGACGTTCGTGGTGCTTGCGCTGGTGCTCTTTCTCTTTGCGATCTACATCGGCTTTTTGTGCGGCCAGTGGGCCTGCGAAAAGCGCGTCATCACCAAGCGCGACTACTGGATCGCCAACTTTGCAGGAGCGGCGGCAGTCGTCCTGCTGACTTGGGTGTTCTCGCTGTTCCCGCTGGTGCAGTTTGCGCCGATTGGCTGGCTCGGCGGCTTTATCGCCGGCCTTAAGATGAGCTTTGGCGAGTCCGTCGGCCCGTGGCGCAAGCACGACGAGGTTTTTAACGTCAACAAAGCCCATCGCGCCGCCGCCGATGCGGGCGATGCCGAGGAGCGCCGCCGTGCGCGTCGCAAGGGCGCAGCCAACCGGCAGCTCATCTCGGTCACCGATGACAGCAAGGGTGCTGGCAAGCACGCTAAGAAATAGTAAGAAGAGGTAACTATGGCAGAAAATAAAGACGAACAGCTCACCGACGAGGAGCTGGCACAGCTCCAGCTGGCAGAGGAGAACGAGAACGCCGTCGACCGTCTGGTCCAGGAGCTCGGCTGCCCCACGCGCCGCATCCGCCAGTTTGCCGCCCGCGTGCTGCACCTGCTTGCCGAGCGCGATCCGCAGCGCGTCGAGCCCTGCGTACCCGCGCTGATCGAGGCGCTCGACCGCCCCGAGGCGCAGACCCGCTGGGAGGCCCTCGATGCCCTGACGGCGCTCGCCACCACCTGCCCCGAGCAGCTGGGCGATGCCTTTGAGGGCGCCGAGACCGCACTGTTCGACGAGATCTCCTCCACGCTGCGCTATGCCGCCTTCCGCCTGCTGTGCGTGTGGGGTGCCACGAGTGTCGAGCGTTCGCGCGAGGCTTGGCCCATCCTGGATGAGGCCATCCAGTGCTACCACGGCGACCTTGAGTATCGCGACATGCTCGGTTGCCTGTACGAGTTTTGCCAGGGCGAGATCGACGCCGAGGTCGCAGAGAAGCTTGCGCTGCGCCTTAAGTTCGACGCCGAGAACGGCAAGGGCAGCTATCTCAAGGCCCGTTCGAGCGAGATTTGCGAAATGCTTGTTAAACGTTTTGGCCTGGATCTCTCCAAAAAGAAGAAGCGTGCTAGCGTTAAAAAATCTGACGACGCCGAAGACGAGGAGTAACAGATTATGGCGCACGATGTAGTCCTGATTCCCGGTGACGGTATCGGTCCCGAGATTACGCAGGCCATGCGCCGCGTGGTCGAGGCTGCCGGTGTCCAGATCAACTGGAACGTCCAGGAGGCCGGTGCCGGCGTCATGGACGAGTTTGGCACGCCGCTGCCCCAACATGTGCTCGATGCGGTCGCCGAGACCAAGGTTGCCATCAAGGGCCCCATCACCACGCCGGTCGGCACAGGCTTCCGCAGCGTTAACGTCGCCCTGCGCAAGCACTTCGACCTGTACGCCTGCGTGCGCCCCTGCCTGTCGCAGCCGGGCGATGGCTCGCGCTTCCGCGACGTCGACCTGGTCATCGTGCGCGAGAACACCGAGGACCTCTACGCCGGCATCGAGTTTGATGAGGGCGCTGCCGAGGTCGAGGAGCTCTCACAGCTCGTCGAGCGTTCGGGCCAAAAGACCTTCGCCGCCGATTCCGCCATCTCGATCAAGCCGATCTCCATCGCCAAGAGCCGTCGCATTGTGGAGTATGCCTTTGAGTACGCCCGCCGCTGCGGCCGCAAAAAGGTGACGGCCGTGCACAAGGCCAACATCATGAAGGCGACCGACGGCCTGTTCCTGCGCGTGGCGCGCAAGGTGGCCGCCAGCTATCCCGATATCGAGTTCAACGACAAGATCGTCGACGCCACCTGCATGGGTCTGGTCCAGAACCCCAATGACTTCGATGTCCTGGTGCTGCCCAACTTGTACGGCGACATCGTGAGCGACCTGTGCGCCGGCCTGGTGGGCGGCTTAGGGATGGCCCCCGGCTCCAACATCGGTGCCGACTGCGCAATCTTTGAGGCAACGCACGGCTCCGCGCCCGATATCGCGGGCCAGGATATCGCCAACCCCACGGCCGAGATTCTGTCTGCGGCTATGATGCTCGATCATCTGGGCGAGAACGATGCGGCCAATCGCATCCGCGCCGCCGTGTCCGCCACGCTCGACGAGGGCAAGCAGGTTACCGGCGACGTACGTCGTGCCCAGACCGGTTCTGTCGAGGGTGCGGTGGGTACGCAGGCATTTGCCGATGCCGTTATCGCGCACCTGGCCTAAGGCATGCACACTGCAAACGCCTAAATAGTACTTAAGTGTTTGCGTATAACCTAAGAATCAATACGCCCGGCGCTCTGTCGGGCGTATTCTATTGGGGACTATGTTTCCTAACAAGGAGTAACCGATATGGGTCTGATTCAAAAGAAGGACGAGAAGGACGAGATCGACGGCATCCAGATCATCGAGCGCGGCGAAGGACCCGACGGTGACGAGGACGAGAAGATCGACCTGGTCGCCGGTACGTCTGCCGAGCACATTGCCGCCGGCACGACGGCCGAGGAGGAGGACGCCCGACTGGAGGCTCGGATTGCCGCGGATGCCGCTGACGAGAACCTCATGCCCGAGGAGCAGGATGAGGACAGCGACTCCGACGTGGACGACCACGCTTGCAAGCACAAGAAGACGATGATTGCCGCCTTTGTAGTTGCAGTCGTGATCGCTGCCGTGGTCGGCTTCTTTATTGGCAACGGTGGTTTTGGCGGCAAGGGCGTCGGCTCGGCGACCCTGACCGAGGACCAGCTCGATTCGACCGTGGCGAGCTACAGCTACAACGGCAAGAAGAGCGACATCACCGCGCGCGAGGCCATCGAGAGCCAGTACAGCCTCGATACCGTCAAGGATAGCGATGGCAACTACACCGCTCCTTCTGCCGACGTCATCCTGTCCTATGTGCGCAACAAGATCCTGCTCGACGCTGCCGAGGACGAGGGCATTACCGTCTCTTCTAAGGAGATGAAGAAGTACGCCGAGGATTCCATCGGCACTTCGGACTACGATACTATGGCCAAGCAGTATGGCGTCTCCAAGGACCAGGCCAAGCAGATCGTCCGTCAGTCCGCGACGCTGCAAAAGCTCTACAAGAAGAAGGTGGGCGATAGCTCTGCAAGCATGCCGACCGCCCCGACCGAGCCTGCTGACGGCAACGAGGAGACCGCGAGCAAGGACTACGCCGACTACATCATCAAACTTGCCGGCGACGAGTGGGATAGCTCGAAGGGCACCTGGAAGGACGCCGACAGCACCTATGCTAAGGCCTTCGCCGACGATGCCTTTACCGCCGATAGCGCCACCTATAAGCAGGCCATGACTGCCTATTACACTGCTTACCAGCAGTATTCTTCGCAGGCTTCGAGCGCCAGCTCCAAGTGGACCGAGTATGCCAACGGCCTGTACGCCAAGGCCAACATCAGCATCTACGGCCTGTTTGCGTAAGATTTGCCCGAGCTACCGAGCGCGAAGCTGATATATCTGATTAAGCCCGCTAGAACGGATGTCGTTCTAGCGGGCTTATTGCGTTTAGGCGCTGGTGGCTAAATTATGTCTATTAATCTTTAAGTCCAAAGAGGTTATCGGCTTCATCGTCAGGCATATATTCCAGTACATCGCCCGGTTGGCAGTCGAGTGCCCGGCATATCGCGTCAAGAGTTGAAAAGCGCACGGCAGAAACCTTGCCCGTCTTGATGCGCGACATATTGACCTGGGAGATACCCACGCGTTCCGCAAGCTCTTTGGATGAAATCTTGCGTTCGGCAAGCATGCGGTCGAGCCGCAGAATAATCATGGATTCCCCCTAGAGCAACTCGTCATCTTGTTTTTGCAGGATACACCCGTACTGGAAGATGCTGGCAATCAGGCTAATAATTAGGCCTGCAAAGAGCATAGAGAGGTCGAGATGCTGCCCGCCAAGCGCATCCGTAAAGCTACCGCCAAATCCTGAGAGTATCAGCCCTGTGACTATGGCACCAAAAAGTTTCACGGCAGCGCCGCCGATAAGGAACAAATGTCCTATTTGACGTAGTATGCGGATGCATTCGAGGTCAAAGGGCCTGCCCGCCTTTTCAATGGCGGAGAAAAACCTGTATGCGCTTAGCGCGATGGCAAGCGCGAGGCATGCCATCATGGCGCTCCCTATGGCAGTATGACCGTCGTGCGCGACAAGCATAAGAGGAGTCTGTTCATTGGTGCCGACGAGAGCGAGAATTGGCCCTTCGCTAGCCTCAAGCTCTACGGATTGGAGACAGAACCCTTGGGAGAGGCTAGGCAATATGACTAGATCTTCGATTGCAATGACTGCGAGGAGTGCCAGAGCGAGCGCCACGATGGTGCAGATTGTGCCCCATTTGCAGTAGCGAGTGAGCTTCCTTAGTTTGGCTATTGCCTGTTCACGGTCGATGGCTTCATTCGATTTGGATACGTTCCAGCGGATCATAGCTCCTCCAACCAATGTCTTGGATGATACTTGTATCTTATATCATACTTAATGATAAACGATAAACAATTACAGATTAGAGTAAGTAATGTTTGTGAGACGAATAGCGAGAGCTATGGCATATTCAGGGAATGGGAGTTTGGAACGCGGGGGATGGACGAGTATTGAAATACCCTGCAACCGCGCAAGTGCTTCATCGAGTCTCCCCAATTCATCTAGGAAAAAGGCTGCAAACGATTGAAATTCTCCGGTGAACGGTCAAAAACTACCGTTCACCGATAATATCGAAACTGGTTCTTACTGGTATTAAGTCAAAAAGACCAATTCACAAATCTTCACAATGACCTGCAATTTTTCTACACGCCATTTTTAGCCACCCTGCGTTGTTTAGACACAAAAAAAGTTCCGATCTTTCGTCAAATCATTTCGAAACGGTTTCAAAACCGCAGGTAGAAGTGTTAATGAGCGGTAAACGGTCGTTTTTTCACCGTGAACGGTGCAAAAACGTTTTACTGTTTGAATCAGCGAAAGCGACCTCTTCTGTGGTGATATAGTGACAACAACACGTCACGTGGTTACTACCAGTTGAGAGACCACTGGTTCTCAAAGAACGCTTTCCAAGAAGCTTTAAGGGCGATTGCCCGTTGGCTTCCGAAAACTATCGGACTCAGATCGTACACACCTTCGGAAGGGAAATTTGAATGGTTGGCTTTATTCTTACCGGTCATGGACAGTTCGCACCCGGCCTCGCAAGCGCTATCGCTATGGTCGCTGGCGACCAGCCCGCTTTTACCGTTGTTCCTTTTGAGGGCGACCAGGCTGCTTCCTACGGTGAGGATCTCCGCGCCGCTATTACCGCCATGCGCGAGGAGTGCGATGGCGTGCTCGTCTTTACCGATCTGCTCGGTGGTACCCCGTTCAACCAGTCGATGATGATTGCCCAGGATGTCGACAACGTCGAGATTCTGACCGGCACTAACCTTCCCATGGTTATTGAGCTTTTGTTCCTCCGCGGCAACGCCACGCTCGCCGAGCTTGGCGAGCAGGCCGTGACCGTTGGCCAGACGGGCATCACCGCCCAGACGGTCGCATCCGTCTCTGGTGCCGAGGAAGAGGATATCTTCGGCGACGAGGACGGCATCTAATGGCCGATTTCGGAGCCAGCGTCCTGAGCTCCTCGGTCGCCCTTTTAGGCCTGCTTGTCATCATGGGCTTGATTTACACCATCTGGTCGCAAATCAACATGAAGAAGAAGCAGAAGTACTTCAAGGAGCTGCACACGGAGCTCAAGCCGGGTCAGGAGGTTCTTTTCGCCGGCGGTATCTACGGAACCGTCAAAGGCATCGAAGGCGAGAAGGTCCAGATCAAAGTCCGATCCGGCGCCGTTGTAGATGTTTCGCGTTACGCGATTCAGGAGATCAAGTAACTGTCGTCAGCAAATAACGAAAGGAAGCTGATCAACATGGCAGAACCCAACATTCTTCTTACCCGCATCGATAACCGACTGGTCCATGGTCAGGTCGCTACCCAGTGGAACTCCACCCTGGGCTCCAACCTCATTCTCGTCGCCAACGACGATGTGTCGACCAACACCATGCGCCAGAACCTCATGAAGATGGCCGCTCCCGCCGGCGTCGCTACTCGTTTCTTCTCCCTGCAGAAGACCATCGACGTCATTGGCAAGGCGAGCCCGCGCCAGAAGATCTTCATCGTGGCCGAAACACCGGAAGACGTGCTTACGCTCGTCAAGGGCGGTGTGCCTATAAAGAAGGTAAACATCGGCAACATGCACATGTCGGAAGGAAAGCGCCAAGTCGCCACCTCCGTCGCAGTTAACGACGAGGATGTCGCTGCGTTTAAAGAGCTGCAGGAATTGGGGGTGGAGTTGGAGATCAGGCGCGTTCCGAGCACGCCTGTTGAGGACACGAGCAAGCTCTTCTCGTAATCCTCATGATCCACGTTGTCAGGAATGAAACCCTGACATTCTGTTCGTGAAATCCAAAGTGCGTACATACATTTTGAAAGGAGGAGCAAGATGGAATACTCGATCATCCAGGTCGCTCTGGTCTTCATCGTCACGTTCGTCGCGGCAATCGACCAGTTCAACTTCCTCGAGTCTCTCTATCAGCCCATCGTCACCGGCGCCGTCATCGGTCTTATCCTTGGCGACCTCAACACCGGTCTTCTCGTGGGTGGTACCTATCAGCTCATGACGATCGGCAACATGCCGATCGGAGGCGCTCAGCCGCCTAACGCCGTCATCGGCGGCATCATGGCAGCCATTCTCGCTATCGCTACGGGCCTCGAGCCCAACGCGGCAGTCGGCCTTGCCATTCCGTTCGCTCTGCTTGGTCAGCTCGGCGTTACCCTGGTCTTCACGCTTATGTCGCCGCTCATGTCCTCCGCGGACAACATGGCTCACAACGCTGACACCAAGGGTATCGAGCGTCTGAACTACTTCGCCATGACCCTGCTCGGTCTGATCTTCGCTATCGTCGTCACCCTGTTCTTCATCGCTGGCGCCACCATCGGTCAGACCATCGCTTCCGCCATCCCGACTTGGCTGCAGACCGGTCTTTCCGCTGCAGGCGGCATGATGCGCTTCGTCGGCTTCGCCGTCCTGCTCAAGGTTATGATGAACCGCGATATGTGGGGCTTCTTCCTCATGGGCTTTGGCCTCGCGCTCATCACCGTTGCCAACGATTCTCTGGCAACCCCTGCTCTGCTCATCCTCGCTCTCATCGGCTTCGGCATCGCTTTCTGGGACTTCCAGCAGCAGACCGAGCTGAAGGGTGCAGCTGTTTCTGACGGAGGTGACTTCGAAGATGGCATCTAATGAGTATGTGATCCCGGAGCACTACGAGGATCTCACTCCTGCTCCGCAGCTCGACCAGAAGACCCTCAACAAGATGGCTTGGCGTTCCTGCTTCCTGCAGGCCTCGTTCAACTACGAGCGTATGCAGGCCGCTGGTTGGCTCTACTCCATCATCCCCGGTCTGGAGAAGATCCACACCAACAAGAACGACCTCGCGGCTTCCATGAGCCACAACCTGGAGTTCTTCAACACTCACCCGTTCCTCGTCACCTTTGTTATGGGCATCGTGCTTTCGCTCGAGCAGAACAAGGTTGACATCCCCACGATCCGCGCCGTCCGCGTCGCCGCAATGGGCCCGCTCGGTGGTATCGGTGACGCCCTGTTCTGGCTGACGCTCGTGCCTATCACGGCCGGCATCACCTCCAACATGGCCATCAACGGCAACGCCGCTGCGCCGATCATCTTCCTGGTGATCTTCAACGTCGTCCAGTTCGCTCTGCGCTTCTGGCTCATGAACTGGTCCTACAAGCTTGGCACCAGCGCTATTGACGCTCTGACTGCCAACATGCAGGCCTTCACGCGTGCCGCTTCCATCATGGGCGTCTTCGTCGTCGGTTGCCTGGTCGTCACCATGGGTGGCACCCAGATCAACCTCCAGATCCCCAACGGCACCACCCGTGGCCTTGCCCCTACTACCGTGATCGTCTCCGAGAAGGAGGCCGAGAACTTCACCGGTATGGAGGGCATCGATACCGAGACCGCTGAGGCCGGTACCATCGCCATGACCGGTGAGGACGGCAACGCCCTCACCGCCGTCGATGCCGACGGCAACGAGGTCAAGTGCGGCGTCGCCGATCTGGGCAACGGCATGGAGTCCGTGACCTACGCTACCGTCACCGAGGATCCGGTCAACTTCTCTGTTGCCGACACCCTCAACACCATCGTCCCGAAGCTCGTCCCGCTTATGCTTACGCTGCTGCTTTATTACATGTTCGCTAAGCACAGCTGGACCCCGACCAAGGGCATTCTGCTGCTCTTCGTCCTGGGCATCCTGGGCGCTGGCCCGCTTGGTCTCTGGCCGAGCATCTGGTAAGGCTCTAGCTTGAGGGGTGTGTCCCTACGCGGCTCACGCCCCGACCCCTTAAGCCATGTGTATGTTAAAAGCCGCGTGCTCGAAAGAGCGCGCGGCTTTTGTTTTCTTAATGATTCGGGTGTTGCAGACCGATAATGCTTAACACCCAAGGTAGTAGCCTAGTTTGAGCAAAAGGGAGGATAGGATGGCGATCGGAGCGCGTAAGCAACCGCTGTACGATCAGCTGGTCGATATTCTGACCGAAAAGATTGACCATGAATATCGCGCCGGTGACATGATTCCTTCCGAGCGCGAACTTTCGGAGCGCTATGGTCTCTCGCGCACTACGGTACGCCTAGCTCTGCAGGAACTGGAGCGTTTAGGACTGGTGGTTCGGCAGCACGGTCGCGGTACCTTTGTGACCGACCGTTCGGCAAAGGCAACCAATCTTATGCAGTCCTACAGCTTTACCGAGCAGATGCGCGCGATGGGTCGCGACCCCGAGACCACGATTCTCGATTTTTGCGAGATGGAGGCCGATAAGAATCTGGCCGAGCATATGGGATTACGTATCGGTGATCGCATTTTTAAGCTCAAGCGCCTTCGTTCTGCCGACAACATGCCCATGATGGTCGAACGTAGCTATCTACCGGTTCGTCAATTTCTGTCCCTAAAGCGACCGCTGCTGGAGCGTAAGCCGCTTTACGATGTGATTGAGCAAGACTTTCAACAAAAAATACGCGTGGCCGAAGAGGAGTTCTATGCGAGCATAGCCCGTCCCACCGATGCCCACCTTTTGGAAATCGTCGAGGGCTCGCCTGTGCTCGATTTGGTTAGGACTACGTATAACGAGTCAAACGAGGTTGTGGAGTATACGCTCTCGGTTGCTCGTGCCGATCAGTTTAAATACAAGGTTTACCACCAGCGTAGCGATTAGTGTCTGCACCGTTTCCATATGATGATTCTTTATATTTAACTGGTTACTACCAGATAACCAACCGAAGTGTATAATTGCACGTCAGAGGATTACTTCTAGAGAGAGGTATTAGAAATGTTCGAGAAGAGTGTCGAGGAGCTCACCGAGCTCGGCGCCCAGATCACCACGGCCGAGATTGCTCAGCAGCCCGAGCTTTGGCGTGATACGCTCAACATCTATCGCGAGAACAAGGAGGCCATCGAGGCCTTCCTGGCCGAGGCTCGCGCTATGGGCGAGGGCCGTCTGTCCGTTGTCTTCACCGGTGCCGGTACGTCCGACTACGTTGGCGATACCTGCGCCCCGTACCTGCGTCACGCTGGCAACACTGATCTCTACGACTTTAAGCCCATCGCCACGACAGACATCGTGAGCGCACCGCGCGACTTCCTGCGCGCCGAGGATCCCACGCTCGTGGTTTCCTTTGCCCGCTCCGGCAACAGCCCCGAGAGCCTTGCTGCCGTCGCCGTTGCCAAGGAGCTCGTCCACAACGTCAAGTTCCTCAACATCACCTGCGCTCCCGAGGGCAAGCTCGCCGTCGAGTCCGCTGATGACCCCAATGCGCTGACGCTGCTCATCCCGCGCGCCAACGACAAGGGCTTCGCCATGACCGGTTCTTACACCTGCATGACCCTGCTCTCTACCCTTATTTTCGACACCGCCTCTGATGAGCAGAAGGCCGAGTGGGTCGAGACCATCGCCAAGATGGGCGAGGAGGTCATCGCTCGTGAGCCCGAGGTCGCCGATTACCTGGCTGGCAACTTCAACCGCGTGACCTACTTGGGTTCCGGCTCCTTCGGTGGCCTTGCCCAGGAGAGCCAGCTCAAGATCCTCGAGCTCGCTCACGGTCTGGTCGCTACTTCCTACGACACCTCTATGGGTTATCGTCACGGACCCAAGTCCTTCGTCGACGACAAGACCCTCGTGTTCGTGTTCGTCAACAACGATGCCTACACCCGTCAGTACGATATCGACATCCTCAACGAGATCGGTGGCGACGAGATCGCTCAGCACACCGTTGCCGTTCAGCAGGATGGCGCTACCGTCTACGAGGGCGAGTCCTTCACCTTTAAGGGCTATGAGGCACTCCCCGAGGGCTACCTTGCCCTGCCGTTCGTGATGTTTGCCCAGGCCATCAGCCTGCTCAACTCCGTGCGCGTGGGCAACACGCCCGATACGCCGAGCCCCACTGGCACGGTCAACCGCGTGGTTAAGGGCGTGACGATTCACCCCTTCACCGCTTAATCGCGTCCCCCCTGTAAGGGCGCCCGTCCGCTCATAACGGCGGGCGGGCGCTTTTTGTTTTCACTTGGATCGGGTATAAGCATCACCACAGTCAACTGCTTTAGAAGCAAGGAGTGCATATGAGCACGTACGCAATTAAGGCTGACAAGTTCTTCTTGCCGGCGGGCCCGCAGCTGGGCGGCTATCTCATGGTCGAGGATGGCGTCTTTGGCGCCTGGCAGGCCGAGGAGCCCTCTTGCGAGATCAAGGACTATACGGGGTCGTGGATCGCGCCGGGTATGGTCGACACCCACATCCACGGCTTCTACAACCACTCAACTACCGATAACGACCCCGAGGGTATCGATATTAGCTCGACCGAGCTCGCCCGTCGCGGTACCACCAGCTGGTTGCCCACGACGTTCACCGATGGCGTCGAGCAGATCAAGGATGCCTGCGCCGCCATCGCTCAGGCTGACGAGGGCCGCGGCCCTGACTTCTGCGGTGCTCGCATTCAGGGCATCTACCTGGAGGGCCCCTTCTTTACCATGAAGCATGTGGGCGCACAGAACCCCGCTTACCTGATTGACCCCTCCGAGGAGGTCTTTGACGAGTGGCAGGAGGCTGCCGGCGGACGTATCGTTAAGAGCGCCATGGCTGCCGAGCGCGATGGCGCCGCTGCTTATGCTGCTGCCCTCAATGCGAAGGGTGTCGTGACCAGCATCGGTCACTCTGATGCCACGTATGACGAGTGCATCGCCGCCATCAACGCCGGTGCCAGCTGCTTTACGCATACCTATAACGGCCAGCGCGGGCTGCATCACCGTGAGCCCGGTGTCGTGGGGGCTGCTATGTCCACGCCCGAGACCTACGCCGAGATCATCTGTGACGGCAAGCACGTAAACCCTGCCGCCATCAAGGCGCTGCTGCAGGCAAAGGGCTGGCAGCACACGGTGCTCATCACCGACTGCCTGGGCTGCGGCGGCATGCCCGAGGGCAGCTACACCAGCGGCGGCATGGACGTCATCATGAAGGACAACCTGTGCTGGCTCGCCGATGGCAAGAGCATTGCCGGTTCGGTGCTCACGCTTGCCCAGGGCGTCAAGAACATCGTCGACTGGGGCATCGCCAGCGCCGATATCGCCATTCGCATGGCAACCGAGGTGCCGGCACGCTCCGCGCACATCGAGGATAAGTGCGGCAGCATCATGCCGGGTCGCGACGCCGACTTTGTCGTGTTCGACCATGAGCTCACCCTCGTCGAGACGTATGTTGGCGGCCAGAGCGTCGGCAACGCCTTTACCGAGTAACGAAAGAAAAAGACGGCGGGCCCGAATCTGCTCGGACCCGCCGTACGGGTTAAACGCTCAAAAGCACCTTTACAGTTACAGCTTGCTAGCGATTTTCTTTGCCGTACGCTTAACGCCGGCCACCAGGCCTCCTGCAGGATGCTCCTTCTCGTATGCTAGGCGCTTCTCGCGCTTGGCGTACTCTTCGACGATGATGTCTCCATACTCGTCTTCGATCTTGTCGAAGAAGTCGACGGCACCCTTAATTTCCTCAGCGGTCGGGTGCCCCTTTTGGACACCGCCGGTGAGTTTGAACGGCCCCCACGTATCAAAGCCGGGGCAGCCGTAGACACCCATAAAGATGGCCTGCCTCATGCGGCAGATGCCATCGATATCCTTGCCGTACCACTTGTTTTTGCCACCGTAGGTCATAAGGCCAAACACCTTGTCCTGCGGCTGCAACACGTTAGTGAGCACGCGTGCCATGTCCTTGTCGATCTCGGAGTAATAGATGCCCGTGGCGACACCAATCAGATGGTATTCGTGCAGGTTGGGATACTCGTTTTTGCCGAGTGTTTTCACGTCGAGGGTATCGATTTCGGGGTGCGCCTCGACGATGGCGTCCACGAGCTTTTTCGTATTGCCGTGGTGGCGTGAGGCATAAAGAATGATGGTTCGCATAAGAAGGCCTTTCAGCTGTAATTGCATCAATGTCTGTATGGTACCCCGTTACATGACCGGGATACCGGACGCATCGATGAGCGTGCGGGTTTGTTCTATGGTTAGGATTGAAACGGGCGCTTGCGTGAAATAAAGCAGTTGTTCGAAAGGATGGGTAATGGAATACGCTCTTTCCAACGATTCGATTTCTATTAAGGTTTCCACTGCCGGCGGCTCGTTTACCTCGATTGAGGCCGACGGTCGCGAGTATTTGTGGCAGGGCGACCCCGCAGTATGGTCCGGTCAGGCGCCGGTCTGCTTCCCGATTTGCGGAGGCTTGCGCGACAACAGCGCCATGACGTTTGCCGGGCATCATGTAAAGCTCGCTCGCCACGGCTTTGCGCGCAAGCAGGAGTGGAAGCTGCTGAGCCAAGGCGAGAACGAGTTGGCTATGTGCCTGGCTTCGGAGGATAACGCCGCGCTGCTGAGCGATTATCCGTATCCGTTTAGGCTCGTCGCCCGTTATACGCTCGAGGACAGCGCCGTGCGAGTCTCCTATGAGGTGACCAACGAGGGAACCGAGGACATGCCGTTCTTTATCGGTGGGCATCCCGGCTTTAGGTGCCCGCTCGATGAGGGCGAGGCCTATACGGACTACGAGTTGCGCTTTGAGAAGGATGAGGCTGCGGAGCTCTGCACCGCCGTTCCTTCGACTGGCTTGATTGATGTGGACAAGCGCTCCAAGAACCCCATGGTGGGAAAGACGCTGCCCCTGTCGCACGAGCTCTTCGATTTTGCGGAGACCATCTTTGACGTGCTCGAGAGCCGCCAGGTCACGCTTTCCAAAAAGGGCGAGGACAAGGGCGTCCGCCTGAGCTTTGAGGGCTTCCCATATCTCATTGTGTGGAGCAAGCCCGAGGGTGATTTTGTGGCAGTTGAGCCTTGGGGCGGCCTTTCGACCTGCTCCGATGAGGACGACGTGCTTGAGCATAAGCGTGGCTGCCTTGTCGCCAAGCCCAAGGAGACCGTCGTTCGCTCGTTCACGATTGAGATTCTGTAATTCCGTTTTGTCGACTCGTATCGCGAGGCACAAGGAGCCTGCGAGATAAGGAGCTAAAAATGATCCTCACCGTTACGATGAACCCGTCCGTCGATACACGCTATCAGCTCGATGAGCTCATTATCGACGACGTTAACCGTGTGACGCCCGAAAAGACCGCCGGCGGCAAGGGTCTCAACGTGGCCCGTGTACTGGGTCAGCTGGGCGACGACGTTGTGGCAACCGGTCTACTCGGCGGCCACATGGGCGCCTACATGGCCGAGCTCATGGATGCCAACGGCATTAAGAATGATTTTGTACCCATCAAGGGCGAGACTCGCATTTGCCTTAACATCCTCCACGCCGGCAACCAGACCGAGCTACTCGAGAGCGGCCCGACGATTGCCCCCGAGGAGCTCGATGCCTTTACCGCCAAGTTCGCCGAGCTTGCGAGCAAGGCCGCTGTCGTTACCATCTCGGGTTCGCTGCCCCGTGGTGTCGAGGCGGGCTACTACGCCAAGATCACGGGTATTGCCGAGAACGCCGGCGCCAAGGTGCTGCTCGATACCTCGGGTGCTTCGCTCGAGGCCGCCCTTAAGTCCGAAATTAAGCCCGAGCTGGTCAAGCCTAACCTGACCGAGATTAACGGCCTTCTGGGCACGAGCTTTACCACCGACGATGTGGACGAGCTCCGCGCCGCGCTCGCCTCTGATGCCCGCTTCTCCGATATCCCCTGGGTCGTCGTGTCCATGGGCGCTGCCGGCTCCGTGGGCTTCCATAATGGCCGTGCATTCCGCGCCAAGACCCCCGATATCCCCGCCGTTAACGCTACGGGCTCTGGCGATTCGACCATTGCCGGCTTCGCGCATGCGATTGCTGCTGGCGCGGATGACGAGACGGTGCTGCGTACCGCCAACACCTGCGGCAAGCTCAATGCCATGGATCCCATGACCGGCCATCTGGTCATGGACCGTTGGGACGAGGTCTACAACGGCGTTGTCGTGACCGAGCTGTAAAAGCCTGGGCGTCGGCCCCGGCATTGCTTGCTAGCTCATGTCGACGACAGGTGCGGTAGCATTATGCTGGGGCGCGACGCCGAGTTTGTCGTGTTCAATCCCGACCTTACCCTGGTCGAGGCGTATGTGGGTGGCAACAGCATCGGTAACGCGTTTGCCGATTAGCCGCCAAAGAAGCGATCCGAGAGGGGATTTAGATGATTTACGGTGCATTGGGCGATATCGAGGAGTACCGCGGAATGCTCAAGGGCCTCGACGTGCTGATCGACTGGCTCGAGGAGAACGACCCGGCACAGCTCGAGGTCGGCAGCCATCCGATTTTGGGTGAGAAGGTCTTTGCGAACGTCATGTCTCCCACGACGCGTCCCGAGGCCGAGGCTCACTATGAGACGCATCAGCGCTATCACGACCTGCAGATCGACGTCGAGGGTCGCGAGGCCTTTAAGGTCGCCACGGGCAGCCTGACGCTGGTTCAGGAGTTTGACGAGAAGGACGACTACGATCTGGTCGATTCCGACGCTTCGATCGCCGGCGATCTTGCCGACGATAAGTTTGCACTGTTCGTTGCCGGCGAGCCTCACATGCCCACGCTCGAGTTCCCGGGCGATGGCGCACAGCCGGTCAAGAAGATTTGCTTTAAGCTGCTTGCAGATGCTTACTGGGAGGAGTAGCGAACTGCTCGGCTGAGCTGCTCGTCTGATGGCGTGATCCCCTTAGGGAAAACACGCCAGGACCCCGCCAAGCGTTTTTTCCCTAGGGAAATCACGTTTGGCGGGGTTTTCGGTTTTTTGAATAGGGAAGCCTCATTTATTTGCGAAGAACATCGGCTAGCCGCAGGATTGAAATCATCGACCGATAAGTGAGTTCCACTTTTTCGCCCGCAAGCAGTCGTTTCGAGCCAATCTCATCTAGCCTCACAAGCCGAGAAAACAGCGGGCCGCTCATCGTTCCCTCGTCAATTGATTCCCTTATGGTCTTCAAAACGTCCGTATCATGAAGCGATGCCGAGCTGTAGGGGGCAACACGAGCGGAACTCTCAATTAACGACGAGACAAAAGGATGGAGATGCTTTGGACATAGTCCATCAAACACCACATCCCCATTGTCGTTCGAGCCGACCAGGCGCCAAGTATAATGATCGACCCAGTCATCTCCGTCATATATGGCGTCCATGAGCAACTTCCCGTCTAGAGAGAGAAACCTATTTGGACATCGGGGCGCAAGACCGTAATCCATATCGGACCTGCAGCAGCTCCAACCCAACGCACCACTTAGGTTCCCTTTCGTACATGTGTATCAATCTGCCCCGAAATGCCGGTGAATGCAATTCCAGACCCGTTTGTCGGATAGCAATCGACGTATTTTTGTTTTCCGCTCACAACCTTGTATAGATAAATCGTTCCAGCAAAAGAGAAGGGATCGTTCGCAATTTTGTCCGGAAGAACTTGCCACCTCAAAATCCCGCTACCAATATGGTCAAGCTTGACCGTTCCGCCGTCCCCCTCAAAAGTGGCAAGGGGATTTACCCCAGACTGAGAGTCGGCATCGCCCTCCTTAGCAGTTATCAGCAGGCTGCCCGTATAAGACTGCTAAGGCTCACCTTCAGGACAGGCAGCCTTGGCCCAAGAAGGGCCACTCAGGCAGAACAGTCCGAGCAGCATCAATACCAGCAAAAGAAAACCCTTAGTTCTTTTCATCTATATCGCCAATATCTCTCGACATTTGTATATTGTGACTTTTTTAGAGCCTTCGTGAGTTCGTGTGGGTAGTCCCTATGCCTCGCGCCCCGGCAGGGCCG